>NZ_JADDYK010000030.1:54071-67714 GCF_015163615.1 Vibrio sp. OPT18
ATTTGGATTGCATCTCATTAATCACATGCGACACTTTGTCGGCGATTAGCTTCTGTTCCTTTGAATTTGCGAGTAGAAAATCTCGGTTGAATCGATTTGAACGACTTAGTAGCGTGCGAATCGCCAATAGGTCTTGCCCTATGAGCAATTGGGAAGAGAGTTCTGCTTGAGATTGAGAAACGAGATGACTCAGATCCGCGACTTGGCTCTGTTTGGTTTGATAGAGCAAGCTAACTGAGCGTGAGAATTCAGAGCCACTTAGGGTGACTTGATTGATAAGGGATGCTCTTAACTTTTTCGAAGACGCTGGTATGCCTTGTAGCTGAACTAAGTTGGTGTAATAGCGATTTTTTGCCTTATCTACAACCTCTAAAAGTTGTTGTCCTTTGTCATCCAAAATCTGCTCTTGCAACTCTGAGATGAGCCGTGAAGCCTTTTGCATCTCAAGTTTGACTAACGAGCGAGTCTTTAGGTTGCCGTCGAGTAAATACTCTTTTTCAAGATTTTGTATGTTAACGGCAAGAGTGGCAAGTTGACTGGTTTCTAGTGCAACGTTGGTCAGTTCTTCGCTGTTTAGTCGTAGACCGCGAATTTTCTGATTGTTTTGATTGATCGCTTGATTATGTAGATCCCTCATCTCTCGCAATAAGTCTGTTGCGGCATTGGAGCGCTCGTCCATAAGCGTTCGAGTTGATTGGTTCAACTCAACAATGTCGACATATTGCTTGAATTGAACCAAATATTCCGTGAGTAAATTGATAGGAAGGGACGTTGCATACTGGTCGGCGTAATCATTGGCTAGACCCACGGTTTGTTCTGCTTCTTGATCAAAGCTAGAGATGACTTGTTCGCTGTAGTCGTTACTAAAAGACAACTCATAAACGCGGAGCTTATCGAGTGAGGTCAATAAGCGAGTACTGGAAGCGTATTGTTCAACGCCGATGAAGCGATCGTTGAGATTGATCCAAGCGCCTACCGCGACAGAAAACACCACGATGGCTGCGACCAGAAAGGAGGTTAAGATTAATTTCGAATCAGTAGCAAATCTTGAAACAGTATTCATAAAGTGCCTGTATTGATAAAGTACCAGCGAACTTAGTGTTCTTGTTCATCAGTAAAAGAGTCTTTGATAGTGAGCATTTCATCGAGCTTACTAATGAAAATAGGAACCAAGTTAGGATCAAAGTGATGGCCAGCTTGCTCTTGTATTAACTCAATCGCTTTTTCAATCGGCCAAGCTTTCTTGTATGGGCGTTCGCTGGTGAGGGCATCGAATACATCTGCTATTGCAACAATACGTGCACTTAGAGGGATGTCTTCGCCTGATAGCTTATGAGGGTAGCCGCTGCCATCCCATTTTTCATGGTGATAAAGAGCGATCTCTTGGGCGAGTTTTAGCAGTTTAGAATCGTTGTCTCCGATAATATCCCCACCAATCGTTACGTGTGTTTGCATGATTGCCCATTCATCCGCATCAAGCTTGCCAGGTTTACCTAATATGCAGTCAGGAATACCGATTTTGCCAATATCGTGCATCGGAGCTGCTTGGAATAACAACTCCACCCACTCTTCACTGACGTCTAACTGCTGAGCCAGAATCTTTGAGTAGTAACTCATTCTTACAACGTGCATTCCGGTTTCATTATCCTTGTATTCAGCGGCGCGGCCTAGTTTGCGGATTATCTCCAATCGACTCATGGCGAGAGCTTCCGTTCTCTGTCTTACCTTACGAGACAGTGCCAAGTTTTGGTCATACAGAGAGATATGTGTGACAACGCGAGCTTTCACAATAGGAGGGCTGACTGGTTTAGTTATGTAATCAACAGCACCGAGTTCAAAGCCTTTCTGTTCGTCTACTACATCCGTCTTAGCTGTCACAAAGATAACGGGGATGTCAGAAGTGACAGGGTTACTTTTAAGTCGGCGGCATACTTCATAACCGTCCATCACAGGCATCATGATATCGAGAAGAATGAGATGAGGCTTTGGGTGAGTAGAAGCAATTTTTAGCGCTTTTTCTCCGGATGTCGCAGCCTTAATTTTAAAGTCGTCGTTCAGGATCCCTGAGAGGGTATGTATGTTGTCCGGAATGTCATCAACAACCAGAATGATCGGTTTATCTGTCGTAATTTGATTCATTTTTCGTCCCTAAAAAATTTAATCAGATTGCTATGTTTTATATTAATAAAGCGTAGTGGAATTTGGCGGAAACGCATGATTTTAGGAGGGTTAATTGTTGATTCTGGAATCTAACAAAATAATGGTACGCCTTTTTATTAATAGATATTTTATATATTAATCGTTATTTGACAAAGAATAACCAAATGGATTGTGTCGTAGTGCGATCAAGGTTGAATAGTTCAGGTTCTCGTTTGCTAACACTGAATCATTCAGAGTTACTCAGTCGTTCAATTAGCTTTTTAAATCTATCGTGAACTTGCTACAGGGGAAAACACGCGATGCCGAATATCGGGCTTATCTATGCTGTTTCAGTAGAACCTGATATCGACTTGGCAGTGCCGCAGCATCTAATAGTTCTTCTAATATGACGGCAAGTGCGAACCAATCATCCAGCTTGTTTGTGACTGATTGATGCCTTGAATATCGAGGTGTGTAGCTTTCAAAGCGAAGCGCAGTACGTTCAGTCCGTATTTTAGTGACGGAGCCAAAATCAATGAGTTGGGCTTGTCCTTGTGGGCTGAGCACGATATTGGATGGCTTAATATCTCCATGAACAAAACCAAGAGTATGGATTCGGTTGATGGCTGATTCTAAAGTGCTAATCCATTGAGAGGGCATATCGGCATTGATATTTGATCTGTTTTGAATTTCCAGCAGTGTGTTACCACTCAAGTGAGAAAGAACGAGGCAGTCAGTCTGATGAATCGAAAAGTAATCACAATATGTAGGCCAAATATCGTTTGTGCCGGAACTTGTAAAGGAGCTTGTATCGGAATGAAGAAACTCCGCCTCTTGTTTTAAAAAGTGGCGGTGCTTGAGCTCTTTAGCATATTTGATGGTCACCAGTCCCCAACTAGGGTGTTGGGCTCTGAAAACTCGTGGACTTAAGCGAGTGAGATTAGTGTAGCCATGAGCTTTAAACGCTTGTCGAAGCTTTTCATCTTTCACATGTCCTTTCACGTCTTCTCTGTTTGAAGATACATTATCCTCAAAAGGTTGAGCTCGCCTTGATGGACAAGACGAGCTGTTTGAAAATGCGTTATCAGATACCACTTGGCAGAGAGAATCCAGAGAAGAAGCCAGGAACAAACGGGTTCGATTGACCCTGAGTCTTGATTGTTAACTTCACCTTGCTGTCGCCGTAAACAAACTCCACCTGAGTGTCTTGTGCAGACGTAAAGTTCACGTTTGGTTCGAATAAGCGGAACCAACTCCATGTGCCTTTTACTGTGTTCTGGCCAATTGTAGAGTCCTGCGCATTAAGCTGAATACCTAGTTTTTCGATAAACTTCGCGTCACCTTGCCATGATTGCTGGCTCCATAACGTCGGCCCATGACGATAGGTAAAGATTGGCTTATCCGAAATGATCGAAAACTCCGTGATGTTTGGCGTCATATCGACCGCTTTCAATTGGAAATTGATCAGGATGTTCGATGGGTCAGCTAAGAATAGGGCACTCTTTATATCGCCGGCTTTGTCCATCATTGTCCAAACCTCTGGCGTAATCGATAAACCTGTACCCGGCAATAGTCCCGGTAAATAAGGCGCTTCGTCACTATCTTTAACGAATCCATTTAGGCGATTTTGAGAGAACTTGTCGACTATGCCATTCGTAACGAAGAAGGCTTTGACATCCGCCACACTGACGTCCGTTTTAGACTTTCGATTGAACGGATAAAAAGCGGCCAAGCGCTGTTGATAAGGTTGATAAATTTCGTTCGACCACGCCGTGTTTAAGTAGTCGTGAGCCAGTGACATCACCGTTTCATTACTTTGGTGTACCACCTTGTTAACCAGCTCTTCAGCGACCGCTAAATGACTGTTGGATAGGCTCGATAGTGACGCTATAGGGTTACCGGCTTGCAGAGTGACAGACAGCGTATCAAAGGCAACCTTTTGCGGCTCTTTGGTTTCGTAAAACTTGTCTCCCCACTTTTTAGCGTTGATAAACGCAGTAAGCAGGTTGTCGATTGGCTTCTTACCTTGGTCGTTAGCTGTAACTTGCTTTTTGTAGGCTTGGAAACTGAGTGATATCTGACGAGCGGATTCTTTTTTATCAGGGTCTTGAATCGGCATACTCGCAGGATCTTGTTGCTTGTCATCCTTTACAGGGATCTCAAGCTCAACATAGGTATATTTAGCAATCGTCGAGTACAAGCTGACTAATGGGTTATTGCTTGCTTCCGACAGGCTCGTTAATGCACTTTTCAGTTGTGTAGGATTAGCCACTTCTTTGACTTCGACATTATGAACTAAATCACGCCAATAGTTGATGTAATCATTCTGGTAAGTTTGCTTTAGCTCGCGACTGATTCGATGCAATTCCAGTGCGCTAGGGTAAGCTCCAGCGACGCCTTCATAAGACTGTAAAGCGGATTTCAGAGTCGGGGAATTCACCGATAAATCGAGTTGGTTAAACCCCGTCGGGGTAAAGATATACGGAACCAAGTAGCCAGCGTAACTCGGTGAAAACTGAAGCACCGAGCCGAAATTGTCACCTAGCTCACCGCGAATATCGACGCGCTTAGCATAGGCCGTAGAACTCTGAATGTGTTCGTACAGCAGGGTTTCAATGCCCGTTTGCGTGATGACTTTCTTCGCGAGGCTTTCTAAATCATGATTCGATTTTACTGGTGTCAGGTTACGAGCAAAGATGTCACTGAGTAGCACATCAAGCTGAGCAATGTTGACGCTATCGGCTTCGCCTTGATCTTGGAGCGTACGAATGTAGTAGTTCTTGAGTTCTTGGACGTTGGTTCTGTCTTTGCTAAACAACAGACGATAGTTGTTTAACAGAGATAGCGTCTGAGATTGATCCTCAAGGTTTACATACACAAACAGGTCTTTCTCTAGCGTATTCTCCATTGAAGGAATCAGGACTTGTTGTAGCTCGGTGAAATAGGCCTCTTCGACTTCTTCCTTGATGCTCGGATTTGGCATAAACGGCAGGCTGTACCAAGGCTCTGGCTGCTTGTAGAGGTTATAGATACGCTGCAGTGAGAATAGGTTGGGGATATTGTCAGCCATGTTCTCGATGTCATAAGGCGATGCCGATATCGCCTCTTTATAGCGCTCAAGCATGATGTCCGCTCTGGTTTCACGTTGATTCTGGAAATCAAAATCAAACTTAATCACCAGCAACACGGCGGCGAGCAAGGCAATCCAAGATAGGGTGAAAACGACTTGGTTAACGAGCAGAGTGTTCTCTTTGCGTTTGTTGACGCCGACCAGCTCATGTTCCGATAGGATCACGTGAGTCATTAGGTATTGAGCAAATAAGGTTTGGTTCACCGGGATTTGCTCGTTTTGTTGATAATGCTCGTGACCTACCGAATAAGAGACGGCACTCGCCAATAAATCTGACTGCGCTGAACTTTGTCCATCATGCGTGAAGTAAAAACCGCGAAATTGCAGAGCATCACTAAGCTGTTCTCCTCGATATAACCGATTGAGGAACAACCAAAGATTCTGCTTCAATAAGCCAAACTGGAAAGGGGCACTGGCTATGGAGTTGCGATAATCTTGATTGAGTTGCCCGGCAAGCGCATTGCTCATATTAGCAATCAGTTCGCTGATTAAGTGATCATACTCATCGTTAAACCAGTCTGCATCGATCCCACCGTGTTTAGAGTAAGGCGCGGTGGCACCAAACACTTCGTCTCTTTTGGATTCATCAAACGCTGAGAAGAACTGACAAAAGTCGCTGATGCTACCCATATTCGAGACAACATTATAAATCGGTAAGCTGACACCAAATGCTTGATTAAAAGTCTTAATAGTCGATTTAAGCTCATCAGCTTGCTGTGTAATTTGCTCATTGTTTTCTAATAACGAGGAAACATCGGTGGTAAGCAATAAGCCATTGGCGGCTTGTCTTGGTCGCCACGCAGTTAACGACTGACACAGTGTTTTCAGGTACTCAGGGTGTTGGTCTTCTCCCATACTGATAGAAACCAAAATCGAGTGCTCACTGACCCAAAACAGGATTGGGAATTCAATGTCATTGCCGAAGTCATCGAGCTTATACGCTTCATAACCCATTTGAGTGATGATGCTTTTGTCCTTATTCGGGTTCTGACTTAGCAGTAGATAGATTGGTTGGTCGTAACGGCTGGTTAAGCGAGTTTTACGTTTCTGCCCACTGATCATTCGCTTGAAATGACTGGCTAGTTGCTTTTGTCGCTTTTGAATCAATTCTTTATCTAATGACTCTTCTTGTGATTTTGCGCTGCGTTTGATCAGCACCCAGTAACAAATGAAGCCGATAAGCGTGGATATAATGGCGATAGTGGCCAGCGCCCACACCAAATAAGCGTTGAGAGGTGTTAGCAGAATGACGCTAGAAGCGACGGTAAAAAAGGCGACAGAGGCTAGGGCAGAAATGCCTACTGTTTTTTTTACATTGCCTGACTTGTTTGATTTGGCATCCGGCATAATCAGTTAGACTCTTCCTTGTTTAACTCGTGTGCAGAAGTGCGAACGATAATGGCGTTTATTTGGTCGTTTTCGACATACCACGCCTTGGTGCTTCTCGCTTCTTCTGAGGTGTTTGTTCTTAGTATCACTCGGTAGTACTTCTTGTAAGGAGAGATAATCGGCTCATAAGCTGAAGGTGATAGGTTCTTGATGAAAGCTTCGGCGTTTTTCTTACTTGAGAAGGTGGCGAGTTGAACCAACCAATTTGCTGTACTTGGCGTAAAGTCGTTGGTTTGTGATGCTTCTATTGCGTCCGCTTTGCTGGCGTGACGAGGTGGATTTACCAAGTCTTTATCATCGCTGATGAATACGATGTCTTTAATTTCGCCTGATAAGACGTAACGTTCGCTAAAGCTTGGCAAGAATGTGAAATCACGCGCTCTTTGCTCGTGGGTCTTGGTGTACCAAAATTCAGTTAAGCCAATGCTGGTGGCGATTAAACAGAAGAAAAACAGGCTAGTGATGAAGTAACGTTTACGCCTAGTCGGTTTCCTTACTTCTGGGAGTTTTACTTTAGTACGACAATGCACACCGCTAGCCGAGCGATATTGGCTGATGGTTTGCTCTAACTGATGAACAAACGCTTTTAACTGTTCAGCGCCGCCTTCACGATATTGGCCTTTGAATCCAATATTGATAAATAAGTAGATGATCTCTAAAAGGTCTATTAGCTTGTGGGGCTGTCTTGCGGCTTTTTCTGCAACAGAGAAGAACAGTTCGCCACCGTTACGCATGCCAAACAATTCACTAAGCAGGGTCTTGTTTTCCCAACCGCGTTTTTCTCCCCATTCGGTGTAGATGATGAATTCATCAATGACTACAGCGTATAAAAAGCACAGCTTATCGATCACCGCGATAGGGTAAATGAGCTCGGTTGCTTGAGCTTTTATGTCGTTGATGCCTTGAATAAATTGTTCACGAAAGACCGTGAGATCTTCGGGTTCAGACAGTGTGGATATCTTGAGTGTTTTAGTCAGTAAATCACTGCTGATGTTGATCAGTTGATTCTCTGCCTTATCAAAATGACGCAGAAACTCTTCTTGAGTGCTGGTGGAGTGTACAGCAACCAATTTAGAGAATGCCTGATCAGACTCTGTGTTAGCAGAGCCTTTTGATGCTTTATCGATGACCAGTGTTTCTTCGTCTAAATAATCCATAGCCATTATCTCAACGCGTATAGAATGACTTCGAGAGCAGGAATGCGCGCATCAACGTGGAGGGCAATCGCGTCACGTGTGTCTAGCATGTCTAACCAATTTCGATCTTTGGTATCCACTTCGAAATAAGCGACGCCTTGCATCGGCTTAAGCTCGCTTGGTGCAATCGGAAGCGGTGTTAATGAGATACCAGAAAGCGAGCTTCTTACTAGCTCTACGATCTTATTGTTACTGCTTAACTTAGCCGAAATAGGGAACAGCTCATTAAGCTCTGTACTGCTGATGTCGGATTTAACACTTAAGACGAAGCGACGGTTATAAACGCTGCTTGGGTCTTTGATTAACGTGCGAAGTAGACGGCGTTTCTCAAACAGAGAAATATCCCACTTGAACTCGATGACTGAATCTTGCTGAACCAGTGTGAGTAGGTTTCGTAGACTCGAAAACAGCGGGTTAAAGTTGTCATAGAGCTTGTCATATTTTAGAGGCTGACACTCACCTGGAATTGCTGGTGTTAACGCCATGACTTGAGCTTCAAATTGTTTAAGTTTTGAATACAGTTCATGGGTAGGGTACTTGGTGTTGCTGATGGTCAACTCAAACCACGGTAGCCAGGTGTTGAGAGTTTGCAGCCATAGAAAATCTTGCATCATAGACTGAGGGCTTTTTTGACCTTGGCCAGCTTCAATGCGTTTTAAAAGGTTTTGAGCTCGGTTGCTTACCAGCGCGTGGATCTCTTTGACTCGCTCGCTGAGTAGGGTAGAAGCGCCGTAATGCAAGCAAGCAGGGATGAAGGCTCTATCAAGCATGACTTCGTCTGAGTCGCTGATTTCTAAAATCTTAGCCACTGGAATTAGGGTAAAGCCGGAGGTGTCTTCTCCCGCGAATTTGAGCCCGATATTCAGCTGAGCTACGTCGACTTCGACGCTGGCATTTTCGGAGGTAGAAGTATCGAATACATTGATTGAACGTGTGATGTAACGACTCTGCTCTTGTCCATCTTCGCTGTAGTCATTATTGCCTTGCAAAGAGATTGGCAGAGCAAGATAGACGATGGTTTCAATAGTGCCTTGCGGAATATCGACAACAATCTCTTGTTTGAGGTTGAATTGGGTTCCATCGGGGAACACACCTGAACAGCTCGGTATAGATAGCTTACCGATCTTCAAGAGGTCGTGGTTAAGCACTAGCTCGGTAATGCCAAAGAAAGAGGCAAAACCAGCCAGTGTTTCAATGTTTTGACGAATGTAGTTTTGCACATAGCGATCTTGCTGCTGAAAGTGCTGAGGGGCAATAAACATCCCTTCTTGCCACACTACTTTTTTGAAAGCGTCCACGTAAAATCCTTTTCTATTATTTTTATATATTGGCTTTTTTATTAAAAGATTTGCCACCAGCTCGAGTCAGGCTGTATCACGGCTAACTCTGCTTTCTTCCCTGTAATCGTTAACTCTAAGGTTTGCTCTGGATCGGAAGGCATAATCAAAACGGTCTTGGTTGTGCCATTTTGGTAATCCGCGAATTCGACCAGAGTTGCAATGTATTGCGTGTTCTTGTTGATGTCTAACGTCAGCTTTTGCTCTGAGTTAGGCAGTACAATCGGTAATACCTGTTTTGAAACTAAGTTTGCCGCCAATAGCTGCAAGTCATTGTTGTACAAGTCAATAAACGGCAGCTGTTTGAACAGTTGTTGATCCGTGAGTTGGTAAAGCCGAACCACAACTGGGTTCGCTTGATCATCATTGTATTGGTTGACGGTCGCATCAGCTTTAACGGTCAACGAATATTGAGTGACAACAGGAGCTGGGTCCGATGAAGAACATGCTGTGATAAGTAAACAAAGCGATAAGAGTATGAGACGTTTCATTCTCTTTCCTCACTTTGCTTCTGCATGTTCTCCATAAACAACGCTTTGAATTGGCGTCTGAAATCTCCGTTGTCTTGACGGTGTTGAAAATGCTTTCGGTAAATCTTCCAATACTTTTTATCTTTGTTGGTAAAAATGCCGCTACTGACATACTCACTAAATTGGCTCTCAAGCTGCTTTGGTGCGAACTCATTTAAGAACTGATCAACGGTTTGTTCTAGGGCGTCGAATAGCGCTTTTTGTTGAAGCTGAGGATTCTGTAAGTATTGTTGGTTCTTTTCGGTCAACGTGATGAGCTTGTCGATTGACTCTTCAATACGCGTATTGTTATCAACATTGACTGGTAGATACTCTAACTCTGCAGAAGAGAGAGTGCTGTTATCGGCGTGAGAGATTTCATCTACTTCAATGTTCGGTATGACTTTGTCATCGTCCAAATCTTCAAACGGATCAGATGAGAAGGGGTCGTCACTCAGAACATTTTTTGAAGAGAAATTCGAGGTCTTTTGAACGATTGCAACTTCTGGTGAGTCATCTAAAAAGTCAGTATCGCTGTCATCAAGCTTTAAGTTAAAAGGTTCAATAAAAGTGTCATCCTGTGTGGTGTTATTGGCCGCGTTGACTTTTGGATCACTCAGTAGGCTAACCAGCAGTGTATAGCCACCAAGTTTGATGATGTCGCCGTCGGTAATGACGTACTCTTTCTCTTTTGCCAGAGACTTGTCGTTTAGTGATACGCCGTTGTTACTGATGTCTTTAATCACGTAACCACGATCTGTCGGGTAGAGTTGACAGTGAGTTCTCGAGATCCATTTCGTTTGATCGGGCAGCGCAATATCACATGACGGAGAACGACCTAAGCTTCCGCCACTTTCGGGCAGATACGTCACTCTAGAGGAAACAACCTCTTCAGCAGGTACAGAAATCATGTGGACACTGATGGACAATGGCTACTCCTTGCACTTGGATATGGCTGAATTAAAACTGTCTAAGAAACCCGAATAGGTTTTAAGGAATCGATTCGAAAAATAGACCCCCATATCCTTGGTATCTAAATTCGTCGAATTGAAGTAATCGAGTGGTAAAGAGGCTTTATTCAACTCTCTTTTAAAGACCAACTCATCTTCTAAAACAACATCAATTTCCCTTTGTTTTAAAAGTCTTAGTAATACTTTAGCATCTCGTGGCTGCTTAACGACGTTAAATCCATTACGTTTTAGCCAAAACCATTTGTTTGAGCCAAATTTGGCAGAAAAGTTAAGGTTTAACTTTGACAATTCATCAACCTTCGGCTCCACTCCTGGGCCAAAATACCAATTCAACGTCTGTTTTGCGATAGGTGCTGAGAGCGTAGCGTATTCATCACGCTCAGAAGTTTTAGTGGCGACGAAAAAGCCGTGTTGGCTACCGCTATGCACGCGCAGTTGTGCGTCCGACCAAGTTGTCATTGTGAGTTGGTAAGGCTGTCCCATCATACCTAAGGCACATTTAACCTTGTCCAAAGCAATTCCTTGCATTGTCGCGTTTTCGTAGCTTTGGTAAGGCGGCCAATCTTGTGTGGTCAGCATTAGGCGAGATGGCCCAATTTTTACTTGAGCAAAGACACTCATCGACCAAAACGTCGAGATGAGTAGGGTGACTAACGATAGTCTGATGGTAGAGGCTCTAGTTAACGTCATTAGAGTGTCCTATCACTTCAGAAATCTTCAAAATAGACACTGGCGGATAATAGTCGAGCTTGTGTGCAGCCTCGATATTAACAATATAGGAATATTGGCTTAGTGATTCTATTGGGATGTCTGAAGCTTTTTGAGTTCCTTTCAATATGTTCTTCGCTTTGTATCCAGCGAATTGACCAACATTGTAGTAACGGCTGACAATGCCAAACAGGGCCTTATGTTTTCTTATCGGACTCTCGGTCGCCGAAAAAGTAGGTATACCTGCGGAATGTAGCCCCGATACGACTTCCCCACCTTGGGTGATAATGTATGAATCCGGGGGTAAATAAGCCATATCGATACCATCACGTTTCATATTGTTTATCGTGATGTTAATTAAGTCGCTGTTTGACTTGGTTTTATCAATGTTTAATGGATACAACATAACACGCTTGTTATAAATTTCCGACAACTCCATCATTTTATTTGCGGTGATAATCGAATTATTTTCGTCAGCGTTATATATAACCCCAAGGCTTGAAATGTTATTGAGCTTCTCTATCGCTTTAAACTGTATTTCATGGGGTACGATGTGCGATACACCAGTGAAATTTCTGTCTGTTGAAGATAGATCAGTGATTAACTTAGAACCCACAGGGTCGGTCACGATACTGAATACAACCGGCGTCGTGTTGTTTATTCTAAACTCGCTAGGTTCTGTATAAGTTCCTAATAAATTCAATGTTATAGTGGTACCAAATGAATAAATGAGGTCGGCTTCTTTATATTCTAGATCTCGAATATGTTGTTTGAGCTGAGCTTTATCTCGGTTTGCATCAAGAACGGTAAATCTCACATCAATATGTTGGGATAAATAATCCATGAAGCCTTGTTCAGCATCCGTTACTCCCCGCCATAATAAAAGAATGACGTGTTTTTCATCACTCTTAGCAAATGAAGATGGGGACATCAAAATAAAGCTGAGAACGAACACTATAAATCTCATGATTGAACCCCTAGCTTCTGTTTATCAGACTTCAGGAATATTGAGAAAAACACAATTAAACTAAAGGAGCTCGCGAGAAGCGACGCGCCAAATATAAGAATAGTTTGGTCGTAACCGAAGATACTCAAACAAACCCCAGCCAGCATTGGCCCCGCGATATTACCGATACGCTCTGTAAGTCTGAATATACCGATGATTTTTCCCTTCTCGATGCCCTGACCAGACAGGAGGTCGATGACCAAAGGTATTTGTGGAGAAACACAGATGCCGTGTGCAATACCAATAATGATCACGATAAGTAGCAGCCCTAATGTGCCTTGGAAGAAGTAGAAATTGAGCAAGGCAAGGGATGAAAGCAAACCACCAATAAAAATGAAGGCCATTTTGTTTTTAAGCTTATCAACTAAGATCGCGCTTAATGGTGAAATTAATATGATTGCGAGGCCATACGCCATTATCACCCGCCCAGAAACAGAGCTGCTTTCGCCAAGGAATTGCAGATAGACAGGGCAGATGTAGTAGAGGAAGCCTGTCAGTACGATCTTCGCTGGTATCGCACTGAATATCGTAATTAATGCAAAATACTTATTACTTAATAGCAGCTTAAAGTCTTTCAGCTGAACGGGCTTGCTTGAATTACTGGTGTTAGATCTTTCGAAAAACACATACACGAGTAACACACTGAGCGTTGCCAATAATCCCGCAAGCATAAACGTTTCTGAATAGCCCAGCTTCTCTGCAAGAATTCCACCGATCGCAGCACCACATAACGAACCAGAGAAGAAGGCTGACAAGAAAGTCGCCATTCCTTTGGTGCGGTTAGTGTCGTTTGTGGTATCTGACACATAACCTTGCGCTGAAATAAATACGATACCGTAGCCTACAGCGGTAAAAGCCCGAGCTACCAACAAGAGTTCGAGAGATTGAATGAACGCAGTAGCAACCAAGCCAATACAAGTGATGAGTCCACCTGTCATTAATGAATGTCTTCTGCCTACTTTATCTGACCAGTAACCTGCAAATGGCAGTGAGATAGCCCAGCACAACATGAACAGAGAAATGGGTAAGCTCGTGACTAGGTTTTCAGGGATCCAACCGGTTGTGTTTTCCAGTGAAGAGACAAACCTAGGGAAGAAGGCGAGTGAAGATGCTTCTGAGAACACCAATAAAAACAGTGGCAAGCGAATGAATCGAAAGTCTTGCTTATCGATGTCTTGTGATGGTTGAGTCGGGTTTAACTTAGTGATCGCTTGATTAGTCAGGTTGAGCAGTTTGCCAATTTCGTCGCGCGTAGAGA
>NZ_JADDYK010000030.1:67765-93609 GCF_015163615.1 Vibrio sp. OPT18
TCTTGGCTAAGTGATTCACGATGTCGCGGTTGACCAACATGAACACTTTCTTTACCTGATTCCAAGGCGAAATAATCATGAAGTTACACATGAACAGAATGATTTCTGCAACCACGAGGCAAGAGGCGACCAACACGGTAATCATGTCCATGACGCTTTCTTTAAGCAGGTTAATGATCAAGTTGTTGTCGGTAGTGACATTCAGTTGAATTGTGTGGCTGTTGTTGAGTGAGAATGTCGATTCGCGAATAGAAGGGTGATCGACCTGTTCTGCAGGATAACGGTAAGAAGTGCCCGATTGTCCTTCAAAGTTAATCGATAGAATCTCACTATGATGATCAACGAAGAACGCAAATTCGTCTTCGAGGCCATGTAGCTTATCGGCAGGAACGCCTTTATCGAGTAGCTCTTTAATCATTTGATTTAAAGAGTCGCCAATCAGATTGGACTTCTGTTCGAGTTTAACCTCGTAAATCTGTGAAAACTTGTCTAAAGATTGATACGAAACGCCTAGGTTAGCAATGATCGTCAACAGGATGGCAAGAGAGATGATAAACACAGGAAAGTGTTTGTTTTTCAACTTCTCAAACTTAGACAATGAGTTTGGGGATTGCAGCGCCTTGTGAGCTTGGGTAATCGTTGGCAGTAATTCATCCGAATCGGTCGCGGACTCAAATATTGCAGTTGCGCCTTTTACTCGGCCGACAATACCTTTCAATAGGTACTTCAAGGCGACAAAGGCAAACAGGCAAGAGAGTAGTATCCAAATTGCCGAATAGAGGAACTGGAGCTTGAGCAAGAAGGTTTTTTGTTGTTCTAACAGAGTTGTGGAGTAGTAGAGCTTTACTTGCCCCTCAACTAATCCAAAAGAGTTGGTGATATCGAGCGATAGCTGACGGTTATTCTCGTTGTTTTGTTCTCCGGTACCAAACAGTCGTTCTCCAGAGCTTGAGACGACAACTAAGGCGGTAATGCCGTCAACGATTTTCAATCGACGATCCAGCATGCCTTGTATGTTCGATATTGCTGAGAGCGGCAAGCCTAAACTGATCGCTTGATTGATATCGTTATGTGTTTCTTCTAATACAATTTCATAGATGGAGTCGGAGGTTTCAGTGAGCCTTTTCTCGAAATTAAAATAGTTTAGCGTTGCATTTAAGGTGATGGAAAACAGCAAAACCGCCATGATAGCAAGCATCAACTTAACCCGAAGTGACAGGTTAATTAATGAAGGTTTGGTCAATGTTTGGCTGGCTTTGCTGTTCATAGTTAAAACCTACTTAATCGATAAATCGAAGTCAGCACTATTGTTGGTTGCGCTAACGGTGACTTGAGTAATAGGTTCGCTTCGGCTTAGCCTTCCAATGCACTCTTCAGCTAATCTCGGCATCAATGAGCGGTTAATGATTTGCTCGACTGCACGGCCACCTGTCGTTGGATCGGTATTACGGTCGACTACGAATTGAATGAAATCTGCGTCCCAAGTAAAGGAAGCTTGATATTGTTCTGCGAGTTTCTTCTTGATTCGATTGAGCGAGATCTCAGTGATTTTCGCTAACTCTTCATCGTTAAGTGGGTAGTAAGGGACAATGGTGGTTCGTCCTAAGAAAGCGGGTTTGAAGTATTGTTGCAAGTCCGGACGAATAGCTTCAAGTAGCTCGTCGTTGTCGATACGGTCGGTGGTTTTAGCACAAACATCACAGATAGCTTGATCAGCTGCGTTCGATGTCATGATGATGATGGTGTTTTTGAAGTCGACGGTTCGGCCTTCACTGTCTTTGATATGGCCTTTATCGAAGATTTGATAGAACAAGTCATGCACGCCAGGGTGCGCTTTTTCCATCTCGTCTAATAGCAGTACTGAGTATGGGTTGCGTCGGATAGCTTCTGTTAATACACCGCCTTCACCAAAGCCGACATAGCCAGCAGGTGATCCGAGTAGCATCGAAATCTTATGCTCCTCTTTAAACTCGGTCATGTTAATAACGGTAAGGTCGTTGCTACCTCCGTACAGTTGCTCCGCAAGTGCCATGGCGGTTTCAGTTTTACCCACACCACTTGGGCCACACATCAGGAACACACCAATCGGTTTACGATTATCGGTTAACCCAGCGCGTGATATGCGAATCGCTTTTGCGAGCTCGTTTTTTGCGACATCTTGACCAATAACTCGAGTATTAAGCTCGTCTTCTAAGGTCAGCAGCTTGGCGATTTCATCACTCATCATGTTGCCAACAGGAATACCGGTCCAATTCGCAATCACTTGAGCAATGGTGTTGTCGTCAACCATGGCGTAAACAAGAGGTTCTTCACCTTGCAGATCGGCCAATTCAGTACGCAGGGTGTCGAGCTGTTTTTGCTTGTTAGCGTCAACAGCGTCTTGCTCTTGTTCTTCCGTTATCTCTAGTTGAACCGCTTTGATTTGGTCAACTAACTCAATCTCTTTCTCCCAGCGTGTGTAATATGCTGCCAATGCTTGTTGGCTTTCTTCAATCGATTGTGTGAGTTCTTTGATCAATTCAGCGCTATTTGAGAACAACGCATCTTCTTTTTCTAACGCCGACTTTTCGTTTTCTTGGTAACGAATGGTTTGCTCTAACGTTTCCAATACTTCTGGTTTCGCACCTTGTGTCAGTGCGATTCGCGCACTCGCAGTATCAAGCAGGCTAATGGCTTTGTCTGGCAGTTGGCGACTTGGCAGGTAACGGATCGATAAGTTGACCGCCGCTTCAATCGCGGATTCAGCAATAAAAGCGCCATGGTGAGCTTGCAATGAAGCGGCTACACCACGCAGCATTTGCATCGCATCTTCTGCGTTAGGCTCTTCAATGGTCACAACTTGGAATCGGCGTGTCAGGGCAGGATCTTTTTCGAAGTACTTTTTGTATTCCGCCCAAGTTGTCGCGGCGATGGTTTTGAACTCACCACGCGCCAAGGCTGGTTTTAGAAGGTTGGCTGCGTCGTTTTGTCCTGCAGCGCCGCCTGCACCAATAAGGGTGTGGGCTTCATCGATAAATACAATGATGGGTACTTCTGAGCTTTTTACTTCGTTGATGACGTCTTTTAAGCGGTTTTCAAACTCACCTTTAACGCTCGCACCAGCTTGCAGTAAGCCAAGGTCTAAAGAGTGGATTTGCACGCCTTGTAGAGCACTAGGAACTTCGTCGGCTGCAATTCTTAACGCTAAGCCTTCAACAACAGCAGTTTTACCTACGCCCGGTTCACCGACCATAATCGGGTTGTTTTGGCGTTTACGACACAAGATATCAATCGCTTTTCTTACTTCGGCATTACGGCCAGAAATAGGATCGATATTGCCGTCAATCGCTTGTTGAGTCAGATTAACCGTGTACTTGCTCAGTGCGTCGTTACCTGCAGGTGTGGTATCGACAGAGCCACCGGCTGAAGGCGTTGCAGAATTACGGGCAATAGGGGTTTTCTTTATCAGACCTTGTAGAGATTCGAGTGAAACACTGCTTAATGTTTCTAGCTGTAGGGTGCTGACGCCTAACACGTTCTGTTGCATCAGCGCTTGAATAAGATGCAAGCTGACGATTTCGCCATGACCATAGTTTACCGATGCAATCATCCAAGCATCTTTGATTAATTCAGTTAAGCCATGGCTTAGTGTCGGCTGACCTTCGCTGCCTTTTGTAAGCATAGATATTTTTTGGGAAAGCTCATTCACTAAGGCGTCTAATGACAGCTTTTGAGATTCGCACAACGCCATTAGCTTCGGATCTTTTTGGGAAATAAGCTGAAGTATCCAGTGTTCTGTTTCTATCGCTCCAACACCTTGGTTCATCGCCGCGCCCGCAGACGCTTCCAACGCTTGCTTCAGTTCGGGAGATAGCTTTCCTACTAAGTTAGTGAGAGTTACTTGTGTCATAGTCAATTCCTTGTATCTCTAAAATCTACACATTCCGTATTTATGAACTACAAAAGCAAAATCTTTACGGTTTCATTGGGGTTACGCTCAGGTGCAAGGTAGTCAATTTCACCTAAACGAGCGGCTATAGAAACCTTGCTTGATAAACGGGGTTTGGTTAAATATGAACGTTTGACGTTCAGATAAATGGCAACAGGCGTACTGTCTTTTAAATAGTGCTGAGTCAAAGACAACACGGCTTTTGCAAATTGGTCATCTTTTTGAATCTCGAGGAACTCATTTCTGTTCTTTGGGGTAACAAAAATACTCAAGTTGTTGAAATGGGCTAAACAAGTTTTGCCGACCAAAAAACCTTGCCCTAAGCGACTGTTAAAATCTCGATTAACACCGATGCGAGTTAACGAGCCGGTCGGTAATAGACGTTGTTCAAATGCCTTGCACTCCACCTCGATGGAGTAAGGGAAGAAGTCATTTAAAATCTTTTTCAGAGTCGTCAGATTTCGGCTTTGCTGGCTTAGCAGTAATGAGTATTGGAGGTACTCTTTGTGCTCTTTTCCAAGCGCAGCAAAGTGGTTCAATAATGCTGTTTTCTTTGGGTTTTGCTCACTTTCAACGAGCAGCCAACGTCGAGCATTGGTTCGATAGGTGATTTCAAAGTGTCGTTGATTAAATACGTCCAGAAAATCTTGCAGCGAATGATCTTCATTGTGGATCGCGGCTAACAACTCTTCGTATATGTAATTAGGTATCACGCCTTTAACGCCCGAGAGCGCTTGTTTTGCTAATCTGAGTTTGGCTTTGTTTCCCTTTAACGAGAAGTATTGGATCTCTTGAGGGTTGCCAGTCGGCATCGCCTCCGATTTCAATTGGATCTGTATCGGCGCGCTACTTTGGGACTGAAGCTGCTCTAATAGCCTCATTGCCTGAGAGAAGTCGTACTTTTCAGGCTGAGCGGCAAGGTCTTCGATGAAAGGCTTCATATGTCCCCCTTACAGTCTAAGCTCTGGTTATTTTCAGTTCGCATCATTGCCGATATTCGCTGAGTTATAAGCACAATTGACTACCGTGAATCTTAGGGTACTTTTTAACGACACCATCTCGTCCGTAGATTCGGATCTTGAGTTGTATATATCGATCAAAACTACAAAACTGTTGGAAGAAGCGATTTAACACGTCGGCAAACGCCAAGTAGGGCGAGGTTGCATCGAGTGTGAGTTCAATCTCGGTTCCTGGAGAGAATACATTTTTGCCTAGAACGCGAATCGCAGACACTTGAGAGTTAAACGTGATCGAGTGAATCATTTGAATTTCAGCGCTCGATACTTGTTCTCGACTGCACAAACTCAACATATGCTTGAGGTCAGCAACTGGATTACTAGACTGCACCAGTGATGAAAAGTTGGTGTTCAGTAAGCTAATGAATTCCCAATGGATATTTTGGTCGACTTCCTTTGTTATGGGGGCCGAAGGCGGATAAATAGGTGAAAACTCACCGGGTAAATCAATACTCTCGAGACATTCTAAAGTACCGCTTACGCCACACGCTTGCTTGCCATTTGTGCACAGTAAATGAGTACCAAGTAGCTTGCTAAATTCAGCTTCTGGCGCTTCAGATAGCGAGATTGCGATGCTCATTTCACCAAAGTGATTGTGTTTACTTTGCCAGTAGTCATATTGCTGATTGTGGGTGTACTTCTCTTTAAAAAGAGGAACTAACGGTATTTCGCCGTTAGGCGTGATTTCGTACACCTTCTGAATTTCGATGATTTCAATATTGTTGTCGCTGTGCGCGTCGGCATTCACAGCAACTGAAAGGGTTCTGTGATCGTACGCAATAGGCTCGCCTGTTTGCTCAAACAAGTTAATCGCTGGCATTACGTTTAACTTGAAAACATCTTTATTGAATAGGCGGATAAATTCGGACGGCAATGACGACATGAACAAGTTAATGATGATTTCTGACTCATCAAATTGGCCTGCGTAATCCGCAAAGTTCTTAAGCCTAAAGAACTGTCGTTTCTCTTTGAAAAAGAAAAACTCGTTAATCAGTTGGTAGCCCGTGAATTGATTACCATGCTCAGGTAAAAACTTAAACTCGAGATCGCTGATTCTATTTTTAAGCTGGTGGCTGTCAATGGTGACATGTCGAGTACATTCGTTGTCTGAGATAGAAATCGCTAAGGTGTTGTTGAGAAGAAGCTCGACTAACGAGTCCGCATTGTTTTCAAACCCTTTGACGAAGAAGTCGAGGTCATTCAGTTCTAAGTGGCTGAAGTGTACTTCAGGGTCGCCAGTGTTCAGTGAGATCTGAACGACCGCTGAACTTTGATTCGCCGATTTGGGTCTATTGAAGCTAAACGGAGCGCTTAGTGCTTTGATGTTGCCTAAGCTAAACGGCGCTATTTTGAGTTCATCAACCGTTCTAAATAGACATTCGTTTTTGGTGTTTGTGCTTGAGAAAAGCGAACCCTTTGGCAAAGTACTCGATTCAATCGGGCCTTCTTCTGCGAGTAACTCAAGATAAGCAACGCTAGGAACGGTTTGTATATAAGAAGGGTAGAGCACTCCTAATATACCTTCGATGACTTCAGGCAACTGCTCTGATAGTTTCTTTTCTACCTTAGCATTCAATAGTGCGACGCCATCTAATAGACGAGCCATGCTAGGGTCTTCAATCTTCCCCTGATGAATATTGAGCTTCTCAGCGTGCGTCGGGTATTCCTGACCGAACTGACCTAATGAACGGCGCACAAATGCCAGTTCTTGCTCGAAGTAACGCATAATAGGTTCAGTCATAGTTATCTTCTTCTAATGAGGTTGTTAGGTCACTTAATGCGATTTTGGAGTCAAAGATAAGGTCTTGTTCGCCATGACTTGTCTTAACTTTGGCGATGATGTTGAACGATAGTGAGTTGTCACCCTCTTTGCGCTCTCCAAGCTCTACCGAGATGTCATGGAGTCGTGGCTCAAAGCTTTTTATCCACGTCTCAATACGTAGAGTCAGTTGTGTTTTTTCTAGAGTGGCACTCAGCAATTGAATATCTTCGATACCAAACTTTAAGTTAGAGCGGTTGACTTCTATTAGTCTGTTATCGATATCTGTCAATGATGCCTCTGCTTCAAGTAGCTTGGTGAGATGGAACTTGATGTCTTCAATCTCCGCGTCCTGATAGGGCTTTGAATCACAGATAAAGGTCTTCCAAAAGCTCATTACGCCACCTCATTTAGGTCGGTGGTCAGCACCACTTCACCACTGAAATAATCAAATTGGTATTGAGGAACAATGCGCAGAGTACAAGCGAAGCTGCCAGCTTGAGAACTTGATTCCGTCACGCTCACTTTGGCGAAGCTGAGTGGGTATTTGGATAAGGTTTCCTCATTGGCAAATGAAACGTTACTCGAGAACTTTTCAATCCAATGGGTCAAAAACAGCTCACACTCGGTGGCGTTGTTGAAGCTGCCGATCATCTCTCTTACTTGAACTTTTAGGTAATGAGCAATTCTGCAAGACATCAGTGTGGTTTGAATCTGCGTGAGCACTTTGTCATTGTCGTTTTGTCCGCACTGCCAAATTGAGTTGTTACCATTGAAGTAAAACTTATCGGTTAACGGGCTCTTTGCTAATGGGATAAAGCCGCTTTGAGCGTAGAAGTTCGACAGTTGGCCGAACAAGCTGATATCCGTCACCGGTTTCTGCAGATGGCTGTCGAAATAGTGATTGGTTGGTAGGTTAACGACGGCACCTTGCAGCTTGTCGTTCCAACGGGATTTTAGGAAGCCAAACCAGTTCACGCGGTGAAACTCTCGCATGATAGTGGTAGCCAGTACCATATTGGCTAATCCCCAAGCCCCTTGACCTTGCTCGTTGTAAATGAAGCCAGCGCGTCGATTCTTGTATGCGTTTCTCAGACGGACTTGTGGTAGCGCCATGCCAATAAAGCGAGAGCTCGGTTTATTGCGTAAGTCTTGCCACGCTTTAAAGTCGGGGCCGGAAAGGATCTTATTGATACGTTCGACATCAGACAACCAATCGGCACCGCTTTCACCAAAGAAGGTTGATACGGGAGAAAACAGCATAGGGCAGAGTGTTGCTTCGCCTAATTTTCCTAACAGCTCTACGGTAAACAGATCGTCGTAGTCGGCGTCAAAATCGATGTCCATCGAGATAGGGTGGCTAAAGGTGATGCAACCAAATGGGTGGCCACCTAAGGTATTCAGTTCGTTATTACCAATCTTGTTATACAAGTCACTGGATTTGGTTGAATAGGCTTGATTGACGTCGCTAGAGATCTCCGCCCAGTTCATATCGAGCAGTTTTACATGCGCTCTTTGGTAACTGACGGGTAGGGAAACAAGCTGCTGAAGGCTTAACCAGTTGCGTTCCAGTTTTTGAAACCCTGGTTCATGGAGGACTTCATCAAGCTGTAAACTGAGTTTGGAATCGATTGTTGATATAAGTGTAGATATCAATGAAATTAGTGAGGATTTAGAGCTTAAGGAGTGTTTGTCTAGCTCAGATAACAGAGATAAAGCCTCTTTCATAAAGGTATTATCTGTGTCATCTAATTGATTGAATCTGTTTTGCCATTCTGTATTTAACTTCATACAAAATTTTTGGCCGGATTACTCCGGCCAAATCCATATTAGCCTGGAATCTTAGCAACCATTCGAACTGAGGTCGTCAGTTCTTCAAGTTGTAACCAAGGTCTTAGATGAGCGACTGCTGAGTATGCGCCTGGCTTACCCGGTTGCTCGACCACTTCAATGCGAGATTCACAAAGAGGGGTTTTTGCACGTTGCTCATTACCAATGGCACCCGCATTGGTGTATTGGTCGATCCATAGTTGCAGCTCTCGTTTGATATCCGGAGCTTCAAGATTCGAGCCTAACTTGTCGCGACCCATTACTTTTAGGTAGTGGGCGATACGGCTACTTGCCATGATGTAAGGTAGGCGAGCTGAAATTGCCGCGTTTGCCGTTGCATCTGGGTCCGTGAAGGTTTTAGGCTTCTGAGTTGTTTGACCACCGATGAACACAGCGTAGTTAGAGCTTTTGTAGTGAACCAAAGGAAGGAAACCAAGGTCAGATAGCTCTTTCTCACGCTCATCCGTTAGGTTAACTTCTGTTGGACATTGCTGAAGTAGATCGCCCGCTTCAGACTTGTACGTTAGGTTTGGAAGGTTCTCGACCTTACCGCCGTTATCAAGACCACGAATAGACGTACACCAACCTGAAGCCGTGTACGCTTGAGTCATTTTAAGACCCAGATCATATGCAGCATTAGACCAAACTAACTGATCATTGCTGGTTGGTTTAGGATTGCCATCCATATCAGTACCAAGCTCTTCATAAGCGAAGACATCAGTACTCAAACCTTTATCACCATAAGGTAGGCGAGCAAGAGTTCGTGGCAGTGTTAGGGTTACGTAGCGAGCATCATCACTCTCACGGAATGAATTCCATGCAGCATAAGCAGGAGAGTCGAAACCTGCAGCAACAGGCTTGCCTTCAGAGAATGTTTGGAAGTCATTAAACTCGAACATCTCAGCATTGGCAGCAGCCACGAAAGGTGCGTGACACGCTGCAGCAACTTCACCCATGTAGCGAAGTAGAGCAACATCTTCATCTTTCGCGCTGAACTCGTAATCACCGATGAATGTGCCGTATGGTTCACCACCCGCTGTACCAAACTCACCTTGGTAAACCGCATTGAATAACGGGCTACGGTCAATCGCTGGCGCATCTTCAAATTGATCAAGCAGCTCTTCTTGAGTGTAATCGACCATCTTGATCTTTAGATCACGACCAAGTTCGCTCTCTTTAACGAGTTTTTGTAGACCACGCCAAGAGCCTTCAAGTTTCTGTAAGTCTTTTTGTTGCATGACTTCAGATAACTGTTGAGATAGCTTTTTATCTATCTCTGAGATTGCGTTTTCAATTGTTTTTGTAACGTTCTTATCCCACGTCACGGTGCCAGAAAGAGCTTGCTCTGTAAGTACAGAAAACAGTTCTTTTGTCGTGTCTGCAGGAGTTTGAGTGGTTGCTTCAATCGCACGGTCTAGGAAGCTCAGTGAGCCTTCCGCTGCTTCCGGCTGCGCTTGATTCTCAGTTTCAGTACTCATTACTCAGCTCCTTCTTCTTTAATGCCAAGCTCATCAGAAAGAGCATTAATCGTATCTGCACTTTGTAGAACTTCTTTAAGCAGCTTTTCTAGATCGCGGGAACGATCGGCTTTAGAAAGAAGTACCTTCAGTTGATTACGGGTTTCGACGAGTTTTTTCAGCGGTTCAACCTGTTCGATAATTGCTTCAGGTTCGAAATCTTTCATCGAGTCAAACTTAAGGCTCGCTTCAAACTGGCTGTCATCACCGGCAAGTACATTGTCTACTTTTAGGGATAATTCAGGGCCAACACGCTTCATTACAGTGTCGAAGTTGTCTTTATCAACGTTATAGAAGGTACGATCTTCCACTTCTTCTTTGTCTTGCTTATGGCCTGAGTAGTCACCAATAACCCCAACAACAAAAGGGAGCTCTTTGGTTTCTACAGCGCCATTAGTCTCAACGTCATAGGTAATACTTACGCGGTTCTTACTTACGCGTTTATGTTGGGAATTTAGTGCCACGGTAACTCTCCTTGTTTAATTACTTAGCAGTTGAAGTAACTTTAGCTGTAGTCGCATCGAAGCCAACCTCAGGGCCTTTCTCGATCTTACCGCCGTCTGCTTCAATGTAGTAAGCCTTAGAAATTTCTGTGTAGGTTAGGCTGAAAGACTCGCTTGGAAGTGAACCGTCTGTGCCAGACATGTTGTAGCTAGACATACGAGCCATCTTAAGCGTTAGAATCAGATATGGATCAGCACCAGAACCTTCACGGTTTGGTTTTGTCATAACGATTTCAACAGTGCGACCTTCTGGACCCGGCGCATATAAGAAAGTGGTTAGATGAGGTGTTGCACCATCACAGCCACGAGTCATGTTGACTTCACCAAGAGCAACCATACCTTGGTCCGCATTGTTTGCATTACCTACATCGATACCAACACCACGTACTGCACTCCAAGAAACGCTATCAAGTGCAAAGAATCCATCTTTACCCCCGATCTTTTCTACCGTTGCTGCACCTTTTGGTGTCGTACCATCAATTCTCATAAAAATAGAAGCCATTACTTTCTCCTTGCTCAACGCATTAATGTGCTTTACCACTCAAAATCTTGCAGGCTGCTCGATGATGAGTTGGAAGTCGGTTCAGATGTTTGGTTTATATCTGTCGTACTATTTGAACTATCAGGAACTGGCGATACTGCCGCTGGCTCTTCAATAGTCTGTGTTGCTACCGGAGTTCTCTCCGGAGCGGAAGTCATTGCTGGAACGGATTTTCCTGACAAATCGGTTTTGTCTAGGTTGTCCATTCCTGTCATTTGATTGATTTGGGCGATGACACTTTCATTGCCAACCATTTCTTGGAGTAACTCTGGGAAGCTCATATAGCCCCAACGAATTGAACGTTCGAGTAAGAATGCAATAGGGCTATGAGGTTCTGTTTCTTTAAAGTACTCAGCTATTTTTCTAATTTCTTGAAACGCATGATCGCGATTAACAATGCCGTTAATGCTCGAGACGTTTTGAACAATCGTTTGAGTCTGGTTTTGAGGGGCAAGGTTGCTTAGTGCTTGGCTGTCACTAGCCACGCTTCCGTTACCTTGATTTACCGGGTTACTTGACCCTGAATTTTGGCTTGTTTCAGTGGTTAGGCTCGAGTCATTCTGGGGAGCACTAGCTTGCATAGGTGCCGAGTGTGTCGAATCGTCTTGTTGAGGTGCTTCTGTTGAATTTTGGATAACGTGGAAGTTGTCATCCAGAGGCCAAGGAGCGAATTTTTCTCCAACAAGGAAATGTATCGCTTTAATTAAGTCACGTACGTTTGTCTTAATGAAGTTGAAGCTGATTACGGTCGCACCAACAGCTTGGCACTTTTCAGCTAAGTTTTTCTCAGCAATCTCTAATTCACTAAAAATACTCGCAAGTAGATAGAGTGTTTCTGAAACACTTCCATCAAATGAGCCTAATGCTGATTCTTTTAGCTCTGCGATATTGCCTTTACGCTCAGCAGTGAGGTAATCACCAAAAGTAACGCCTGCACAAAAATCAAGCATTTGAAAAGGAATATAAACGGAACTTGAATCAACAGACTCACCAACGAGTTGAAGTAGGGGTTTAGTTTTAAATTCAGTGATTTCCTTCGCTTTCCCTGCATCGTCAGAAGCTTTGAGTTTAGCTTTCGGAAGCATAGGGTTTAGCGTATCCCAGAATTGGTCGATGAAAAGGTTTAAAGCCGGGATAGCATTAGCAAGGTTATGAAATGGTTGAGAAGTAAAAAGTTGGCTCGTGATGTACCAACCTAATATCTCTAAGTCTTTAGACTGTGAAGTCAGCGTTTCCTCTGAAATCTTTCTTAATTCAGCCCAGTTGTCTGTATTGGCATCGACGATAGCCGGATCAGACGATGCATCAGGCGTTTCAACCAACTGTCGAAATGAGGATTGAGCGTTATTGTAAACGTTTCTCAAACTGCGATAGGCACTTCGATCTAACTTCAAATAAGAGCCTGAAGGCTCTTCATCCGAGATTGGAACAAGTAGGCGAGCGATTTCTGTCATATACATCCTGTAAAAATCTATTGTTATCCTGATCGCACCAAAGTGTCATATTTGATACATAATCCTTATGTTTCGTAAACACTTGTTAACATTTATTAATTCTAGAGCTTTTTCGTGAAAAGTCTCATGCAAAATAGATCTTTACTCAAAACTTTGAACTTCATCTAAGAAAGTGGACCGATGTCACGGTTTTTTGAAACCCTATGAAAAGTAAGGTATTTAGCCTCCAATCATCACAGTTGGCATGCCTAGAACAATCGTACCGCCGTGGCTGGTTGTATCTCCCATGCGTGCTGCTGGTTTACTCATTATGAGCACAGTGGCACTGCCTTTGATGATGCTATCTGGAGGCCCGACACACACGCACATGTCCCCAAGCGTCGCGGCTGGCATATTGCCAATGAGAACGGTTGGTACTCCGGGTCCACTGATTGGCCCACCTACATGAGGGATCGGCGGAACAGCGGGTGTCTGCATTGGGCAAACGTGCATGTCAGTTAATCGTGCGGCTAACGTCATCAGTAACTCCTATGCCTTACTGCCTTTGGCAAGCTCAAGGGCAATGCCAATAGATTTCTTATAGTACTCGTCGGTTTTATCCCAATTGGGCAGTGCTGCGGAGTGGTTTATCGCGCCTGCTACCGCTTTCGAATACAGAAAAGGGTCTGGGAGTACATTGGGTAAATCAGGTGCCACAATGCTGCCAGAACCATTCCAAAATACGGCTTGGGCTAACCAAGAAGGCCCGCAATTTAATTTGAGCTTATTAGAGAATAGTTCACTCTTGCGCCTTTGCTCTTCTGATGGCGATTTGACCCACGCTTTAGCTGTGGAAATACATTGCTTTTGCATTGCAGACCAGACGTCATTTCTCGCATCGAGCGTGTGCGCGCCCCACCAAATGGCCTCTCGAACCGGTAGCCCGTGAGCCAGAAACTGAACTAAATCGAAATAGAGCTCGTTTTCCAACAACGCTTCAATGGAGTCATCAATATTGAGTTCTTCATCGATCAGCGCTTGAGCTTCATCAGAGCTTGAGAACCTATCGAGTAACTGTCGTCCTGTCTGATACGGAATCTTTTTATACATGTTTTCGTTCTACCTAAATTTGTACTGCGGCGTGGTCTAAGTGTTGGCGATTTAAATTCGCTAATTCACCTTAACAATCGCACCTTTTAATTCACCCATCACGCCACCATCGAAAGTGCCTTTTAGGCCGGATTTAAACTCGGCACTTAGTGAACCTTCAGCTGAGAGTGTGGTATCGGCTTTAATCGCGACACTAAGCCCTTTAATGCTGTTGGAGCTCGTTGCTTCTAGAGCCGTGGTAACGCCTGAAATCTTGTTTGCAGATGTAGCCTTGCTGGTCACGTTCATCCCTTCGAGATTGAGCGCACTGCTGGCTTTGATATCAATGTTGCTGGCTTCGATACTGATGGAAGATGAAGACATGGTGATCTTACTTGAACCAACGGTCAGCTCTATCTTGTCATCGGCTTCAAGTGAAATGGATTTGCCTTTCTCACTGATCGCTTTATCCGAGCTAAGTGTGTAGTTATCTTCTGTTGAGACGGTCACTTGCTTGGTGGTTTTCTGAAGCAATTCACCTTTGATCGTCTCAGTCAGGTTGTTCTCGATCTCTTTGGTGAAGTCTTTGGTCGCGTGCATGTACAACAGCTCATTGTCTTTCTTGTCATCGAAATAGATCTCATTCGCTAAGCCACTTAATTTGGTACTAATGCCTGTTTTTGTGGCGTTCGCCTCTTTGTAAGGTGGCGGATTTTTACTGTTATAAACGCTTCCTGTGATAATCGGTTGGTCAGGGTCGCCATCAATGAAGCTGACTAATACCTCTTGTCCGACTCTCGGAATAAACTGAGCACCGTAACCGCTGCCTGCCATCATCTGAGCGACACGCACATAGCAACTTGTTTTGTCGCCAGAGGCTTCGGTATCCCAATGAAATTGAATACGTACACGTCCCTGATCGTCTTGATTGATTTCACCTGCCGTACTGCCTGCGACAATCGCGCTTTGCAAACCGTGGATTTTGGCTTTGTCTCTCGGTGACGGGTAATTCGGAATTGATGTATCGAGAAGGGTAAGTTTGGCCTCACAGTGATTATCTGTGTTGTATCGAATGTGAAGTTCTGTGACCAGATAATCGCCGAGTTGAGACTTATCTAAATGGGAAGATAATGAGAACCAAGTGCCTAATTCAAATGAATCGTGTTGAGCTTCGGCTTCAACGGTTTGATAACTTTGTTCAAGCTGCTCTATTCGCCTTTTGACTAGATTACTGGCGAGATCTTCCATGCCACCAGTGATACCAAGGTTAGGGTAATACTGCTTGGTCAATTTGGTATTGTTGGCGATCTTATGGCTGGATTTCTTCTCTTTGCTGCTCACCAATTTGGTTTGTGAGTAGTCGTAGCTGGTTAGCTCAATGCTAGCACCATGAAATTGCCCTTGTGGCATCCATTTGTTGATTAATGGATTACTGCCTGAAGGAACTTCAATCATGTCGAGTTTACTGGCATCAGATTTTTGAAAAGGGCTCTGCGCATCTTGAAGCATCATTAGATGATCGGAGTCGCTGTGTTGGAAAAAGTAGTGAACGCCTTCTTCTGCGAGCAATCGGGTTACGAAATCAAAATCGCTTTCATTGTATTGAACGCAATATTCGCGTTTAGACGAAGGCATGGTGCCCGCCTTATAAGAGCCAGTGAAGCCTGCTTGGGTCAACACGTCTGAAACGATGTCTTTCGTTGATTGGTTTTGATAAACGCGGAAAGAGTGGGTGTGCTTCAATAACCAGAACCAAGGCCTTAGAGTGACGCGGTAACTAGAGTACTGCAGGTTACCGTCCATACCCAGTAATTGAACCTGGGTAACAATACCGTTGAATACTCGCGTAGCGGTCAAATTATCGGTGTCATTAACGAAGCGGGTAATAGAGAGCTTTTGCCCCAATTGATCATCGATGACAAAGTTTTTTGAGATGATGGTTAGTTCGATTTTAAAAGGCTTCGATAAGTACTCAGAAATAGCAAAATCGCTGACTGCATGCTCGTTGCTTTTAGAATCTTTTGCCACAATAGTGCTGGCAGAAGGGGAGAAATTATCCGTCATAGGCTTGCCTGATAATGCTCGAAGATGTTCTGACATAAGGTTATGTCGATACTAACGAACTGACTTAATGTTAAAATTTTACATCTAAATTTATAGCATAAAGTAAATAATATAATAAGCCTGACAACAAAGGCGTGAGGTGTTTCCATTTTATGAAAACTAATACCATTAAATTAATTATGGTAATTGGCTGCTGATTTATATTGTTAAATGTCATTTAAATACAATGATATTGCGACGTAGAGGGGGATATAGGGAGATGTTGAATAATATATAGAATAATGTGTTGCTAGAGATAGTATGCCGTAGTAATAATATAAATATTGCTAGCATGTTACATTTCTGGGCTAGTGGTTATTCAAGGATAGAATAATGGCAAACACAAAAATCTCGTTGCGGTTTACCGTTGGAGGGATGTTTTTACTTGCGACGGTGCTGACGGCGATCGTGGCGGTTTCACTTCAATACTACTTCAGTAAGAAAATGGCAACCGAACATACCTTGTCGAAGTTGACCATGGTATCTCAGGATTTAAGCGACTATATCGGCAACGTCGATTCAGATGCGATAAATACCGCTCGCTTACTCTCTTCAGTGCATCGCTCTATTAGTCATCAAATCTCTCGTGAAGAGTCGCGTGGGATCCTCTCAGAAGCGATAAAAGATAACCCTCTTTTTTACAGTATTTATATAGGTTCTTCTAACGAACGCTTCTTCCAAATTATCAATCTGGAATCTTCTCCTTTTGTTAGAGAAAAAATTGGTGCCGATCGCTCAGACCGCTGGGTGGTGATCGAGATAAGCGACAGGGAAGAAGGGCGGATTCGTACGACTAAGTATTACGACCTTGAGTTTAACCTTAGAGACTCAAAGACTGAGCCGAGCAATTACTTTCCAACGACACGGCCTTGGTATGTTTCCGCGAATACAGAGACGGTTGAGAAAACACAGCCTTATCTTTTCCAGCATCTTCAGATCACAGGACAAACTTACTCCTTAGCTTTTGAATCAAAGGCCGTTGGTGACACGCAACATGTAATCGGCATTGATATCGTGTTGTCTTCGTTAGCGAGTAAGTTATCTGCGAGCGCGTTAGGTTTAGATGAAGACAGTCAGGTTGAGTCCTTTCTGTACTCTAAATCGGGCAATATCATTGCGTCTAATCGAGACACTGAAACGAAACATGCACTCCCTCAGGCAAGTAAAATCGATTGGACTGCTCAGCAACAAGCCGTCATTGAGAACACGCCTCCTTTGTTACTCTCTAATCAAAGCGATTGGGGGCCAATGGATTTCGCGGTATCCGGACAGCCACACGGTTATGCGATTGATCTTCTGAAAATGATCAGTGAAATGAGTGGCGTTAAGTTCGAGTTTGTTAATGGCTTTTCGTGGGCAGAGCTAACGGGCAAGTTTCATGAGGGAAGCATCGATGGTTTGCACTCTATTCAGAATTACGAAAGCAACGGAGTAAAAGGCTTATATACGGATGCTATCTATGAGTTGCCTTTCTCTGTCGTCACGCGAGAAAACGCGCAAACTGTCTCAAACTATGGAGATCTCAGCGGCAAAAAGGTGGCGATTTTATCTGGGTGGTCGGTTATTCCTCAACTCAGAAAAGATTTCCCAAATATTGAGCTTGTTGAGTTTCCTAGCATGGAATTAGCATTTGACGCTGTTGATCGTGGTGAGAGCTTTGCAGTACTCGACGCTAAGCCTGTGTTGGAATTTTCATTGGATAAGTTTTTCCATGCAAGATTGAAAGTTAATGAAGTGCTGTTGGATCTTAAAGCCAATTACCCAAACCAATTTCACATTGTGTTGCAGAACAAACATCAGCAGCTACTACCAATCCTAAATCAAGCGATTCGCGCACTCACTGATGAACAGAAAGCAGTGTTGTCACAAAAATGGCTCCATCATCATGCTCTCAATACAGGCACGACCATTCCTTACACTGAACTCTATGAACGTACTGCGACGGCTACTACCGAAGGCGAAATGGTTAAGATTGTGCTCAATGGAGAACCTAAGCGTCTTTATCTGAAAAAGATTGAAACGGGCGAGCACTACTCAGAATATTTTGCCGTAGCGATACCTGAAGCGGAAATCTACAGCGCGGTAAACAAACGAGTTGCTACGTCTATTGGTGTGACGGTGCTTCTTATGAGCCTAACCTTGCCAGTGGCTTGGATCTTTGGTGCGCCTATTGTTCGACCGATCCGTCAACTGAAAGCCGAAACGCAAAAAATTAGACAGCGTGATTACGACAATGTGTTTGTGCTTAATACGCGAATCAAAGAGGTGTGGGAACTGTCTGTGGCAGTGAAAGGCATGGCGGCAGAGATTAAACAGCATGAACAGACGCAAGAGGCGTTTGTGGAGTCGTTTATCAAGCTTATCGCCCAAGCTATCGATGATAAATCCGCTTATACGGCAGGGCACTGTAATCGTGTACCAGAACTCGGCTTGATGTTGGCTGACGCGGCTGAGAAATCACAGTCCGATCATTTCAAAGATTTTGAGTTTAAAAATGATGATGAACGTCGTGAGTTCAGAATTGCGGCTTGGCTTCACGATTGTGGCAAGATCACGACACCCGAACACATCGTCGATAAAGGTACGAAGCTAGAAGCGAACTACAACCGAATTCACGAGGTGAGAACTCGATTTGAAGTACTTTGGCGTGATGCGGAAATTACTGCTTTGAGAAAGCAACTTGAAGGCAAGCTATCAACGCAGCAGATAACCGATGAGCTTGTGGCAACCAAACAACAGCTGCAAGATGACTTTACTTTTATCGCGACATCTAACGTTGGTGGTGAATTCATGAGTGAAGACAAAGTCACTCGTATTCGTTCGATAGCTGAGACAACTTGGACGCGTAACTTTGATGATCAACTTGGTTTATCACCGATAGAGGCGTTGAACCGAGAACCGAGTGCAAGTTTACCTGCTACAGAGCCACTGTTAAGTGATAAAGCAGAGCATATAGTGAAAAGAGATAGGCCGTTAGAATTTGACCCCAAACATCAAATCAAAATGGATGTACCTGAGCACTTATACAACCTAGGCGAAGTCTACAATCTGAGTATTGCACGCGGCACGTTGACTACTGAAGATAGATTCAAGATAAACGAGCACATGCTTGCTACGATTAAGATGCTAGAGAACTTACCATTCCCGAAAGAACTAAGCCGTGTTCCTCGCTATGCTTCGACGCACCATGAAACACTCAAAGGTACAGGCTATCCAAGGAAACTGACTGGTGATGACCTTTCAATCCCAGAACGTATTCTGGTGATCTCCGATATTTTTGAGGCGTTAACTGCTGCGGATAGGCCTTATAAGAAGGCGAAGCCAATCAGTGTTGCTGTCGACATCATGTATAAGATGGCATTGGACGAGCATCTCGATATCGAGCTGTTTAGATTGTTCTTAACCAGCGGTACTCACCTGCGTTATGCAGAAGAGTATTTGAAGCCGGAACAAATTGATTTCGTGGATATCAACAAATACCTAGAAGTTACTCGTCAGATAGCTTGATTAAAGGTTGGCTTGTTAGAACGGGTTCGATGAATGAAAGGCGCACATGAGTGCGCCTTTTTTATATCTGTTTATCGGTGAGCAGGAGGATAGACACAAAGGGATTTGCGTTTGACAAGTTCGGCTTTAAGTTGTCGACACATCGATTTCAAATGATTTTAGGGTAGTTATCGGGTTAGTGGTTGTTAATCTGTTTAAAGTTATAAATAACAAGTGGTTAAGTTGTTTTTGGTGCCTTTTTGGGTGAATTTTTATCGTCTATAAAAAATACTACCTTAGTCTAAATTGTCGACAATTGGCTTGATTGTCGACAATTTGATCGTGTATTTTATATTCATGTTATGGAGTTGTTGACAATTAAGGTTCGGCAATCAGAAGTGAGCAGCGTGAATATGAATACTGCGATAAAAGATCTCAGCTTAAGTGCGAACACGAAAACACGTGTTAGCGATAAAGAGAACACTAAATCAGAAAACCTCACTGAGTATCTTGTTGAGGCGATTGTTAACGGTGAATTACCACCAGGCAGTAAGATCTCGGAGCCTGAACTGGCTAAACGCTTTGAGGTAAGCAGAGGTCCCCTACGTGAAGCGATAATGCGTGTTGAAGGGCTTGGCTTGATCGAACGCATTCCTCATGTAGGGGCTCGAGTTATTACTTTTTCGGCAGACAAACTACTCGAGTTGTACGCGGTGCGAGAGGCGTTGGAAGGCATGGCTGCTCGACTCGCAGCGAGACATATCACACAAGAAGAGCTTGTCGGGCTTGAAGGGTTATTGTCGACACACTCAAAACACATCGATGAAGTCGAAGGTTCTTCTTACTTTCATCAACATGGGGATTTCGATTTCCATTACCGCATTATCAAAGCGAGTCGTAACAGCAAACTCATTTCGTTGCTGTGTGACGAGCTTTATCACCTATTACGCATGTATCGCTACCAATCGCCAAGAGCACAGTCTCGTCCAAAAGAGGCGCTTGATGAACATAAATACATCCTACAAGCGATTCGTAACCGTGATGAAGAGCTGGCAGAAATGCTAATGCGAAGACACATCTCGGGAAGCAGATTGCTTATAGAACAACAAATTCAATCCAAAGATCTTGATTAACTGGCGACTGGTATTTGCCAGCGCTTCTTCGCTGACGAGAGCTAAACATCAGTAGTTATAAAAGTTAGATAGAAATAAACAATTAACAGGGAGCGTCATTATGAAGTTATCAGCAGGAGCTAAGTTCCGACAAGCTGTGCAAGACAACGACCCATTGCAGATCGTCGGCACGGTGAATCCGTATTGCGCGATGATGGCAAAGAACTTGGGGCATCAGGCGATCTATTTGTCTGGTGGAGGCATCGCCAATGCGTCTTACGGTTTGCCTGATTTAGGTATTACGACATTGAACGATGTGTTGGTCGATGTTGAACGTATTACTAACGCATGTGATCTGCCATTGCTGGTGGATATCGATACGGGTTTTGGTGGCGCATTCAATATTGCACGTACCATTCGATCGATGGAAAAAGCGGGTGCAGCTGCGATTCATATGGAAGACCAAGTTGCGCAAAAACGCTGCGGTCATCGACCAAATAAAGCGATTGTGAGCCAACAAGAGATGGTCGATAGAGTCAAAGCGGCAACCGATGCTAGAACCGATGAGAGCTTTGTGATTATGGCGCGTACCGATGCATTGGCGGTTGAAGGCATTGATAGCGCGATTGAGCGAGCGATTGCGTGTGTTGAAGCGGGCGCAGACATGATCTTCCCTGAGGCGATGAATCAACTCGACCAATACGTGAAGTTCTCGGCAGCGCTGAAATCAGCAACGGGTAAGCACGTGCCTATTCTTGCGAACATCACTGAATTTGGCCAAACACCACTCTACAACTGTAACGAGTTAGCCCAATCAAGTGTCGACATGGTGCTTTACCCATTGAGTGCATTCCGCGCGATGAATAAAGCGGCGGAGAATGTTTACAAGCACTTGCTAGTTGAAGGCAATCAAGAAGCTCTGTTGGATTCAATGCAAACTCGTAAAGAGCTTTACGAACACCTGAATTACCACGACTACGAGAACAAGCTTGATCAGTTGTTTTCAAGCGAAGAGTAAACCGGTTTCAATTAATCAAAAATCAACTTAATCCAATAACGTGAAATGGTTAGTCGCCATATCCAGTACCGATGATAAAGATCATCGGACACATAAACAGGCAGCACCAAAGAGTGCAGGCGACTAACACAGAAAAGGAGTTCACCATGTCTGTATCTTTGAGTGATAAAGCAGCTGTCGATAAGGCTTCAACAGAAAACCAACAACAAAGCGAAAAACCCGAAAGCAAACCAGCCAGCGCACCTGCAATCAGTGGTGCTGGTCTTCGTGGCCAGAGTGCCGGAACCACGGCGCTATGTACGGTCGGAAAATCAGGAACTGGTTTAACCTACCGTGGTTATGATATTACCGATCTTGCTAATCATGCTCAGTTCGAAGAAGTGGCGTATCTGTTACTAAGAGGTCATTTACCCAGTGAAAAAGAGTTAGACGATTACAAAACATTGTTGATTGGTTTGCGTGGTTTGCCTCAACCTTTGAAAGCAGCACTAGAGCTTATCCCTGCAGACGCTCATCCAATGGATGTGATGAGAACGGGTTGTTCAATGTTAGGTAATCTAGAGCAAGAGTCTGATTTTTCTGAGCAACTGTCCGCGACCGAACGAATGCTCGCACTTTTCCCTGCGATTATTTGTTACTGGTATCGCTTTAGCCATGATGGCGTGCGCATTGACACTGAAGATCAAAGTGAAGCGTGTCTGGGGGGCTACTTCTTGAAGATGTTAACGGATAAAGCACCGAGTGAACTTCACAAGAAGGTCATGCACTGCTCGCTCACCCTGTATGCGGAACATGAGTTTAATGCTTCTACTTTTGCCGCTCGTGTGTGTGCATCAACACTGTCAGATATCCACTCTTGTGTCACCGCAGCGATTGGTACATTGAGAGGTCCTTTACATGGCGGTGCGAATGAAGCCGCGATGGAAATGATCCAAGATTGGCAAACCGCTGATGAAGCGGAAACGAACATCATGAATATGCTTGCTAACAAAGACAAGATCATGGGCTTCGGTCATGCCATTTATCGTGAAAGCGACCCACGAAATGCTCTAATCAAGCGTTGGTCAAAAGAGCTTGCTCAAGAGGTGGGAGATAAACAGCTTTATGCCGTTTCTGAACGTGTTGAAGCGGTAATGAAGCGCGAGAAAGGGCTGTTCTGTAATGCGGACTTCTTCCATGCATCGGCTTATCACTTCATGGATATCCCAACCAAACTGTTTACTCCGATTTTCGTGATGAGCCGCCTTACGGGTTGGACAGCACACGTGTTCGAACAAAGAGAAAACAATCGCATTATTCGTCCAAGCGCAGACTACACCGGGCCAGAGCATCAAGAATGGCTACCAATCCATTTACGTTAGTCCTCTATATCGAGCCGACTTATATCTCGAGGTGACTTTTCTCTTCATGTGATAAGGCCTCGAGAACCGACGAATAGAATTTAACAGATAACGGTGGATGTATGTCTGATGTAAAATTTGAACAAGCTCAGTACCTTGATAAAAACCAGTACCGAAAACTTTTACCCGGTACTCATTTAGAATATTTCGATGCCCGTGAATCGGTAGAAGCGATATCCCCAGGCGCTTACAAAACCTTGCCTTATACGTCGCGAGTGTTGGCGGAACAATTGGTAAGACGCTGTGATCCTAAAACCCTTGAAGACAGCTTAAAACAGATCATTGACCGTAAGAGCGACCTAGATTTCCCTTGGTATCCTGCTCGCGTGGTGTGTCATGACATTCTTGGTCAAACCGCTTTGGTTGATTTGGCTGGATTAAGAGACGCAATTGCCGACCAAGGCGGAGACCCTGCCAAGGTAAACCCAGTGGTCGAAACCCAACTGATTGTTGATCACTCGTTAGCCGTGGAACACGCAGGTTTTGATAGCCAAGCGTTTGATAAAAACCGAGCGATTGAAGAGCGCAGAAACGAAGACCGTTTTCACTTTATAGAATGGTGTAAAACCGCGTTTAAGAACGTGAGTGTGATTCCTGCGGGGAACGGGATCATGCACCAGATTAACTTGGAGAAGATGTCTCCGGTTATTCAATCCAAAGAGGGCATCGCGTTTCCAGATACTTGTGTCGGCACAGACAGTCATACACCGCACGTTGATGCTCTGGGCGTTATTGCCATTGGTGTGGGCGGCTTGGAAGCTGAGACAGTGATGCTCGGTCGTCCGTCAATGATGCGTTTGCCTGATATTGTGGGCGTTAAACTGACGGGTCAACGACAAGAAGGGATAACTGCAACGGATATTGTGCTTGCGATTACTGAGTTCCTTCGTAATCAGAGAGTGGTCTCAAGCTATTTGGAATTCTTCGGTGAAGGGGCTCGTGCGCTGACCATTGGTGACCGCGCAACCATCTCCAACATGACGCCAGAATACGGCGCGACAGCGGGTATGTTCTATATCGATGAGCAGACTATTCAATACCTGAAACTCACTGGTCGAGAGCCTGAGCAGGTTGAACTAGTCGAACGCTACGCCAAGCAAACAGGGCTATGGGCTGACGATCTAGATTCTGCTGAATATGAGCGCGTACTTGAGTTTGATTTGTCGAAGGTTGAGCGCAATCTAGCAGGGCCTTCGAACCCTCATCGCCGTTTGCCAACCAGAGAACTGGCTCAGCAAGGCATCAGTCAAACATCTTGGAAAGAGCAGCATGCTAAGCAGTACAGCGACGAGCAGATGCCTGATGGTGCGGTGATCATCGCAGCTATTACCTCTTGTACCAACACCAGTAATCCAAGAAATGTGGTCGCGGCGGGGCTAGTGGCGAAAAAAGCCAATCAACTTGGATTAGTGCGAAAGCCATGGGTGAAAACGTCATTTGCTCCAGGATCTAAAGTTGCCAAGCTCTATCTTGAGTCGGCAGGTTTGCTTCCTGAACTTGAACAATTAGGCTTTGGTATCGTCGGCTATGCGTGTACGACATGTAACGGAATGAGTGGGGCGTTGGATCCTAAAATCCAACAAGAGATCATCGACCGCGACCTGTATTCAACCGCGGTGTTATCAGGGAATCGAAACTTCGATGGTCGAATCCATCCCTATGCAAAACAAGCGTTTTTAGCCTCACCGCCATTGGTGGTTGCTTACGCGTTGGCTGGCACGATTCGCTTTGATATCGAGAAAGACAGCTTAGGCACTGACAACAATGGGAAGCCAATCTACTTAAGTGATTTATGGCCGAGTGATGCCGAGATCGATGCTGTTGTCGGTGAGCATGTTAAGCCTCAGCAATTCCAACAAATCTACGTAAAAATGTTCCAGCCAGGTGATGATCAGGTAACGACTGAACCGCTTTATGACTGGCGACCTCAAAGTACCTATATTCGCAGGCCACCTTATTGGGAAGGAGCTCTTGCGGGAGAGCGAAGCCTATCTGGTATGAGGCCTTTGGCTATTCTGGGTGACAACATCACCACAGATCACTTATCTCCATCAAATGCGATTCTCGCTTCGAGCGCGGCGGGGGAATACCTCACCAAAATGGAAGTGCCGGAAGAGGATTTTAACTCTTACGCGACCCATCGAGGTGATCACTTAACCGCGCAACGAGCAACATTCGCCAACCCTAAGCTGTTTAACGAAATGGTGAAGGACGCTGGAGAAGTCGTCCAAGGTTCATTAACAAGAGTTGAACCCGAGGGTCAAGTTACGCGAATGTGGGAAGCGATAGAAACCTACATGAACCGTAAACAGCCTTTGATTGTCGTGGCTGGTGCTGATTATGGACAAGGTTCATCACGTGACTGGGCAGCCAAAGGAGTGCGCTTAGCGGGTGTTGAAGTGATTGTGGCTGAAGGATTTGAACGAATTCACAGAACCAACTTGGTTGGCATGGGCGTGCTGCCTCTGCAATTCAAAGTTGGGACGAATCGCAACACCTTAGAATTGGATGGCACCGAGCTTTACGACGTTTACGGCGACATTGAAGCAGGTTCTGATTTGGCTCTAGTCATCACACGTAAAAACGGTGAAAAGCTTGATGTGCCAGTGACCTGTCGATTAGACACCGCAGACGAAGTGAATGTGTACAGTGCTGGTGGCGTGTTGCAACGTTTTGCCAAAGACTTTCTCGCCCAGTAGGAGCTTATGATGACAAATAAACAGATCAAAGTGCCTGCAACTTATATGCGGGGCGGAACAAGCAAAGGCGTTTTCTTCAACTTAAGTGACTTACCTGAAGCTGCGCAAGTCGCCGGAGAAGCACGAGACGCATTACTTCTGCGTGTGATTGGCAGCCCGGATCCTTATGGCAAGCAAACCGATGGTATGGGTGGTGCAACATCCAGCACCAGTAAAACCGTTATTGTTTCGAAAAGCAGTAAAGCCGATCACGATGTTGATTACCTATTCGGCCAAGTAGCAATTGACAAGCCGTTTGTCGATTGGAGCGGTAACTGCGGCAATTTGTCTGCTGCAGTGGGCCCATTTGCTATTCATAGTGGATTGGTCGATTCGAATCGTATTCCAGAAAACGGTGTGGTCGAGGTGCG
>NZ_JADDYK010000030.1:93660-107939 GCF_015163615.1 Vibrio sp. OPT18
AGTATGGCAAGTGAACATAGAAAAAACCATTATTGTTCATGTGCCTATCGCTGATGGAGAAGTCAAAGAGTTGGGTGACTTTGAACTCGATGGTGTCACTTTTCCCGCTGCTGAGATCCAAGTTGATTTCCTAGATCCAGCCGATGCGAGTGGCTCTATGTTCCCAACAGGGAATATTGTCGATTTCTTAGATGTTCCAGATCTGGGTTGCATCAAAGCGACATACATCAATGCAGGAATACCGACCATTTTTGTTGATGCTGAATCGGTTGGTTATCAAGGTACAGAGCTTCAATCGGATATTAACAGTGATTCAAAAGCCTTGGCTCTGTTTGAGTCCATCCGAGCACATGGTGCGGTTGCGATGGGACTTATTGATTCCCTAGAGCAAGCTGAATCACGCCAGCACACTCCTAAAGTCGCGTTTGTTGCTAAGCCTCAAGCTTATCAAGCTTCCAGTGGTAAATCGGTTGCTGTTGAAGATACTGATCTTCTGGTGCGAGCTTTGTCTATGGGGCAATTGCACCACGCCATGATGGGTACGGCTGCGGTCGCCATTGCTTCAGCGGCCAGTGTTCCGGGTACGTTAGTTAACTTGGCAGTCGGTGAGGGTTCCCGAGATTTTGTGACTTTTGGTCATCCATCAGGAACCTTAAAAGTGGGTGCTAAAGCGATACAAGGCGAAAGTGGGTGGAGAATTGAGAGGGCGATTATGAGTCGTAGTGCCCGAGTGATCATGGAAGGTGCCATTCGTGTGCCTTTTCCCAAGTAAAGCGATTGTCGTGAACGGTTAAATGTTCACGAACACTACGCTGAGAAAAGAGTGCACCCAAGTGACACTGCTAAAAGCTAGTTGCTTGGACAAATGGATAAATCATGGAGGAGGCACTATGTCTGCTACGAATCGAATGAACAGAAAAACCGATTATATCACCGAGTATCAATGGGCTAGGGAAGACCCCAATTCGTTCTGGGAAACACAAGCACAAGCGATAGATTGGTTTGAACCACCAAAAACGATATTACAAACTGACGATAACGGTATTGAGCGTTGGTTTCCTGATGGGGTAATGAACACCTGCTGGTTGGCGCTGGATTATCATTGTGAAAATGGGCGAGGTGATAATACCGCGCTGATTTACGACTCTCCAGTTACTGGAACTCAATCCTCGTACACTTATAATCAATTGCGAGACCAAGTGGCTAAAGTCGCAGGTATGTTAGCGACGCAAGGCGTTACCAAAGGCGACCGTGTGGTGATCTACATGCCAATGATTCCTGAAGCGGCGATGGCAATGTTGGCGTGTGCACGACTAGGCGCGGTGCATTCGGTGGTGTTTGGTGGTTTCGCCCCTCATGAGCTTGCCGTTCGAATTGAAGATGCCGAGCCCAAGGTGTTGATTACTGCATCCTGCGGTGTGGAGATAAACAAAGTTCTGCCATATAAGCCGATGGTTGATCGAGCGATCATTGACAGTCGCTGGAAGCCCGAGAAAGTAGTGGTATTCCAAAGAGAGCAGTCTCTAGCCGAATTGAACAATGAACGCGATGTACTTTGGCAACAAGCGGTTAACGATGCTTTGCCTCACGTATGTGTGCCTGTTCTAGCGACTGACCCACTATATATATTGTATACATCAGGGACGACGGGTAAGCCAAAAGGCGTGGTGCGCGATAATGGTGGTCATGCGGTTGCCATGAAATACTCGATGAGCACTATCTACGATATGCCGCAAGATGGTGTGTTTTGGGCGGCTTCTGATGTCGGCTGGGTAGTGGGGCATTCCTACATTGTGTATGCGCCATTGATTCATGGTTGTACGACCATTTTGTTTGAAGGCAAGCCAGTCAGAACGCCAGATCCCGGCGCTTTCTGGCGTGTGTGTGAAGAGTACAACGTCGATGTGTTGTTTTCTGCGCCAACCGCATTCAGAGCAATCAAGAAAGAAGATCCTGAAGGCGAGTTGCTCACCAAGTATGACTTATCATCGCTCAAGTCGATTTTCATGGCTGGCGAGCGCTTAGACCCGCCAACATTGGATTGGGTTGAGTCTCATACCAATAAACCAGTTATCGATCATTGGTGGCAAACAGAAACAGGTTGGGCCATTTCCGCCAATCCAACAGGGCTGGAATCTTTGCCAGTGAAAGCGGGTTCCTCCACTAAACCTGTTCCGGGTTACCAAGTGGAGATTCTCAATGAACTCGGTGAAGTCGCCCAACCTAATCAACAAGGATTTGTGGCTCTTAAACGCCCGTTGCCACCCGGTTGTCTACCAACGGTTTGGCGTAATCATGATCGATTTGAGTCTGGCTATCTGAGCCAATTCCCAGGCTATTACGTTTCGGGTGATGGCGGCTATCTTGATGAAGATGGGTATCTATTTATCATGGGTCGTATTGATGATGTGATAAACGTGGCGGGGCATCGTCTGTCGACGGGAGAAATGGAAGAGATCGTCGGTGGTCACCCAGCCATTGCAGAATGTGCGGTAGTCGGCATTCACGATGACTTAAAAGGGCAGCTACCGCTGGGCTTAGTTGTGTTAAAAGATGGCGTCAAAGTCGATGGCACTGAGTTACAAGCGGAGTTGGTTGGCAAGGTTCGTAATGAGATTGGCGCGGTAGCCTGCTTTAAGCAAGCTTTGGTGGTTGAGAGACTCCCTAAGACACGCTCTGGTAAGATTTTACGTAGAACGATCCGGCAGATCGCAGAAGGTGAACAGTATGTGGTGCCTTCGACGATTGACGACCCAACCAGCTTAACGGAAATTGCTGAAAAGCTCGGTAAATAAGTTTTGTTGTTTAGGTAATCTGATCTTCGGCTTGTTGCTTTATACATAAGCCAGCGTGATGGTTTACCTAAACGCCAGTTTATTCATCTGCTTATCCATTGCGTTTACTATGACCTCATTATGAATCCCACATATTGAGGTCTTTTTATGCGAGCTTACTTTTTGTTGATTGCTTTACTGGTTAGTGGTGCTGCTAGTGCCAGTATTTCAAAGGATGAAGCGAGTAGAGCGTTGTTAGAACCTTTGAGTCATCCCAAGGTATTTAAATGTGTATCAAAGACTGGAGTCGATCTCTATCAAGCGGTTTTTGATATTGGTGTGGGATATGAAGCCGACCCGATCAACTCGAAGATGATCGTTAATTCAAGGAAAGGCCGCTACGAATATCAAATCCTAGGCGCGGTAAGGTCTGAAAGAGCCGGTGAAATTGTCGTGTTGACTCGTCATGTGGGAGACGGTGTTAAAGTTGCCGCGATGATTGATGACGAAAATGGCAAGATACTGGGGATCGGCGATAAAAATCATTATCGAGATTGCGGTGTTAGGCCACCACCTAGCGCAGAAAACATGCAAAACTTTTGGTCCAAAGGCTAAGAGCGACATGTGAAAGACAAAATTTATTGAGAAAGCGCGATTGAGGCGACCTTATTGGTCGCCTTTTTGTTGGTGAGGATAAAGCGAGCTCAAAGCTATATATCATTAATAAGTTATGTGATGGCTGAATAATATATAGCTGAACATGATGTATCGTCTAAACGTGGCTTTATTTATCTCATTAACGGTTCTGCTTAAGATGGCTCTACTCCAAACGATGAACTAAGCGAGACTCCTATGAAATTCACTAAACCTTTCCTTTTAGCGACACTGATTGTGACTCTTTCTGGTTGCGCATCACCAGCAATGGATAACGAAAATGAGAATGCTGCACGTAATCGTGGTGCGGTGGGTGGTGCTTTATTGGGAGCGACAGCAGGCGCTCTAACTGGAGATGCGAGTTTAGCGGTGAAGGGCGCTGCATTAGGTGGCGTGACCGGTGGCGTTGCGGGTTCAATGAAAGATACGGACGATGCAAGAAACGCACAACGAACCCAAGTTACTGCTGATGGTCTAGCGCAAGACAATCGCACCGATGCAGAAAAACGAGTTGCTGAAGTTGAGGCTGAAATTAAGCTTATTGAATTGGAACAACAACTTGCTGATCTCAAAGAAGAGAAAGAAGATAACGGTGCATAAAGTTGAAACTACCGCAAAAGCCACAGCCAAAACCATAGCTTCGATATTCGTTTAATTCAAAATCATTCAAACAGAATGGCCACGTAATGTGGCCGTTTTTGTATCTAAAATACACACTTCAAACAATGAATTAATTCAATAACTTGTATAGATACTCACGCCAAGTAAACTAGACTCAGTTTAGATATTAATTTGGTTTGAGAAGCGCAATAGTCATGAATGTAACCTTAAGGGCCGCAAAGCACGCGGATTTGGAACAACTTAACGAGTTAATGTTCGATCTCCACCATCATCACCACCTTGCTAGCCCAGAGCACTTTAAAACGGCAGAAGAGATTGAGCAGGAAAAAAGCATTGCACGATACTTGGATGATCCTGAATGTTTGGTTTATGTGGCATTAAAAGGTGAGCTCATTGTTGGTTTTATCTCTGGGCATTTTTGTGAGCTTATCTCTACGGTGAGCAAACCAGTGCCGATGGGGAGTGTCGATGAGCTGTTTGTCTTGCCTGATTATCGAAAAGAATCAATTGCTGAAAAGTTGTTTAACAAGGTTGAAAGTACTTTTGATGATTACGGGGTTGAACAAGTCTTTGTAGAAGTGTGGGACTTTAATTCACCTGCCAAGGACTTCTATCAAAAAATGGGGTTCACACCTCACATTCAATGGATGAGGAAGGCTTTGCACAAAACGTAGACAGCGATTTTGTGCGGCTTTGATTACACTAGGCGTGATGCATTAGCAGTCTCAAATTTCTTCTATTATTTTTTTAGGTAAACTCGTTGGTTATTCGATATTTATTAGTTTTCATACTGTCTCTTTTGAGTACTACTTCCGTTTGGGCAAACAACACTTTGCCCGATCATATCGCGGGCGCTTTGTGTGTAGTACGAGCTGATAACCAAATAGTGTTGGTTGATGAGTTGATCACAGGTCAATTGTCTCTACCGGGAGGCACTGTTGTTTCAGGTGAGCCGCCAGCCGTCGCGGCGCAACGTGAAACGTGGGAAGAGGCGGGTTTGTCAGTAACGGTCGGTGATGTACTGGGTTATACCGACAGTGCCGTCGTGTTTGATTGTATTTCTGACTCGGAAGTGATCAGTTACAAGGCTCGAAATGAGTTAGGTGGCTTTGAGCTGCCGATTTGGTTTGCTCCTCATTACGGCGTGGAAGTCAGCCGAGCGATGTTACTTCCTCCTACTGAATTACAAGATCACCAATACCGTTATCCAGAACAGTGGTCTGAGATTAACGAGCTGTTTTTATCTGCGACAGATCAACCTGTGACCTATGTAACTGAGCTGGTGGGCGCGGCACCTAAGGTTCATCAAGTTGAATTAAATTGGATTGTGTCACTTCAAAACACATTCGATAAGATGCCAAGCGTGTTTGCGAATACTGTGCTTTTGACTGACTTGTTGGCGAAGCCATGGATCTTCATTGTTATATTACCGCTAATTGCTTGGTACTTTGGCCGTAACTTCGCGTTGAAGTTTGGCTTCACTTTGATCTCGGTGACATTGCTTACTTTGATCGCACATCAAGGTTTTGGTTTTCCACGTCCGCATGCCTACCTGCCAACATTGAAGTTAGTGATGAGCAGTGGGTATAGCTTCCCAAGTCTGTTGGCTGCCTTGTGGGTTAGTTTAACCTTGTTAGTCTTTTGGAAACTAAAGCGCCTCTTGGAGCAAAAAGCTATTCTGGTAGTGCTCGCTGGCCTGCTGTGGATCATGCTATTTAAGTCTTATTCAGGCAGTGCGTTTTTTAGCGATGTATTAATGGGTGGCGTATTAGGCGCGTTAACGATGTGGCATATCGTGAGATTAGACGCGAAACCGGATGTTGATATTAGTGCTTTATTGAGCTCTAAAGGTGTTTGGTGGGCATTGTGCTTACTGTCGATTGTTCTCACGGTGATATGGCCACTGCCAACATTCTCATTCTGGGTGGCGATTTTGATGACGATTGCATGCCTAGTGACGTTAACAGACTCGAAACCTTTGGTTGGTCAGTTCTCATTCAAGATCGTTCTTGGAGTGATGGCTATGTTGTTAGCGGGAAATCTGCTGATTAGCTGGGCTGGAAGCTTTGTCTCTTTCAGCGGTATTGCTTCATTTATTGTTGAAACGTTACGTTTCCCAATCTTGATTCTGTTTGGTGTGGTGGCATTTCGTCTGCCATGGAAAAGAGAGTAAGCGACTCGACTAACACAAAATTTAAAAGGCTGTGCAGTGCACAGCCTTTGTTATTTCTGCAACAAGCAAAAAGTAATTCTCATGAGAGCCTGTTGAGCGTTTATGAGTTGAAGATAAACTTCTCAATCGCGACTGCGACACCATGGTCGTCGTTGCTCGCTGTGATGTGATCCGCCAGTTTCTTGGTTTCTTCCATTGCGTTTTCCATTGCAATGCCAAGGCCTGCGTATTCAAGCATATGGTGATCGTTTTCAGCATCACCCATGCAGATGACTTCTTCCGCTTTAATGCATAAGTGTTTCGCTATCGCTTCAATACCGACACCCTTGTTTGATTTCGGGTTTAGGAACTCTAAGAAGAATGGTGCACTTTGTACGATAGTAAACTGAGTCTTAAGCTCTTGTGGTAACTTGCCGATGATTTCAGTCAGCTTGCTTGGTTCAGCGACAATCATAGTTTTGATGATTTCGTGGTCATCTTCTAGTCGAGAAAAGTCGAACTCGGTAATCTCTAAGCCATTAATACGCGCTTCAATACCAGTGTACTCATTGTTCTCAGGTGTGATTAAGCCGTGGATCTTGCTGAAAGCATGGACATAACCACCAAGGTGTTCAGCGAGGGCAGCAATCTCTTTTGCGGCTTTACCGTTGCTGATCTCACTGTGAATGATCTCTTTTGTCGATACGTTCTGAACCATAGAGCCGTTGTAGAAGAGTACAAAGTCATCTTCGCCGTCAATCGAAAGCTCATCTAATTTGCTTTGCATGCCTTCTAAAGGGCGACCAGAAGCGAGAACCACTTTCACGCCTGCAGCGCGTGCTTTGGCGATCGCGTCTTTGTTCTCTTGAGATATCACTTTTTCACTGTTGAGTAATGTGCCATCCATATCAAGAGCAATCAGTTTGTACATGTTGTTCCTTACTAAAAAATTAAAAGCTAACGAAATCTATGGGCGAAAGGATAAGGGAACTTTAAAGTTCAGGCTAGGGCTTTGATCAACTCATTTATCAGTACTCATTTGTTTGACCAAAAGGGGGAAGTGCTTTAAGGTCTGCGGTTGATTAATTTCATCAAATGATTGAGCTGAGGGAAAGTTGTACAAGATTAATGAAATGTTTGAAACCATTCAGGGTGAGGGCGTGTTTACTGGCGTTCCCGCTGTTTTTGTTCGTCTACAAATTTGCCCTGTGGGCTGTTCTTGGTGTGATACCAAGCAGACCTGGGAAGCGTTGCCAGAAGATGAAACCAGCCTTGGCGATATTATGGTTAAGACAGAAGATTCACCCACTTGGTCAGCAATCGATGCTCAAGGAATCGCGAATGAATATATCAAGCAAGGTTACACTGCTAAGCACATTGTGATTACTGGTGGTGAGCCATGCATTTATGATCTTGTTCCTCTTACTGAAGCATTTGAGCAGCACGGTTGTCGCTGTCAGATTGAGACTAGCGGAACATCAGAAGTTAAAGCCACACCGGATACTTGGGTTACGGTGTCACCGAAAGTGGCGATGAAAGCGAAACTGGAAATCTTAGATAGCGCCTTGCAACGTGCTAACGAAATTAAGCATCCAGTAGGTACAAGCAAAGACATCGAACAACTTGACGGTTTATTGGAGCGAGCAGCAGTTCCTAACGACACTGTTATCGCTCTGCAACCAATCAGCCAAAAAGACCGCGCTACTCAGCTTTGTATTGATACCTGCATTGAGCGCAATTGGCGCTTATCAATACAAACTCACAAATATTTGAGCATCGCATAGGTTGTATTTTTACTGGGCAAGATAAGTCGCTAGTAGAAGGTTCTCGTAAGGATTTAAGATGAAAAAAGCAGTGGTAGTATTCAGTGGTGGTCAAGACTCAACAACGTGTCTTGTTCAAGCATTAAAAGAGTATGATGAAGTTCATGCGATTACGTTTGATTATGGTCAGCGCCATAGACTCGAGATTGAAGTTGCGGAGTCATTGTCGAAAGAGCTTGGTGTGAAAGCGCACAAAGTGATGGATGTGACTCTGTTGAATGAACTGGCTATCAGCTCTTTGACTCGTGACGATATTCCTGTGTCTCATGAGCTGCAAGAGAATGGGCTGCCGAACTCATTCGTTCCTGGTCGTAATATTCTATTTCTAACTCTAGCGGGTATTTACGCTTACCAAATCGGTGCTGAAACCGTGATTACAGGTGTGTGTGAAACAGACTTTTCTGGTTACCCTGATTGCCGTAATGACTTTGTGAAAGCGATGAACTCTGCACTTGTACAAGGTATGGACAAGCAGCTTGATATCAAAACACCGCTAATGTGGTTAAACAAGGCTGAGACATGGGCGCTAGCAGACCAGTACTCAGCACTTGAACTTGTTAGAAACAAAACACTGACTTGTTACAACGGCATTGTTGGTGATGGCTGTGGCGATTGTCCGGCATGTGAACTACGTAAAGTTGGCCTTAACGATTACCTCGGTGATCGCGAAAGCATTATGGCTGAGTTGGTTCGCAAACAGGCTGAGAATAAATAATCTCAGGTAAATCAATCGGTTCGTTATATGCATCAATAATACAGTTTCGACCGTTGCTTTTGGCTTGATAGAGCGCTTGGTCAAGCACTGAATACAAGTCATCAAAGTCACTTAATGCGTTTGAGGTTGCTAGATAAGCAAAACTCGCGGTCACATTAAGTGACTTTTTGCTTTCTGATAAGAAGACAGTACTTGAAATGGCGTAGTGCAACTCTTCAACGCGTTCTCGTACCTCTGTTGGTTTGGTATCGGTTAGCATGATGACAAATTCTTCACCCCCTAAGCGACCAAACAATTCACCATTCACTAAGTGTTTTCTAACTTGATCACTAATGTGGACCAGGGCTCGATCACCAGTAGGGTGCCCATGCTCATCATTAATCTTCTTAAACTTATCGAGATCGAGCAGCACGAGCACATGCTGTTTGTCCGTTCCTTTACAGCGTTTCACTCTTTTGATTCTTCGAATTATCTCAGTTCGGCTATATGCTTTCGTTAAGCCATCAATTGCTGCTTTTGCGCGAACCGTTTTGTTTACCAATACCGTAAAGCTTGCAGCACAAAGCAACAGAATAACAACGATGTTGTACATCCATCTTTGATGTTCCATTTTTTCAATTTGAACACTGTCGAGTTTCGCCTGATGTGTCAGGAAAGAACTCTCGAGTTCCTGCTCATATTTGGCGTGCGTTAAGCCGAGTGCTTCGAGTGCGAGTCGATTATCGATGTCTCTAGCTTCCATTTGTATTGATGAGTATCGCTGGTAGAAATAGAAAGCTTGTTGGTAATCGCCGAGTGATTGATGAATATCAGAAAGTTGCAGAAGTGATTGCGCGATGTATTTATGCCTTGTGACTTGTTCTGCTATTTCTAGCGCTTGTTGAGCATAGTTGAGCGCTTCCGTTGGCAGTTTCTGTTCTTCGAACATATCGCTGATCGCCAAGTAAGCATTGATGCGAATGACATCATTGCTCAGTTCGCTCGAAGCTGAAAGAGACTCGATTAGGTAGGCTCTCGCCAAATCATAGTCTTTCGTTTGAGTGTATGCTTTTCCTAAGCCAAGATTTGTTAGTGCGATACCGTAGCTATGCGACGTTGCGCTCAACAGTGTTCTTGCTGTCTGAAAGTGGTGAATTGCTAGGTCACTTTGCTCTTGGTTAAGGTAGAGATCCGCAAGGCTGTGATGCACTTGTGCTTTCATTAAATCTGAAGCGTTTGCTCTGAGAATGAGAGCTTTATCTAGATACTCCGCCGATTTTTCATATTGCTTTAATTCTTTGAGCAAGTTACCCACATCGTTGTAAACCCCTGAAATATCATGCCCTTGTGGAAACACATTTATTAGGGATAGGTAGGTGTCTAGTGCAGCTTGATAGTCACTGCGGAAATGGTGATTGTTCGCGATGACTCGATAAGTCCCGAATTTTGGTAATACAGGGTCAGCGATGTCATGTAAATCTGACTGAAGGGCAGAGCAGTAATAGTTCGCTTGATGGTATTTAGCTTGCTCGTTAAGCGATCGGCATAGCTGGTATTTTAGTAAGGCTTTTCCAGTTAAATCACCACGAGATTGCATTTTCGCCAAAAGTGTTAGAAAGCCTTGTTGTGCTTGTTCATATTGGCCTTTGCCGTCTTTCATCAGAGCAGAAATAAACGCTGTTTCTATCGCTTGGTAGTCGCTGTCGTTTGAAGTTATTCCGTAAAACGGCTGATCTCGGTGGCTCATGTATTGATACAGAAGAGACGCAAGGTAAAGCTTATCTCCATAAACCGTTGAGCCGATGTAGCGTGTTTGCAGCATGTTTAATGCGCGCTCAGGAGAGTGGTTTAAAGTAGAGAGATAAAGCGCGTTCCAATCAGCATTTGGAGTAGAGCTTAGATTAGAGGTATAGACTGGTGAATTGTGGTCACGATCTGATGTTGATACTTGGCTATAAGAACAAAAGCTAATGAACAGTAGAAAGGTAACAAAAACGAAGTGATTCACAAGAGACGATCAATCAGATAAAGAACGATATTCTATTATTAGTTTGATGTTGCTTCAAATTTTGAATGGTGCGGCTACGAGGTTATGCGAGGTAGGTCTCTAATTTATTGATACTAATCAGAGGTATATCGGTCGCACGGTTCGCGCGACCGATATCGGAAATTAGATGTATAATTTCGCTAGGTCAGAAGGCTCAAGTTCTTTGCCTTCTAATGTTGCATTCCAGTTAGTACCAACAAGAACGCCGTCTTCAGCAAGAGTCAGTAACCAATCTTCTACAAAGATATCTAGTGGAATTTCTAATACTTCGAAGTCAGCCCACTCTTCAACGTTGTGAGTTTGAGCATCTTCTTTTGAAGACCAGAATGGCATCACTTCGCTGTTTTCGAATTCACTTGAGTCACATGCTAGCCAACCTTCTTCGTTGCGAAGGCCCCATACCAGTTTAGTTTCTTGTGTTTCAGAAACGAAAAGTTCTAGATTTGCTTGAGTATCAGCTGTTAGTTTGCTCATGGATTAATTCTCTATGTTGATAACGTGGCAAGATTAACATTATAGACGGCTTAGGTATATGCTATTCAAGGAATTATCACCATACTGAAACGTTAACTTAAGATAACGTTTCAGTATGGCAAAAGCAGGGTACGCCTACTTTTTAATTTTGGTGAAGATGTGCCATTCTTCTTTGATATTACCCTTAAATCCAACAACGGAAGCAACAACTTTTCGATGCAGTGCGTGATTGATTTGAGTGTCATCACTGCTGAATTCAGAATCACCATGACCGACGATGTTGACTCTAGATGGCTGAATACCATTGCTGATTAGCGCTCGTCTTACATGCGATGCTCGTTCTTTAGAAAGCTTTAGGTTGTGTGCCGCGTTACCTACTTTACTGGCATAACCTTGCAATTCAATGCTGGTACTCTCGTAGCGTTTCAAAAACGCAGCCATTTGGCGTATCTGCCCTAGGAAGACAGGGTTTATTTCCGTGGAGTTATTAGCGAAGAGTATATGCAGCTCTTTCTTTTCCGATGACTCGAAATATGATCCACAACCGTCGTTATCGATCTCAGCACCAATTTGTGTATCGGGACATAAATCTCGCGCGTTGATTACACCGTCATTGTCATCATCTTGAAGATCGTAAATTTGAGTAACAGGCGGAAGAGCGCGATATTCGAATTCATCTTCGCTGTTTTCAGCTAAAGCATTGGCAGATACAACCATGAAGCAAAGCGATAATACTGTGTTGGTAAGCTTCATTAATATTCCACCTTTTCATTCCATTCTTCTGGGATCTCAACTCGTAAACCGATGAGTAGGTTACCAGTTGCGTTCATTACGCGATATTTTGCGTATTGCTCGTCATACTTAGCATCTAAATAGCCTTTACGAGCTTCGAATAATTCATTCTCGGTGTTAAGTAAGTCGAGAAGAGTACGTTTACCGATGCGGTATTGTTTCTCATATGAGATTACCGTGTCTGATGCCGAGTCTACGTGGTCAGATAGGAACTCTTTTTGCTGAACCGTTAAATCAAGTGCGCTCCATGAAAGACGCAGACTCTCTTCTACATTGCGATAAGTGCTTTCGCGAAGGTCTTTGGCTTTGTTGAGTTGGTAAGCGGCACTTTCTGCACGGTCTTGATCCGAACCACCGTTGTAAAGGTTGTACCTTAAACGAACCATGGCAGAAAACTCATCGCTGCTGCCTTCTGTACCACCGGCGTCATCACGCCAAGTTTGAGCGGCTTCAAAAGAAACAGTCGGGTAGTTAGTGCTTTTGGATTGCTTGTACTGGAACTTCGCTGAGTCAACATCGGCTTGTGCAATCTTGATTACCGGGTGCTGGTTAAACGCTTTTGCCAACGCACCATCAACGGTATAAGGAATCGCGCCCACATCTGCGCGAGGGAAGGTTAACCCTAACGGAGATTGACCAACAATTCTTTTAAACTGTGTATGTGTATCAAAAAGGTTGTTTTGAGCAGCAAGCAAATTCCCGTGCGCTTTCGCAATACGAGCCTCAACTTGTGACATATCTGCGGTTGAACCAATACCTGATTCCACGCGCTTACGAATATCGTTATATATCTCTTTGTGCGTCGCTAAGTTACTTTCCGAAAGAGAAAGCACTTCATAGGCTTTCACTGCGTCAAGATAAACCTTGGTTACTTCTAAAGCGATGTCTTGCGCGTTAGATAGTAGTTGATAGCGCACAGACTCTGCATCAGCAGCAGTACGGTCGATATCATTGGATGTATTAGCACCATCCCATATTAACTGGGTCAAAGTGATCGTTGCTTCTTTTCTAGTCAGATCGGTGGTGTCTTGGTTGGTTGCTAGATCAGTATGTTCATAACCAATCCCACCATCTAAGTCTATACTTGGTCGATAAGCACCACCAGAAGCGTCGTTAAGATAACGCTTACTGATATATTCGTTATAAGCACTTTTGATTTCAGGGTTGCTTTCTAAAGTAAACGCAACGGCTTGCTCTAAGGTTTGTGCTGTTGTCGGTAAGCTAATACTTATAGCTAACCCCAATGTTGTTATTTGAAGCCTATTCAATTTGCGTCTCCCTAAAATAAGCTCACATCTAAGTATTGAATTTGTGCCGTTATATGCAAAATTTAGATGAACCGCCAAAAAAACCACGATCGCTAAATTGGCGCTCGTAAATGGTTGTGAAAATGTTAACCGATTGGTGTGCGTTTTATGATGATTTTAAGCGCTTCAATCTTGTATTTTTAACTCAATTATTTTTCGCAAACACAATAACTTATATTGTGAATGTGAGCACTTAGATTATTGTGTGATGTGATCACCGTCATTACCTTGTCACTCAGTATGTTAAATGCTCGATACATAACTAGGAATTATATGAGTTTAGATGTTATATTCTAACTAATATTATAAATATAATGTCACTATTTTGACGTTAAAGACAAGAAATGCTTTTTAGGGGTTTATATGGACATGACAACATTGAATTTGGGTGGTGCATTAGCACTTGGCCAGCGCATTGTTATCTCGGTAGATGGTACGATTAAAGTCTTGGAAGAAGGCGAGCCACTACAAGCAGGGGATGTCATTCTTGAATCCCAGGACGGAACCAATGAACCTCAGGTATCTATCAAACGCTTCTCATCTGAAGATGGTGAAGTTGAACTAGACCAAGATATCGCAAATATCTTTGCCGCATTAGAAGAAGGCCAAGACCCGACCGAGCTAGGTGAAGAGTTCGCAACGGCAGCTGGTCAAAACGGTTCAAGTTTGGCTGCTAGCGGAACTATTGAACGTGATGGCGAAGAAACTATTCCTGGTACAGAGTTCGTTACTACGGGCTTTGAAGCGCTGGGCATGTCTCGAACTCAAAGCTTGAGTCTTCTTGATGCTTTTCGCTCGATTGAGCAATCTGGTAGCCAAGGCACAGACAGAGAGACTATCGGTGACACAACAGCTCCAGATGCGCCAACACTGACACTTGATACGGACTCTGGCTCAGCGGCGGATGACTTCTTAACCAACGACGGCAGCTTCACAGTCGG
>NZ_JADDYK010000031.1:0-338 GCF_015163615.1 Vibrio sp. OPT18
CCGACTGTGAAGCTGCCGTCGTTGGTTAAGAAGTCATCCGCCGCTGAGCCAGAGTCCGTATCAAGTGTCAGTGTTGGCGCATCTGGAGCTGTTGTGTCTAGAGTGAACGTCAGCTCGCTGCTGCCTGATGTATTACCCGCTGCGTCGGTTTGACGAACGGTGATCGTGTTGTCACCTTCCGTTGGTACTGGTGCGGTTGTCGTCCAGTTTCCGTCAACGAGGTATTCGACTGTCGCACCCTCTTCTGTGCCGCCGACTGTGAAGCTGCCGTCGTTGGTTAAGAAGTCATCCGCCGCTGAGCCAGAGTCCGTATCAAGTGTCAGTGTTGGCGCATCTGG
>NZ_JADDYK010000032.1:0-4776 GCF_015163615.1 Vibrio sp. OPT18
GGTCGAAAAACAGGGTTTTCTTTAATAATATGCGTCTCAGATGAGGTTGTTTCGACTAGGCCATACTAAGGGGGCGGCCGTCCCCCTTAACACTGCTCATCTTAACTAAAGACGGTTGATGGCGCAGCCACTCATAAAGCACAGTTCTGCCTTGCACACTAACCTAGTGGAGTTGATGTAAGATTAGTGCCCCATGCTTTACTTTGATTGCGCTATGGCTCAATAGAACATGAAAGGGAGTAAGTGCCCTGTAGGTTCCATTGAATTTGTGAAACAGAGGTAAGGTATCACTGCTTGCGTCACTATCTGTCCGATGCAATCAACTGAGTGATATTATTTGTTAGCAGTGTTGAGCGCTGAGGCTCTGATTTGAGTTGATATTGTTGTAATTGAAAGTCTGACGGGTAATCAAAGTAGAAGGTCAGTACTTTCAGCTTAGCTCAACGCTTAAATGAAGTAATGAACTTCGCGACTAACTGTGGCTTGGTTCATGCTAACCCACTAACTGGTATCAAAGCGGCCTTCAAAAAACCCAAGAAAGAAAACATGGCGGCACTCAAACCAGCCGAATTACCAGAACTGATGGGCGCCATAGCTAACGCTAGTATCAAGCGTACGACTAGATGCCTGATTGAGTGGCAACTTCATACAATAACACGACCTAGTGAAACTTCTGGAGCTCGCTGGGAGGAAATTGATTTAGATGAGAAAGTATGGACTATCCCAGCTGAACGTATGAAAAAGCGTAAAGAACACCGTATACCACTAACGCAGCAAATGCTTGAGTTGCTTGAAGTCATCAAACCTATCAGTGGACACCGTGAATTTATCTTCCCCTCAGACCGTGATCCTAAGAAACCATGTAACAGCCAAACAGCTAATATGGCACTGAAGCGTATGGGATTTGCAGGTCGATTGGTTAGCCACGGACTCCGTTCGCTAGCGAGTACGACTCTCAATGAGCAAGGCTTTGATAGGGATTTAGTCGAGGCAGCTTTAGCCCATGTTGATGATAATCAAGTGCGTAGTGCTTACAATCGCACTGATTATCTAGAACGCCGCCGCCCTATGATGTGCTGGTGGAGTGGGTACATTGAAGAAGCGAGCAAAGGAAAGCTATCAATTACAGGTACTTTGGCATTGAAAGCTGTAATTTAACTGAGTCTAAACCACCAGCAATACTGGTGGTAACTGCCTGCTCTTTTAACTCACTTCTGGACAGGAATGAGTTTGAAACTTCTGGCGAAATTTACCCATGATAGAGTTTTCCATTTCTCAAACAGCAGAACGGAACCACTTCAGTTGATACCGCTCGTGCAGGAAAATAGAGCGTTTCGTGTATCGAACAATACCCTTAGTCGTCATCGCGGTTGCGTAAAAATGCATATTAACTACACTTTCGCAATTACGCTACAAGCGTCTCAAGATGTACAGCGAGATATAATTAGCTCTCTAAGCCACTTATGACTAGGGTCGCTCTCATGGTTACGGCTCCAAAAAAGAGTGTACGCCATTTCGGGCAACTCAACAGGAAGAGGTCGTATTGTAAGTCTTAGTTGTTTAGAGATATGTGCTGCAAATTGTTTTGGGGCGGTTAATACTAAATCTGTACAGGTAGCTAACGAAGCTGCATTATTGAAATCATCGACTGTTGTCGAAATCATCCTATATAAACCTCTTTCTGCAAGCTTAAAATCAAGAAGCCATCTGTTTCTATCATCGACACCACACCGAACTTGGATGTGTTGAGCTTCAATATAGGCTTCCATGTTCCATTCCTTTTCTAATACAGGATGCTCTTCCCTTATTAGACAGCACTGACTTTCTCTATATAGCTCGAATGCCTCTATATCTTGCGGGATTTTTGCTATTCGGGCGATATCGTTAGCATTTAATTCTTTCCCGGTAATTCCAAAGTCAACTTCTCCAGAACTAAGTTTTTCGAAACAGTGGTTGTCCCATGAAAACGTATCGATTGTTAAATGCGAACCAAAACCAAAGACCTCACCAAGAAACTTAGGAAGTAGTAGCGGGTAAATACTTTCAATCAAAGCTAGATTGAAGTGCCTTGGTGTCGAACTTGGTTCAAAGATTGTTGGCTTTGATAGTTCAGTGCTCAATTCTAATATTTGACTCACGATCGGACGGAGTGTTTCAGCCTTATGAGTAGGTGAAAGGCCTTTTGAAAGCCGAAAAAAAAGTGGGTCATCGAACCATTCTCTTAACCTAGCGAGGTTTTTACTCACTGCCGATTGGGTTAGATGAAGCCTTTGCGCTGTTCTACTGACATTTTTTTCTTCCAAGAGAACATACAAACAAATCAGTAAATTTAGATCGCATTTCGTTAATTGGTTTACATCAATCATGATATTCCTATGGCTCTCATTGAAGGGGAATATTTATCATTTCAAATCATATCACTGAGCTACTAAAGTGCAGGTAACTAAAATTGATGCAGAGTATAAAAATATGTTTAAGAAAGATAATAGGCTATTGTTATACCTTTTTATGCTGGTCATTCTTTGGCCACTTGCAATTGATATTTACTTACCAGCATTTCCGAATATGGCTCAGGAAATGACGGCAACACCTGTAGATCTCAAGAAAACGGTAACTTATTTCATGATTGGGTTTGGAATCGGTCAGCTTATTCTTGGTGTATTGACTGATAGGTGGGGACGGAAGAATATTGCCATTTGGGGAGTCGCCTTCTATTTGACTTGTTCCATGTTACAATCTGCCGTTGGAAATGTAGACGATTTGATAATGCTTCGTTTGATACAAGGAATATCTTCGGCGGCAACATCCGTGGCTGTCATGGCTATGGTCAGAGACTCCTATAAAGACAAAGACATGCCTAAATTACTCAGTTACCTAAATGGGGCAGTTTGCTGTGTACCAGCTCTAGCTCCCGTGCTTGGCGGGTATTTAACCCAAACTCTTGGGTGGCGCTCAAATTTTGGATTTATGGCATTGTATGCATTAGTCGTATTGCTATGCATATCTATTGGATTGCCTGAAACTCGTACAGAAAGACAACCTAACACTGCTAATATCCCATATTCGAGAATGATATTGAATCCGCAATTCATCTTTCATTCAATTATTTGTATGTTAGCGATGTCAGCTATATTAGCTTATGTGTCTAATGCTCCCGTTTGGCTGATGGTACACCTAAACTTAGATGTTTCTCAATTTTCTTTTTGGTTTACTGCAAATGCAGTTATTAATGCACTAGCTAGTTTTATTGTTGCCCCCCTACTAATTAATATGTTCAGCGTTCGGCGTGTGTTGAAAGTAGGATTATGCGTGGTTGTGTGCGGAGGTCTTTTGATGCTATTTGCAACGCCTTCTCCAACGGGGTTCATGGTACCAATATTCATCAATTCCATCGGCTTCTCTATAGTTCTCGGCACTGCGTCAAGTAAGGCGTTGAACAGTTTTGAAACTAGCGCTGGCGCTGCTTCTGCGCTGCTTGGCTTCATTCAAATGGCAGGAGCTGGTCTAGTTGTTTTAATGGTTCAGCTACTTACTTTGGAAGTGCCAGATCTGATTGCACTACACATGCTTTTACTTGCACCTGCGATTATTATTCTAATGGGAAAGAGGGGGAGAAGATTGCACCCCCAATCAAATTTTGGCTAATATCGCGCTGACCTTTACGGGCATTAGAAATTACAGACCTAGAAACTGCATCAACGTATAAATATGCAGGTGGAGATAGTTATTAAACCGTTGCGCAATGAAAAGAAGTGGGAGTTTCTTTCCACTTCTTTTTAGCTTCCACTCGCTCAGTTGGTACCGATAAATCAGGGCGGATATTTATCGGTTTAATTTATCGTCAGCACACAATGGGGCAAAAACGAGTTGACTTTCCCCCACGGCCTCACTTGTTCCAATGCCTTTTGATCGTAGCAATGCCTAAGCCAAGTGCCTCCGCCGCTTTAGACTGCGACAACCCCTCAGCTTTCTTTGCCTGAACAGAATCCGTGGTAGCAAGAGCTGCTGGTCTACCAAGCTTTTTACTCTCAGCCTTGGCGCGCTCTAATCCTTCTTTGGTTCGTTCTCTTATACGGTTACGCTCAAACTCAGCAAAAGCAGAAAACATTTGAAGCATCAGCTTGCCTTCCGCACTAGACAGGTCAGCTACAGGTAAATCTAAACAAACAACTTTTATGCCTTTGTCCGTAAGCAGATTGATGGTGTTTTGAACATCAATGTTATCTCGCCCTAAACGGTCTAACTTCAATACCACCAGCATATCGCCACTTTCCATCTGGTGATTGATTAACATCTTAAATTTTACTCGCTTCATTGCTTCAATCGAACCAGATACGGTTTCGCTAATGATACGAGATTCACTTACCTCATATCCTTTTTGACGAATAGCGATAATCTGGTTTTCTGTCGTTTGTTCCGTTGTCGAAACTCGGCAATATGAAAAAATACGCATCGGTCACTTACTCTATAAATGGTATCAACTATTTTGGTATCATATACTTTTGGTATCACAAATAAAACACCCTACTTTAATGATACCTATTGAATGATAAAAAAACTGGTATCAATATACGAAGGTTTTCTTTAATAATATGCGCCTCAGATAAGGTTGTTTCGACTCGGCCATACTAAGGGGGCGGCCGTCCCCCTTAACACTGCTCGTCTTAGCTAGAGACGATTGATGGCGCAGCCAATCGTAAAAGCACAGCTCTGCCTTGCACACTAACCTAATGGAGTTGATGTAAGATTAGTGCCCCATGCTTTACTTTGATTGCG
>NZ_JADDYK010000033.1:0-3793 GCF_015163615.1 Vibrio sp. OPT18
GGTGCGACGTTTTCTCATTTCAAATCTCCTCATGGTTGGAGACCTGATCTTATTATTCGCTCTAGGTGATTAGAATGCGGGGTTTATGACGCGCTTACTCTCAAAGTAACCGGCTCTATCGATGTTTTTCAGAAAACAAAAAGCTCGCCATACAATGACGAGCCTTAGTGATTATGGGAGCTTAACGGTTATAAGACCCAAGCATTAACCGATCTAGCCATTAAGACACTTGATCGCGTAAAGCCAATTCAACGTTTTTCAACACTTTGAACTCTTCTCTAGTACAACCGCGCGCCACAGAAACCCAATGGTCGCCAGTTTCATCGGCTCCTTTAAACTCTGCACGCAACTCATATCTTCGCCATGTAACAAACGCCAAAATAAAGGTCAGTGCAAGCATTGGCAAACCGAACTGAGGAACAAATGCCCAAGTCGCCGCTGAGAGTACTAAAGCCAACGAAACGATATTGATTGCGTTTTCTTTAAGACCCAATTGACGAATTTCTAACTGTTTGATTTTACGTAAGCTATACACATCTTTCTTAACTCGAAGTTCATCAGAACTCACTAGAAAGTCTGATGCTTTGTATGACCTACGAAGTCGCACTAAATTCGCTAACCTGTTGCGTGTTTGATTCTTTTTCATCGCCTTTCTCCATGTCATTAAAGGTTAGTAAAAACTAATACAATCATGAAGTTAATGAACGAACGCTTATTTTATAAATCAAACCAATATTAAAATCAAGCTTATACAATTAATAACAGTTATAACAACACCACTTAGTATACAAAACTCAGATAAAAAGAAGGTTTATTGAGGAGTCTACTCATCGTAAATCGATGTACTTTAGTTAGTTGAATATAGGCCGATAATGGTTCCAATAACCGACCAAACATACCAAACGGCGGGCATGATTCCTCCTACTTTGTAACCACTTATTTCAACGCGATTTTTGCGACAAACTTCGTGTTCAAGGAATGCTGAACAATGGTCACATAACGCTCTACTTATCATAGGTTGCATAACTTCCTCGACTCTTATCCATTTGACGTTCAAATATCCTAATCACTCAATTGAACATATCAACATAGCTTATCGATTAAGCAATTGATCTCATAATGTAGAGCCTGTACGCTTACACTATGCACACGGTTACCTAATGGAGATCACGATGAACGAACTACTGACATGCGCTATGGAACAGAAACAACGAACAACGGTAACGAGTTTATTCGCAAGAAATGGATTTAAGATCGCAACGACTGACTTTGATGATGTGACTTTCGAACGTGAAAGTGTGTTGGTCAACGTTCGATTTGATTCCTCTTCTAACGTCGAATCGATTTCAATTCTAAACAACTAACGAGCTCACAAGCAGGTCGCTAAAATAATTGAATGGCCAACATTCGAGTCATTTTAGCGTATCTTGCGACCTGCCCTTTTCTACTTCATCCCCACCCTCTTCTCTTCCAAAAGCCACCGAGTGACAATTAAATCAATAACTCGCAATTCCATGAGCTTGGCTTATATTTATTAATACCCTTTGAACAAAAATTCGAAATGATGCCTATGTTCCTAACTCGGTTAATTTATGTCAGTACGCTTTGTGAAAGTTGCGACTCTCAGGCTTTGAACGACATTCTTCAGATTTCACATGACCGTAATAAGCAGAGCCACTTAACAGGCCTTCTTAGCCACAACGATAAGTATTTTCTTCAATGTATTGAAGGTTCTAGAAGTGCAGTTAATCAAACTTACAATCACATCCTGAATGATAAACGCCACAAAGATGTGATGATCTTGTATTTCAGGGACATAGACTGTCGCCAATTTGGAGATTGGTCTATGGGTGATATCCCTCAATCAAGCCTAACCGAATTGGTGAACTTACAGTTTTCGACATCCAACCAATTCAATCCATATGAGATGTCAGGAGAAAGTGCTTATCGAATGCTTCTAGAGTTAAAGCAAAATTTGCCGTCTGAGTGACAAAACTCAACTTGGAACGATTATTATAGAAGAACCTATGACCAAATAAAGTTTTGTCATTTTGAGTTTAATAAAAGTTTAGATGTGCATCTCACCTTTTATTTTAGGACAAGAATTTAAACTTAAAAGTCCGAGTTGATCATTTTCAATATGCTCAAGTCGAACTCTTCAACAATTAAGTTTAACGCTCTTGATTAATCTCGACGCCCAGTCAACTCAATCGCTTGATCTTGTATATCAATTTGGAATTTCAAACCACCAGAAGATGCTTCATTGCGACCTTGTAATACAGGTTCTGATTCAACACGCTTACAGTAGTCTTATTTGACACAGTTAGGTTCATGTCGATTGTATCTGTGTGATTGCCGTCTGCCGTCAACGAATAGAACCAGATCGCGCTAATCAGAAAATAACGGCAAGAAATAAGAGTGCGGCAATCAGTGAATTATCTAACCTATTCATCATATCCACGGCTTGATAAAGGGTTATTTGTTGACTGATACCTTGGACGCTAAATGACATGTAGGGAAAAGTAAGACTCATCACGAGTGTGATCAAACTGGCCACTGCGTAGGCCATCACTCCTTGCCCCTTACTCGCGCCGATGCTCCACAAAGTATGATGACAACGAGGGCACGACGCCTCACTGCCCGAAGGTAATTCCCGGAACTGACTGACTAACCCACATTCGATGCATGACTTGGTACAAAGAACAGACAATAACGGATCCTCTTAGCGGTTGATAAGCAACTAGACACTAAGACTAACTATAAGTAAGGGTTGGATTTTTTGCCAATATGCACACAATTAAACAAATACAGTATGGTAGAAATGAGAGGTAGAAAGATAAAAGAAGAGATGACCAATTGGCCACCTCCTTTTAATCATTGAACGAATACAAACGGCAACGATTTAACTCGTTGCCGTAGTCACACACTATTTACAGCGTGATCAGTTGTGATTGTTGTTTAACTGATAGAAAGTCACTTGCGCATAATCGCTGTCGTCACTTGAGTTATCTTGCAAATAGATACCTGCTTTGAAGTACATGTAGTTATCTGCATCGTCATAACCGCTGTTACTCATATCCACTTCTTTTGCCGCCAATTCTGAGCCATTTTGACTAATGGTAGTAATCAACTTGTCACCTTCAACAACAATGGAATACGAGAAGGTTTCATCGAGTGCAATTCCGCCACTTGGGTTGCTAGTGCTGTTTAAGTCACCGTCAAAAGTTACCATGTTACCTAAAAGGTTATGCCAAGTTTCATCGCCACCGTTCGATTTCGAGGTTTCATGAGCGAAGTAGATTGCGCCTTTGTCGTTACCTGGCAGTTTATGGTAGTACAGACGAATAGGTTCGTTTTTCTCAGCGTGGATCTGGCCAATCACGATTCGACCCACTTGTTCAGTGTTCGAAGTAGTTGTCGTCACATGATTGATAGCTAACGTCGCATTTAACGTCCCGTCGATACCACCAAAGTCCGACTGGTCACTCGATGGAATAGACGAAAACGTCCAGTTATTGTCTTTACCCGAAGTGGAGTAAGATGTATCACCGCGACGAAGCATTTCTCTTAATTCAGTACGAACATATTTTGTTCCGCTAGATGTAGTCACGCCTTCGACTGGCGTGTAAAACACTAAGCCACCATCACTACCGGTATAGAAGAACTGGTCTTCATAACCTGCATCTAGCGTGTTCTCTTTGATAGAAGTCGCGTAGCCATCACCCTCATCAACGGGAATACTCACATACCAGTCCAGTAAGTCGAAGTTACCTGACGGCGGTAGGTTTGGATC
>NZ_JADDYK010000033.1:3846-20641 GCF_015163615.1 Vibrio sp. OPT18
GAGTCCATAGTCAGGGCTATCATTGCCACTGATTTCGACTTCAGTAATATTCGTCCAAACACTTTCAGCACTGTTTTCAAAGACTTTGATACGAATCCAACGAGCCTGAACATCCGTCACATCGTAGGTTTCAAATCCAGATGTGCTGCCACTACTATATCCATAGTAAACCTTGTCCCAGCTACTTGAACTTTCATCAGCTAGCGCTCTGATCTCGAACTTATAAGTTTGCTCTTCACCTTTACCCCAAGCTATCGCGACGTCTTGAACATTTTGTACTGATCCCAGGTCGAGCACTAAATTAACGGGTGCATTCTGAGCAGCCCAACGTGATGACCAATCAGTACTGCCATCAATCGTATTCGATGCTGGGTAAGAGCTGTGCGCTCCGCCCCAGTCTGATGCGGATTGAATGTTCAGTGTTTCAGCCGATACGCCATAAGTAGCCATCGCTAAAAGAACCGCGCACGACAATTGTTTGTAAGGTTTAAATTGGTGAGTTAGAGGTTTGCAAGAAGTGAGTTTGCAAGGTTTAAAGGTCATACAAGTCTCCATGATATGTTTCACGTATATTATTTATTCCATATTTTGTTGGGTGTTACCGAAGTAACGAGAACCACTATAGGACAATATTTGTACGACAAGTTGAACAAACATCACGATCATGAATTATTATATTACAAATAGATAGCTATGTGACATGAACCATTCTTATACCAAACACATCATCTAATAAGACAGCATTATAACTCGAAGCTTTAAACCAAATTACACTTGAGCTTTTCTTCCAACGCTTGGATACACAGCTTGATAGCGATAGGCGTATTTGAAGCGAATGGGTTTAGCGCATAAACCGTGTTAGTGGGTAATTGAAAGCTTTGCATCATGTCGACAACTTCATTGGATAACTGAGAGAGGTAGAAATCTGGAATCACACCGATACCAACGCCAGATTTGATCAAGGCAAGACAGCTGTGAAAAGAGTTGGTGGTGCAGCTTGCTTGTTGTTGGTAAACGAAGTCTGTTTCAGTGTGAGAGGTAAAGTAATGAGAGATCTGCTTCCCCTGCCATGAGTTAGCGATATAAGGGATAGAATCAAGTTCGCGTTCACGCATGCTTTCAACGCCACACAACACATCTTTAAATTCACCCAAGCGTTTCTGCTTGAGGTTACTGTCACGAGAACTGCCCACTCGTACCGCGAGATCAATATCGTGCTCCATGAAGTCTAGATGTTGATCGTCGCTTATCAGTTCTGGCTTTAACTTCGGATATTGCTTCATCAGATCAGCAATAACAGGCGCTACCAATAAATCCATCAACGCATTCGGAGCTGTGATACGAATCCGGCCTTGTGGCTCTTCTAGCTCGGCTTTTGCCATATCCCAAGCCGATTCAGCGATCACATTGATGTCTTTGCAACTCAAATAAAAGCGCTCACCCATACTTGTCAGAGTTTGTCTTCGTGTAGTGCGTTTAAGAAGTGAAGCGCCTAACTCTTGTTCTAGAATTTTGAGATGTTGACTGATGACAGATTTAGACAACTCTAGCTTTTCAGCCGCAGCCGAGACGGAACCCTGCTCTACGATATGAGCGAAAATCGACATCTGCTTTAGCTTACTCATCTTATTGTTCTCTTTTTACAAACAGTATTTTCTATTATCTCTGTTTTTCAAATCAATTTCCAAGACTAAACTCAATTCAACTTATCGAGATACCAAATCAAAAAGACAGTGCTTGAAACAAAACTGTTATGGAGAGAGACAATGTTAAATAACCAAATTTTAGAAGCATGTAAGCAAGGCATTAACGCGTGGCAGAAAGCATTCAACAGCCAAGATGCAAAAGGTTGTGCCGATCAATATACTGAAAGCTGTGTAATGGAAGCGCGTCCATTTGGTACTTTTGAAGGTCGTGAAGCGATCCAAGCATTTTGGCAAAACATCATCGACCAAGGCTTCAAAGACGTTGATTACACAGACGTTCAATGGGAAGAGCACCCAGAAGGCGGTTACATTCTTACCGCTAGCTGGACAATGAACAAAGCGTTTGGCGTTGTACATCGTGAACACTGGGCACTTGAAGCCGATGGCTGCGCTCGCTTAGTCAGCGACGACTTCGAAGTTCAAGGCGAACGCTAGAGCTGTAAGTAAAGGCTAGAAGCTCAAAACTCAAAATAGAAACAGAAAACAAAAAGCCAGCAATCCAAATGGACCGCTGGCTTTTTAATGTTCACTCTTGTCGCTATTTCACTTGATTTGAAGGTGATTGAGTGACTCTACACAATCACTCAACACGCTCATCATTTCAAATCAAAATGCCTGGTAAGGCAGAGCAAATCCAAGTCAACGTTACAGTGCTGCTTTCTTCGCTTCTGTAATCCAACCATCGAACGTGCTCTGGTTCGCTTTGATCCAGCCGTTTACGTGCGCTTCGATATCCGCAGAGCTGTTCTTACCTTTACTCATCATCATGTTCTGAGCGCTTACATCATTGATGTTAAGTTTGATGATTTCGAAAAGCTTCGCTGCTGATGGGTTGTTCTTAGCAAACTCTTTGTTCGCAATAATGCGCATTGAGTTCATTTCGAAGCCGTAGTTTTTGCCGTTAGATAACGTCGTATCCACGTTCGAACGCTCGCCAGGAAGTGCTGAGAAAGGAACTTCTAACCAAACTACATCTTCGTTAGGCACCAGTACGCCACTTACCCAGTAAGGTGTCCACGTGTAGTAAAGGATTGATTCACCTTTTTGGTAACGAGAAATCGTATCTGCAATGATTGCAGCGTAGTTACCTTGGTTGTGAGTTACCGTATCGTCGAGTTTGAACGCTGAAAGTTGATGTTCAATTACCATCTCACAACCCCAACCTGGGTTACAGCCTGTTAGGTCTGCTTTGCCATCACCGTCCGCATCAAACAATTTAGCGATTTTTGGATCAGTTAATTGACCAATGTTGGTAATGTTGTACTTTTCAGCCGTTTTCTTATCAATTAGGTAACCCTGAGCAGCGCCGCTTACATATTGGCCTTCACGATAGAATTTCTCATCACCACCAGCCATTGTGTATTTATCAGCATGAAGCGGGAACCAACCTACCGTTAGGAACGTTGCGTCACCCTTTGCAATCGAGGTGTAACCTACGTTGTAGTCCACTTCTTGAGTTGATTTCACGTCATACCCCAGTTCTTCTAGAGCACGGTTAACGATCAATGTTTGGAACGTCTCTTCCGCTACAGACGATTGAACAGGCTGAACTGATACGCCCTCACCCGGTAGGCTTGCTGCCCACACGTTTGTGGATACCGCTAATGTCGAAACGATGCTTACTGCGAGTTTACTCTTCCATGAATTATTCATTGGTGTTTTTCCTTAATTGAAGTTCTGATTTGTTACCGCGATTAAGTACATTTAGTACAAGGGAAACAGGTCCCATGCGATACCAGCGTAATTTTGTATTACCAGCGTTGACACCCAGTACTTGGGTGATGCGGTCTAATAAGATGGCTAAGATAACGATGCCTAAACCACCAACAGCGGCCAGTCCCATATCTAAACGGCCAATACCTCTCAGTACCATTTGGCCTAAACCACCAACCGCAATCATTGATGCGATAACCACCATTGATAACGACAACATCAGTGTTTGGTTCACGCCTGCCATGATAGTTGGCAATGCAAGTGGCAGTTGAATTCGGTAAAGCATCTGCTTTTTGCTTGCGCCGAATGAATGACCCGCTTCGATCAATTCTTCCGGTACTTGCTGAATACCCAAGATGGTCAAACGTACAACAGGAGGAAGTGCGAATATGATGGTCACCACGACACCCGGAACGTTACCGATACCAAACAACATTACGATCGGTACTAAGTAAACGAAGGCTGGTGTGGTTTGCATAGCATCCAAAATTGGGCGCACGAATTTAGCCGCCGTGTTACTTCGGGCGAGCCATATCCCCATGGGTAAGCCAATCAACAGACAGAAGAATACGGATGTCATGACCAGTGACAATGTGGTCATTGCTTCAGACCAAGCGCCAATCAAGCCGATGAAAGTCAAAGATACGGCCGTTGCAACGCCAAGCTTCAAGTTTGAAAACTGCCACGCCACAAGAAACAAGATGATCAACATGAATGGTGCTGGCGTAGACACCAACGCCGTTTCAAATGAACTTAGAATAAAATCGATAGGCACACGGATCGCTTGGAATAATGGTCGTCCGTGCTCAACTAACCAATTCAGTCCAGACTCAACCCAAGTGTCGACAGGCAGCACAGCCTCTGCAAAAGGGTTTAGTGGATCAAAAGGTGTCGTTTCAACGGTTTCGCTGCTTAACCAATCCGCTGACGGTGAGGTATCAGCGGCTTGACCCCAAGGATCACTTGCAGGTTGAGCTGCAGGAGCCGATTGAGACCATGGGTCATTATTTGTTTGTTCAGACGACATGATCTACCCCTTATCCAATGTTTGTAACAGTCGTGACTTAGTCACCACGCCAAAGTAATTACCTTGCTCATCCACAACAGGCACTGAGTAAGGAACACCACCAACTAGGCCAAGCACATCATTGATTGGTAAATCAGGGTTCAGCGTTAATCCATCATCGAGCTGCGCGCTGACGAGTGATTTGTTCTCTTTGTGAGCTTTACGAAGCGAGTCGATAGAGACAATGCCGGAGTAACGGCTGCTCTTCTCAACTACGATGCCGTACTCGCGGTCGTTATCCATCAAAATTTGTAGAGCTGACGCTGGGCCATCGTGTTCTGATTTTTTAAATACCGCAGCTGGCTTCTTACGCGCAATGTCTTTCACAGTAAGTACGCTTGCTACGTTCACACCGCGGAAGAAAGCTTCGACATAATCGTTCGCTGGGTTATTAAGAATATCGTCTGGAGTACCGACTTGAACCACTTCGCCATTTTGCATAATCGCAATTCGGTCACCGATACGCATCGCTTCATCCAAATCATGCGAGATAAAAACAATGGTTCGTTTATCGTCATTTTGAAGGCGAATAAGCTCATCTTGCATTTCAGTACGAATCAAAGGATCGAGCGCCGAGAACGCTTCATCCATCAACAAGATATCTGGGTCACATGCTAGTGCACGAGCCAAACCAACACGCTGCTTCATACCACCAGATAGTTCATCTGGGTAAGATTCTGAATATGCGCCAAGGCCAACACGTTCAAGTGCTTCTAGTGCTGACTGCTTTCGTTGTTCAACTTCAACACCCGCAAGCTCTAGACCAAACGCGGCATTCTCGATAACCGTCATATGCGGCATCAAAGCGAAATTTTGAAAAACCATGGAGATGTTGTTGCGGCGGACTTCGCGGAGTTCATCTTCTGAGATGTGGGCAATATCTTTGCCTCGAAGAAGCACATTGCCTTTGGTAGGTTCGATCAAGCGGTTAAGAAGGCGTACTAGGGTTGATTTGCCAGATCCTGACAGTCCCATTATGACGAAAATCTCGCCTTCTTGAATACTAAGAGAAACATCGTTAACGCCGATCGTTAGCCCTGTTTCTTCGAAAACTTTATCTTTGTTCGCGCCTTCATTAATCATTGTAAAAGCACGATCGGTGTCTTCACCAAACACCTTGTACAGTCCCTTAACTTCCAGTATGGGATCCATGTAATCTAATCCTTTCTCAGTTATTTAAACTTAAAAATGGTTATTTAAACCCGAAAAACAATTAGCACTCTAAGTAATTGATACGTGTAAATCAAGGTTCTTCGTTCGGTAAAACAAGGCAGAAGACCGAAATCAGACCAGCAACAACAAGACCAAAAAATAAGAAAAAACAAAGCAAGACACTGATAATAAAAGGGATAAATTAGACAAGCGTACGGCCAATATTATGTATTACGTAGTCGTAGATTATTGAATATTAATTTTACATTAGAGTAATTAATAGGCTGAATGAACCAACAAAAGCCACAATTAGTTCGTGCACAAATAATTCGCATACGAACTATTTATTAAGCTTTCATGATGTTTCCGAGGCGAAAGTTCGCTCGGTAGAAAAGATAAGATCAACTCTCAATCTCTAGCTAAAAACCAAAGGTCAACCGACTAAAGTCAGCGAGTTGAAATCAACCTTTTAGACCAAGAATTTTAATACATCACACCAACTGTGATACTTGCTGCAAACTGTCAATTGATGATTATCTAAGCTGGACTTCAACTTGTAGAGTACTCATTGCTGAGCCATTCTTTATGAAAGAAATACGCATTTTCCTGTGACGAAATAGAGAAAAAGATAAGGAATTCGAATGATAAAAATGTTGGTGTGTGACTTTGACGGTACGCTTGATGGAGGCTCATCTCACGGTGTTAACCAGCTATTTGATTACCTCACAGAACAACCTGATATCCGCTTTATCATCGCGACGGGAAGAACATTACCTTCGATTCGAATGGGTTTAGAATCGGATAACTACCCGAAACCACACAGTATTATTAGCGATGTGGGCACCAAAATTCATCATGTTCATTCCCAAAAACCAGACCATGTTTGGCATAACCAACTGGAAGCTTCTTGGAACAAATCAAAGGTAGAGACGGCTCTCGCACCCCTTGATTTTATGGGTGAGCGGATAGAGAACCATCAAGGCGATTACAAGATCACCTTTGAAGGAAAGCTTTCAGAGCCTCAACACGAACTGATTGAATCTAGCTTGGAGATGCACGGATTAGATGTTCACCTGACTTACTCTCATGATTGGTACTTAGATATCACACCAAAAGGCGTTAACAAGGCGACTGCGATTCACCACCTACTCGAACAACACGATTTGAGCGTTGCGGAAGTGTGCGTCGCAGGTGATTCAGCTAACGACACCTCAATGCTCACCATTGAGGGCGTAAACTCGATACTGGTTGCTAACCATTACCCAGAGGTTGCTCACCTATCGGATAGAGACAACGTATACACGAGTAGAGCAACACATGCTGAAGGTGTGTTAGAAGGCCTTAAATACTGGCAAGGGCGTGCAGCAGCGGGTAATTAGAAATAAGTAGAGGTGACCGACTGCTCCCTACTTGCTATCCTTATTTCCAACCGGGAAGCCAATGATCCTTGTCGGTGAGATCCCGCCAGTTGATGTCTTCCTCTCGTTTGGTCATCACCGCTTCTATCAAACAACGAATGACCTCCCCTTCTTCAAACTCGACCTCTGTGACCATAAAGTGTTTTTCTTTCTTTATTGGGCTAACGGCCGTCCATTTACTGCGAAGTAGTTTCTTTGGATTGATTCGATTCATGAGCTTATTTCTCGCTTAGATGTCATTGATTATTATGGGTTGTCTAGCCGACATTGAGTAATAGTCTTCATCGCAAGAAAAGGATCAAAAAAAGCCAGCGATTAGGCTGGCTTCATTCAGTTAGCTATTTCTTGTTAAAGATTAGCCGTTTTTAGGTGGATCAAATGCCGTGAGTTCTAATACTGGACCTGTGTATTTTTCAATCTTCACAAGCGCAGAGTTTGCAGCACAGCCATTCGCCAAACGAGAAGTCGGGATATCCAACGTAAGCACGTTACAGCCACCGTTTTTACATAGACCTGTGTCTTTATCTAAATCTGGCCAACCGCCTTCATGGATACATACAGAGCCTTGTTTGATGCCATCCGTCACTAATGCACCTACCAATACTTGTCCACGACCATTATGTGCACGAACCAAGTCACCAGTTTTAATACCTCGAACTTTCGCATCTTCAGGGTGAATTGAAATCGGCTCACGGTCTGCAATCGCGTACTCTTCGCGGATCTTCGCGTAGTTGAACTGGCTATGCAGACGGTGCGCGGCGTGCGCTGTCATTAGTTGCAGTTCGCCATCTTTAGCGTTGCCTGTGTACTCTGTTGGTTCTAACCAAGTTGGGTGTGAATTAATAGATGACAAACTCATTCCCCACAACAATCAATACGTAGTAACGGCACTAAATCACTCCCTAGGTCAAAGAACTAAATTGTAACTGCATTACAATGTTGGCTATCTCTTTTTCATAAACTCCTCACTCAATGAACCAAACAGAATTCCAACAAAAAATGGCGAGTTTCACCTCGATTGAACAAGCGCTTGATTACTTCGAAATTGGGTTTGATAGCAAGTTCATCGAGCAAAACAGAATCGAGCTCGTTAAACGATTTAATGGTTATCTGATTCTTGCGAAACCCGATGATTGGTTTTCTGGAAGAAGAGCGTTGAAAAATGCGTATTGTAAGGTTCAACGCAGCAAGTTAGATCGCCACACGCGTTCTGCCTGTCGTGGGTGTACAACTTGCCAGCGTCGATAGATCGGAAGTACTATTCAAAATAGAGAACTAAAAAGTAGATAGTTGAAATAACATCTCATTACGATTTAGTTAGTGGTTTGCTCGAAAAAAAGTGTGCTAGTCTTACGGCAACTCAACTACGAGATAAAAACTACAATGAAAATTTTCAGCAATTTCGAAAGCGGCAACATTCACGTCGTTTCAGCAGATTCACCACAAAACATTCAACTGACAATCCCAGCAGACTACCAAACTGAAATCTCTCAGTGGTTTCACTTCCGCTTAGAAAGTGAAGCTCAACAAGCTCACCACTTTGAAATCGGTCAATTGGCGACATCTGCCTACCCTGAAGGCTGGAAAGATTACGATGTGGTTGCATCGTATGACCGTGAAGAGTGGTTCCGTATCCCATCTCAGTTCGATGGCGATACATTAAGCTTTGATATCATCCCTGAACACGATTCAATGTACTTCGCGTACTTCGCACCGTACTCATACGATCGTCACCAAGATCTTCTGCACAGCGCGCAAACGCACCCTGCTTGTAAGCTTGAAACTCTAGGCCACACGCTAGACAACAACGACATCACTTTACTAACTATCGGTGAGCCAAGTGAAGAGAAGAAAAACATCTGGGTTATTGGTCGTCAACACCCGGGCGAGACTATGGCTGAATGGTTGATCGAAGGCCTGCTACAACGCCTGCTTGATGAAACAGATACGGTTGGTCGCTCTCTTCTAGACAGCGTTGTGTTCCGCGTTGTACCAAACATGAACCCAGATGGCAGCATCCGCGGTCACCTGCGTACTAACGCGATTGGCGTAAACCTAAACCGCGAATGGCAATCACCTTCAATGGAACGCAGCCCAGAGGTATTCCTTGTTCGCGAGCGTATGCTAGAAACGGGCGTTGACCTGTGTCTCGACATTCACGGCGACGAAGCGATTCCATATAACTTTGTAGCAGGTAGCGAAGGCACACCTTCTTACAACGAGCGCATCGCGAAGCTAGAGAACCACTTCAAGCAAGCACTGCTCACTATCACGCCAGAGTTCCAAGATGAATTTGGTTACGATAAAGACGAACCAGGCAAAGCGAACATGACAGTTGGCACAAACTGGATTGGTGAGCAGTTCAAGTGTTTAGCTTACACGGTCGAGATGCCATTTAAAGATCACATCAGCCACGCTGACGAACTTTACGGCTGGTCTCCAGAGCGAAGTGTCGCGTTTGGTCACGACATGCTAGCCGCGGTTTGGGCAACAATAGACGAGCTATAAGGCGAACTAAGCTCATTAGCTTTACCTGTATCGCCTTTGGTTTATAAGAATCTGGGTTATAGATAGAACAAAGCCCAGCACTTGTGAAAGTGCTGGGCTTTTTAATCTCTGCTTAGAATGAGCGATTTGCGCCTTAAGGAATCTAACGTCAGTCGCTTTTAAGCCACTCTTAGACTTGCAAAAAATACCGGGTATCTTTGCCTAATATGCCTTTGTTCAGACACCATATCTTTGAAGCTTGGGCCTTGTGATAGCTGAACGATCACTTCATCGCCCTCTTGTCTCAACACAGCACCACTAATATCGATACTGTTGTTGTCATGCAACCTCAAGGTGCCGGCCATTGAAAAGCCACGATAAACCGGAATGATGTTACGCATCATCAGGCGTACACCCTTTTCAGACACTTCACTGACATGAAAAAGCTCATCCTTAATTCGCATCACCGGGCGTGCCTTTTGAGGGTACTTTAAGCGGTAATATTTGCGTTTCTGGGTGAATGAATCTTCACGCATTAGTGACTCCCTGTCTCTGTTATTTCGGTCAAGCAATAGACTGTAGCTTCAATTGGTTCTAAATAAACACATTCACCAAATTGATGGCTAATTATTATATCGACTTTCCGAGCTAATGCTTTAGAGATTTATACAGAGAAACACGGATTGCTTAGCATTCACTTAAAAATGAGAACTGAGTCGGATATGAACTGAGCCAATAGCTAAAGATCCAATTCTTCGCGTCGCACCCTAAAGCTGAAACAATGCCAACTGAATGCTGAAGCCCACGAATAGAATCCCGCACACAATGTTCATCATTTGCGAGGTGCGCTTTTGAACTAACAAGCGCTTAAAGGTATCCGCCATTAAGATCACAACCAAGAACCACATCGACACCACTGACGCTTGAATTGCACCGAGTATCAAACTGTCTGTCACAATCGCATCTGTTGAAACAAATTGAGGGAATATAGAAAGATAAAACAGGACAATTTTAGGATTCAGTAGATTAGTGAGAAGCCCTTTGAAAAATTGGTTATAAAGCTTACTTCCCGATGCACTGACCACAGAGAGCACGCCCTCTTGAGCACGCAGTGCCGCACGAAAATGGTTATACCCAAGCCAGACAAGATACAAAACCCCAGCCCACTTTAGCCCTTCAAAGGCCATGGGAGTGTTCGACAGTAATAGGCTTATGCCGTTGGCCGAGATAAAGGCGTGAAAAAAGAAACCACATGACACGCCCAACACGTTCACAAATGCGAACAGCTTCCTTTGAGTTAAGGCTGTGCTTAATACCAACAGCGCATTTGGGCCCGGGATAATGGCAATAAAAAACACGATAACAATAAACAGCCAGATACTGTCCCAACTCATTTCGATCTCATTTCATGAACATTTTTAGGGCGGACATTGTACGTCCATTCAGTGCCATTACAATATGATAAACGCTTAATTATCGCGTATGGCTAACATACATAACTCGCGCGTATAATGAATGTGTTTATCGTCTAACATACAAAACTGATTCTCTAACATTTGTAGCCCTGTTAGACTCCACCTCCCTTTTGATACTTGGTTCATTTATGTCATTTGCTAGCCTAACCCTTAACGCAAAAACCGTCTCCGCGCTCCCATCTCAATTCAATAAGCCGACAGAGATACAGCAAGCGGTAATTCCTACCATTATTGCGGGGAAAGACGTACTTGCATTGGCTCAAACGGGCAGCGGTAAAACATTGGCGTTTGGCTTACCGTTACTGAATAACATCAACCAAGATGTAAATAAACTGCAAGCACTGATCATTGTTCCAACCCGTGAACTTGCATCTCAAGTGACCAAATCTTTAGAGCCGATCGCAACAGCGCTTGATATCAAATTGGTAACGCTAACGGGCGGCGTAAATACTGATGATCAACAGCAACAATTATCGACTAAACCACAATTAGCCATCGCCACACCGGGCCGCTTACTCGCTTTAATCAAAAGTGGTGAGCTGGATGTCGCTCAGTGTTCATCATTGGTTCTTGATGAAGCCGACCGCCTGATCGACATGGGCTTTTGGCCAGATATTCAAGCGATTACTGCAGCACTACCGGGCAAACGTCAGTCACTGTTGTTCTCTGCGACACTTCCGCCCGAATTAGTAGGGCAAGCTGAAGAGCTTCTTTCAAATCCAGTTAAAGTCACGACACACCAAGAAAACAGCGTGGTCGCGGCTATTGAAGAAACTCTGTACTTAGTCAACAAAGGCAGTAAAGCTCAAGCGCTCATTGCCCTACTCAATCAACACACATGGCCACAAGTATTGGTATTTATTGGCGCAAAAGACAATGCCGATGCATTAACCAAACGATTGAATAAAGCCAAAATCAGTGTGAGTGCGTTACATGGAAATAAGAGCCAAGAAGAACGAGAGCAAGCATTAGAAAGTTTCAAAAATGGCGAGACTCGTGTGCTTATCGCGACAGACGTCATGGCTCGAGGCATTCATATTGATCAGTTACCTGTCGTGATCAACTTCGAATTACCGTCACACGCAGCAACTTATGTACACCGCGTTGGTCGCACAGCAAGAGCAGGAAATACTGGCTTCGCGATCTCTCTGGTTAGCCACAGCGAAACTGATTACCTCAATGCAATTCGCACCCTGACCAATAAGCCGTTAGTGCTGCAACCATTAGAAGGTTTCCCTGTTACCGACAAACCTGCATCTGAAGCGACCGCTCGCAAGCGTCCACCTAAAGATAAAATGGCGAATCGAAGAACAGCTAAAAAGAAAAGCATTAAGCAATTTAAAAGCAAACCAAATAGCTCCCAGTAACCAGAAATAACTCTAAGCAACCAGAAATAGAATGGTCAGCTCAGTTTGCACTGGGCTTTTTTATATGCAACAAAATATAAATTCACACCCAAAAACTTACCTAAAGTTGCCAACTTAAATGACACTTTTGTGAATTATGATGCCAACGTATTGATTCTTGGTTGCTCAAAAAAAATACTCTTAAATCACGTTGACGCCCCTATATCTGGCAACTAGATTTTTCTATTAGTGTCTACAACAGGAGGTCATTGAAATGAAACGTGCTAGCTCTACATATCGATTACAACTGATTAAGGAAGTGGCAACCCGCCGAGATCGTCAACGTTCCAATGACCCGATGGCAAACTACATACAAACCCTAATAGATAATAAAGATGATTGTGATACTTCGGTTGAACGCAACCAGAGGTTCAGTGGCAGTCATTTTGATGAGCACATAGGTGGTTGGGTAAGTGACCACTGGGGTAACAAGTAGGACAACGAGAGTAATCCAACCAGCATAACCGCTGTAGAATTCGTCTCCGCATTAACCTATCATCTGCAACAATTCCCTATCCTAGAGTAAGCAGAAAGTGTCTGAGTTAAAAAGAGAAAAAGAAGTGATGGTTGCCTTCCAAGTGATACCTCGCGTTAAAGAAGGCAACAACTTCGAAGTGGTTGATAAAGCCATTGAAGTTGTGAAAGCTGCCGATGTGCCTTTCCAAGTCGGTGCGATGGAAACCACGATGAAAGGTGAACTCAACCAATTACTCGATATCGTTAAAAAAGCAGAACAAGCTTGCTACGATGCAGGGGCTGTAGAAGTGATCACAAACATTAAGATTCACAGTAAAACCACCGAGGCCGATGATACATTTTGCACGTACCATCGTGGTGTAACGAAAGCGAATCACATGTTTGTTTAATCACATTTTTGTTTCTGAAAACTGAGCTTTAAGAAAGACTCTGAAGAACAAGTGGTGTTATTGGAAAGGCATGTCTGAGAGGTGAGAAAGGATTTCCATTCGTTCTTCTTCTGACATCGAATGCCAATCACGCGGAGTCTCTTCAGGGTCATCTTTCGCCCCGATCGGTTTTCGGTCCAGTGCTTTGACTGGCTCTTTTTTGAGTTTTACGTTCTTTTTATTCATACCGACACCACTCCTTCAGGTACAAAGGTACCTACCTTAATATTACACCCCAACCATTATGTAAAGTAATAGTTACTTCGGAGTTAAATAAAATCTTAATACTTCCTCTTTAGCCAAAAAGATCTCTTTGGGGACTTGTGTTTCCCTCTTCATCGACCTGCTTACCAACCAAGTTTTTTTGCTTCATTATTTTTCGTCTATAGCGCTGACGACACAACTTTATCACGTGCAATTGTTCTGACGGTGTCATCGACATCCAATTAAAGCGCTCTTCTCTTTTGCGCATACAACCATTGCAATAGCCTTTGTCATCGCTTGAACAAACCCCAACGCAAGGGCTTGGAACTTGGAAAAACTCTAACTGCTCCACCATGCCTCCTTACACATTCAAAATTACGCTTACTCTCTCAAAAATAAGCGATTAATTTGTCGCCTAACTCATGAAATCCATACTAAACTATGACCTTATACTGACACATATAGTGTTTTGTAAACTATACTTTGAACCCATCAAGTTACACTTATTCGGTAACTTCGTTCTTTCCTTTGGAGCCTTATAATATGAAGTTTAGTTCAAAAAAATTACTAGCAGTAGCCGCTTTACCTATGATGCTAGCAGCATGCACAACAACAGGTGACAACGCGATGCAAGTAACGCCAACCGATCTACAGCACCATAATTGGGAACTTGCGCAAATTGACGGCAAGGACATTGTGAAAAGCGAAGACCAAGCAGCTCCTCGTCTAGAGATTGGCGAAAAGATGACTGCAAACGGCATGGCTGGTTGTAACAACTTCTTCGGCCAAGGCGAGCTGAAAGACGGTCAATTCCGTATCAAGCAAATGGGCATGACAATGAAAATGTGTCACGGCTCTGCGATGGAAATCGAACAATCGGTTTCTGCGACTCTAAGCGAGTGGAGCGACGTAACCCTAACAAACGATACGCTAGTACTGAAAAACGATGTACACACGCTAACGTACACAATTCGTGACTGGGTAAACTAATCCGTCATCGAAACCAAATACTGATTAAAGGAGCCTGATGGCTCCTTTTTTATTGCCAGCTTGCCCTCACTACTTCTTCAAAATTGACGCTCATCGCCGACTTTTCGTACCAACCTCCAATAAACCTCAAAAATCTCTCATTTAGATGCAATAAATTCAACGGTTCAGCGGTCTGTTGCTAGGATGGCAAAAGCCTAGAGTCTGTCGAGTTTTCGAGATGATTACATATCGAACAAAACTCAACCGCCAACTCCCTGCTTGTTCTCAAGTAATTGATTGAATTTACTGTTGAATTAGAATTTATTTCAGAAACAGATAGAATAACTATTAGCGCATGTTGATCTTTCGTTAACCGCGAAAGGTCAATACGCCCTAGGGAGTTTGAAAATACAATGCTCTTGCCCGTTCACTACCAAATGGAAAAGTTTATGAACAAGATAGTAAGTACGTTAGGAATCATGGCAACCGTTGCATACAGCGCAACCATTTATGCTGATGAAGCAACATCCACCGACAGCTGGAACCAAATAGAACAGCAGGCAGAGGGAGAAACTGTCTACTTTCACGCTTGGGGCGGAAGCCAAGAGATCAATCGTTACCTACAGTGGGCAGGCAAGAAATTACAAAGTGACTACGGTGTCACGTTAAAGCATGTGAAAGTAACCGATATTGCGGAAACCACCACTCGACTGCTTGCTGAAAAAGCGGCAGGAAAGAACAGTGAAGGCAGCGTTGATATCGTCTGGATTAATGGCGAGAACTTCCGTTCGATGAAAGACAACGCGCTATTGTTTGGACCATTTACAGAATCACTTCCAAATTGGCAGTATGTCGACAAGTCTCTGCCAATTGATGTTGATTTCTCAGAGCCGACAGAAGGCTTAGAAGCACCGTGGGGCGTTGGACAACTTGTGTTCATCCATGACCAAGAGACGCTGCATAATCCACCACAATCATTCTCTGAGATGTTGAGCTACGCTCAGGCTTTCCCGAACCGCTTAAGCTACCCTCGCCCACCAGAATTTCATGGCACGAGCTTCATTAAGTCTCTACTGATTGAACTAACAAACAATAACCCTGCGCTGGCTCAGCCGGTTTCAGAAGACAACTTCCAAGAAGTGACGGCACCACTTTGGGCTTACTTAGATAAATTCCATAAAGTGGCTTGGCGCGGTGGCAAACAATTCCCAGCAGGAACATCGGAAAGCATCCAACTTCTGGATGACGGACAGATCGATCTCGCGATTACGTTCAATCCAAACTCTGTTTATTCAGCACAAGCAAGTGGTCGCCTAGCCGAAACCACCAAAGCTTATGCTCTAGAAAGTGGCGCATTATCTAACATTCACTTCCTTGCGATTCCTTGGAATGCCAATGCAACCGCAGGTGCTCAAGTGACCATTAACTTCTTACTGAGCCCTGAAGCACAGTCTCGCAAAGGTGACCTCAATGTTTGGGGCGATCCTTCGGTTCTGAGCAGCAAGTACCTCACTGGCAGCGCTAAAAACACCCAGCAATTTAAATCGGTTGATGAACCACACCCTAGCTGGCAAAACGCGCTCGAGAAAGAGTGGCTTAAGCGATACGGTAACTAGTCTTCATGCTACGCGCTCTATATTTTGTTGTTATAGCTGTATGCATTATCCCAACCATTCCTGGGGTGGCGGGAGTCGTGGCTTCGTCATTGAGTTTCATCCCGCCCCTTGGTTTAGATAAGCCAACGCTCAACGGTTTTAGCCAAGTCTTTCAGTGGGAAGGGGCTTGGCACTCTATTGGCTTAAGCCTAGGTTCAGCGATTGCAAGCAGCTATATCGCCTGCTTCCTGACCTTTTGTATTCTTCAAGCTTCTTGGGGAAACAAGTTTTGGAGAAAGATTGAGTTAACGCTATCGCCAATGCTTGCCATTCCACATGTGGCTTTCGCTATCGGCTTTGCATTTCTGTTTAGCCCAACCGGGCTTGGCGCAAGAGCAGTACATCACTTGCTCGGCGAATCGGCTACCAGTTCTGAATTGGCGTTATTGGTGAAAGACCCATACGCGTTCGGCTTAATCATTATGCTCGCACTCAAAGAAGTACCTTTCTTATTGCTGATGAGCATTTCGATACTTCAGCAAATTGATGTAGAGCGTATCACCAAGGTCAGTGCATCACTCGGTTACAGCCGCGCTCAGATCTGGTGGAAATGTATTTTCCCACAATGGTTTACTAAACTTCGTTTCCCAATGCTGGCGGTACTCGCTTACAGTGTCTCGGTTGTCGATATTGCTTTGA
>NZ_JADDYK010000033.1:20690-56188 GCF_015163615.1 Vibrio sp. OPT18
TCATAGGCCCAACCAACCCGCCGACCTTTGCCGTTTTGGTATGGCAATGGTTCAACGATCCTGACCTAAACCTGCTTCCGCGAGCTGCTGCTGGAGCGATCGTTTTATTTGGTTTAGCTTCGTTGATCATCGCCTTGGCGCGTTTAGTTGAATGGGCGGTTCTTAAGTACTTTCGAACTTGGCAGTATTCAGGACGAACAGGGGCTAACTTGCCGGGGAAAACAGTATTCACAGTGCTTGCTAGCCTTTCATTGCTGATCATTCCTTTAATGGTAATTTGGAGTGTTGCTCAGCGTTGGCGTTTCCCTGATTTACTGCCGAGCCGCTACAGCATGCGCTTCTGGGAGTTCGAGTGGGGTGCAATCATGAGCACAGTTGGTCAAAGCTTATGGATTGGTCTTATTGCCGCTTCAGTCGCTTTGTTGCTTGCGCTGGTGGCTCACGAATACAGAATCAAATACAAGTGGCAAGTTCCGGGCTTCATTATCGCTATTCCAATGCTAATACCTCAACTCTCGGTATTGTTTGGTATGCAGGTCACGACCCTCTACATCGGCAGTAGTGCCTATGAGTTCTGGGTGATTTGGGCGCATGTTTTCTTTGCTTTCCCGTTTGTGTATCTGTCTTTAGACGGCCCGTGGAAAAGCTTCAACGATGGGTTGATTAAAGCCTCGCTGAGCCTAGGTAAATCGCCATTTCAGAGTTGGTATTCGATCAAACTACCAATCTTGCTTCCTGCGATTGCCTTTGCTTGGGCGGTCGGGATCAGCGTGAGTTTGGCCCAATACCTTCCAACATTAATGCTCGGCGCGGGCCGTATTAGCACGATCACCACAGAAGCCGTTGCCCTTACCAGTGGTTTCGACCGCAGAGTGACCGCAATTTATGCCATTTGGCAGGCCCTATTGCCTCTGTTCTTTTTCTCTTTAGCGATATTAGTCAGCCGACTTCAACTTAGATATCGCCGTCTTACTTTTAAAGGTTTCCTAAGTAATGAGTCTGTACCTCAACGACCTCGCCATCCGTAAAACCGATGGAGATTCGCTGTTCTCAGCGCTAAACGTAACATTAGAATCTGGCCAAATACTGGCTTTGATGGGGCCGAGTGGCTGCGGAAAGTCGACTTTATTGGATGCGATAGCTGGTCACTTAAGTGAAGAGTTTTCGTATTCTGGCACCGTTGTGTTGAACGATATTCAGCTCGACGAGCTTCCTTCACATCAGCGTGAAGTCGGTATTTTGTTTCAAGATGACTTGTTGTTTCCGCACCTCAAAGTATGGGAAAACTTGGCCTTTTCGTTACCGAACTCTGTTAAAGGTTCCGCTCGCCAAAAACAAGCAATGGCTGCACTAAAAGACATAGAGCTAACTCACTTAGCTGAATCTTTCCCGGATCAAATATCTGGCGGTCAACGCGCAAGAATAAGCTTAACTCGTATGTTATTGGCGAAGCCGAAACTCGCCCTGCTCGACGAACCGTTCAGCAAACTGGACCAAGAGTTAAGAGCACAATTTCGCGATTGGGTTTTCGAACAGCTGACCAAAGCGAATATTCCAACGTTAATGGTCACGCACGACGAAGCCGATGTACCTCACGGGGCAGAAGTACTGTCTTGGCCATGGAGAAGTAACCATGCTGGATAAGTACTCCATTAAGGTCATTAAGTGGCCATTAAATCAATCGGCTAAGTTACTGAACCAATTGGGTATCACGGCCAATCAAACCACGTTATTCGGATTTCTGGTTGGGTGTTTAGCATTTCCAGCGTTAGCATTTCAGCAATACGAATGGGCGTTGGGGTTTATTGTATTTAACAGGGTTTGCGACGGGCTTGATGGAGCCTTGGCTCGAATCCAAGGTATTAGTGATGCGGGCGGTTTCCTCGATATCAGCCTAGATTTCCTATTCTACTCGTTGATCCCTTTTGGATTTGTCATTGCCAACCCTGAGCATAACGCCATTGCCGGTGCATTTTTGATCTTCTCTTTTATCGGCACAGGCAGCAGCTTTTTAGCGTTTGCGGTTATGGCAGGCAAGCGAGGCATCGAAAACCCAGTCTATAAGCATAAGTCTCTGTACTACATGTCGGGGCTAACCGAAGGCACTGAAACCATCGCTTGTTTCATCGCGTTCTGTATTTGGCCTCAACACTTTGCAGTTATCGCCTACACCTTTGGTGCAGCTTGTTGGCTAACTACGTTCATGCGTATTTATTTTGGGTTCCAGACTCTCAAGAATCAAACCAACTAGTATTAGTTTCAGGTTCCTTTCAAACTAAAACGCCGCTCAGATGAGCGGCGTTTTTATATTCTAGCGAATACTTGAAGCCAATTAGGCATCTGCAGAAGCGTTAATTTTAAATCTCAACACCTTCAAGCTTGAATCAAGGTCGACATCGACAAACTCAGGTGGGTTGTCCAGACGCTCAATGAACTCAACGCTTGGTGCTTCTTCTGCCATCGTCTCAATCAGGAAGTTTGGTGATACTGCTGGTGAGTTCACACACGCAATCACTTCACCGCCTTCAGTTAGAAGTTCAGGCAAACGACGTAAGATCTTTTTGTAATCTTTAGTTAGAGCAAAGCTGCCTTTTTGGAACGAAGGCGGATCGATGATAACGAGCTCGTAAGGGCCGCCCTTCTTGATTTTTCCCCACGACTTAAAGATATCGTAGCCAAGGAAGTTAACCGAGCGCATATCGTGTTCATTCAGACGGTGGTTATCGCGACCTTTGTTTAGCGAGCCACGTGACATGTCCACGTTCATGCATTGACGAGCGCCACCAGCGATAGCCGCGACAGAGAAGCCACAAGTGTATGCGAACAGGTTAAGAACGTTCTTATCCTTGGCATTATCTTGTACCCATTGACGACCATTGCGCATGTCTAGAAACAAACCGAAGTTCTGATTACGGCCAATATCTAATTGGTACTTAAGACCGTGCTCAACCACAACCGGGGAGTCATTCAACTCGCCCCATAGAACCTCTGAAGGCGCACCATCGGCATAACGGTGCTGAAGAACAATGCTTGTACCCTGCTTTGATTGCCAGATATCTTTATTAGTGAGTTCAACTAATCCAGCTTTAAGAGATGACAAAAATTCGTCGTCTACTTCTTTAAACACGTTAACCAGTAGCTGTCCATCAACCCAGTCACATGTCAGTTGTTCTAAACCAGGCCAAAACTTACCGCGGCCGTGGAAAATACGGCGTAGTTCGTTTGGTACTTCATTAAGTTGCTGTTCAATATGACTAAAAAACAGAGGTAAAGCTGATGCTTCCATTATTTCACTCACTTAGTGTTTAGCTTTGGCCAAGTTAATGACCAAGGTTCAAGCCAACTGTCCAAACCGTTCGACACGGTTTCCTGATGCCACTTCTCACCCAAAGAGTTTAGGCTCCTTGGGTCGCAGACATATTCGTAGGCTTGTGATTGATAGGTAAATCGAATCGCGAAGGCATGCAGATAACCTCTGTCAGCCTCACTCGATGGATTATAAATAGGGTCACCAACAATGGCTGAGCCGATCGACTTCATCGCGACACGGATCTGGTGAGTTCGCCCCGTATAGGGTTTGCATAACAGCAGACGCTCACCGGGTTCAGCCGTTGCTGATAAAAACTGAGTAATCGCAGGGTTCTCTTTGGATGTCAGAAGTTTCCAACTTGAGCGTCGTGAACGCTCCATGTCTCCTGAGATCAAACCTTGCTTTTTCTTTGGCTTCTTAGAACCGATCGCAAGGTAGTATTTCTCTACTTCGCGCTTTGCAAATAGCTGTGAAAGCTCGCTCGCCGCCGACGCATTTTTTGCCAGCAGCAGAATGCCCGAGGTCATTTTATCAAGTCGATGAACGAGATACAGCTTAGGCTCATTGATTGCCTTAGCAACTTCTTGAAGCAACATGGTATCGCCATCGTCTTTGTGGACGCTGACTCCTGGATGCTTATTGATAAGTAAAAAATCAGAGTGGTTCAGAAGAATATCGAACATGTAAAGGCTAGCTCCATTGTAGAAGGTGGAGTATACCGCGTCTGAACCCAGATTCCAGCTACGAAAAAGCCCAACTCACTCAATAAACATTGAATCATTGGGCTTCTTTTCAGCAAGTAGCGATCAGTGCTTGGTCTTTACTCGATTACCACTCGGTAAATAGAACCAAACCACCGCTTTACGCCAGTTTAAACTTACCAACTAATGCTTCTAGCTCAGCAACTTTAGCGTTCAAGCCTGATGTATTTTCAGAGCTACGAGTTGCTAGCTGCAGAGATTGCTCAGAGATATCGCTAATCGCGGTAATATCCGCTGCAATTTCTTTGGTCACAGCGGTCTGTTCTTCTGCTGCAGTCGCAATAGAGTTGACCATGCTTTGTACATTGCCGGCACCGCTCACAATCGCTTCTAGCGCAGAAACAGCACCTGAGCTTTGCTCGACACCAATCTCCACCAGACGACAGTTATCTTGGGTATAAGTCACCGCCTCTTGAGTGCCCGATTGAATCGATTGAATGATGCCCGAGACTTCTTGTGTCGCTTTGGTTGTTCTTTCTGCTAGCGCTCGCACTTCATCGGCTACCACAGCAAAACCACGACCAAATTCGCCCGCACGTGCCGCTTCAATTGCAGCATTCAAAGCTAACAGGTTAGTTTGCTCAGCAATGTCTTCGATTACCTTAATAACGCTACCAATCTGCTCACCATGAGAACCCAGAGTATTCATTTGCAGCGACATGTCACTCATTTGAGTCGACACTTGTTGAATACTTGCCACCATCTCAACAATCACGTTGCGACCATCTTCTGCAGAGGTTTCAGAGCGACGTGCTTCTTCATAAGTAGAAGTACCTTGCTGCGCCACTTCAGAAATGGTCAAACTTAGCTCTTCAGCAGCCGTTGCAATCAAGTTAGCTTTGTCTGCTTGAGCTGATGCGCCCGTCACGATGTCTTGGCTGATTGACGATAGCTCACCTGTCACCGATTGGACTTGGTGAGTCACAGACGAGATTGAACCTAGTAGGTCTACTAGCGATTTCTGCATCTGGTTAATCGACTTAGCCAGTTCAGCTAATTCATCGCCAGAATCATCAATAATGTCGCCAGCCGTTAGGTCACCATTTGCTACACGTCGTGCTACTTGTTCAACACGAGTCAGGCGATTGGTAATAGAGCTAGACAATAGATACGCAATCACACAACCAAAGACAATCGCAATAGCAGACAACACCATGATGGTGCGCTCGATGGTAGTAAACGTATCGGTTAATGTCAGTAGTGACTGTTCTGTATCTGCACGCTCACTTGCTGATGCTTGATCCAGTAAGTTCTCAATAGGGATGAGATTGCTCTCATACAAAGATCGTAGCTGTTGAATGTTGGCTAGTAGCGCAGCTTCATCATTGATCTTCGGCACAAGCTTTGATTCAAACTCTTGAGTGAAACGCCCCATCAGGTCTTCAATTCGCTGAATACGACGGTGGTCTTCCGAACCTCTACTCTCCAAACGCTTCGCCTGCTCGATTGCTTGAGCAAATTCGTTCTTATTGGTTCGATAATCGTTAAGCGCGTTATCAACCTGAATGATCGCACCCAACGCATCTCGGTAGACATCCCCAGCTTCATCTATCAAAACAAGATAGGTAACAGTGCCCGGTACATCGTCCATTCTGATCTCATCAGCACTTTTATGGGCGCCAATAACCTCTATCCACACAATACTGACTAACGTGACAAGCACCGCCAATATAGAGCCAAAACCGGCATACAGTTTCTTTCTCACCGATAATTTCATACAACACCTACCTAAATAAAATACGGCTTAGAAAACCTTTGATATTCAATATATCGGCTAGCGCACGGATAACTTGAGTGAATAGACGACATTTATTTTCCATCAATAATTAAGTTTCAGGCTTAAAAAAACGGGAGCCAATGGCTCCCGTTTCTTAACTTACTTTAACTCGCGACTATGGGCGTCTAACAATTATGGTTTCTTAGAACTATAGCTTCTTAGAGATAAGCGCAGAACCAGCAATGATACCAATACCTAGTAGCATGATTGCACCTTTACCGCTGTCGAAGCCAGAAGAGATACCCATGAACGCTACGATAGCGATAGCTACTGGGATGATGTACTTAACTAGTGTGTACCATAGACCGAATAGAGGGAAAGATACTTCACCGTCGTTAGTGATTTCTTTCTCAAGGTCAGCACGGTTTAGTCTCCAACCAGCGAAGATACATACCAACATACCGCCAACAGCTAGGAAGATCTTATCAGTTAGTAGGTCAAAGATATCGAATGCGCCAGTACCGAACAGTGTAGGACCGAAGCCACCAAGTGATAGAGAAGCGAAGATACATAGAATCGCCATTACTACACTTGCAGACAGTACTGCAGTCACACGCTTCATGCCTTTCTCATCGATTAGGTAAGAAACCACAACTTCTAGTAGAGATACTGAAGAAGTCAGTGCCGCAACACTTAGACCAACGAAGAACATTAGAGCGAATAGAAGACCAACTACGCCGCCCATTTCAGCGAATAGCTGAGGTACAACAACGAATACTAGACCAGGACCAGCTGCAGGTTCCATACCGAATGCGAACATTGCAGGGAACATTGCAACACCAGCTAGGATAGCAACACCTGTATCCATTGCCGTAACCATAGCCGTAGTTTGAACTAGGTTCTCTTTCTTCTTAAGGTAAGAACCGTAAGTCAACATACAACCCATACCAAGAGATAGTGAGAAGAATGCTTGACCTAGTGCAGCTAGGATTACACCGCTGTCTACTTTAGAGAAATCAGGGCTGAATAGGAATTCAAGACCAGCCATCGCGCCCGGAAGCATGATGCCTTTGATTGATACCACGATAAGGATAATGAAAAGAAGTGGCATCAGGATCTTACCCGCTTTCTCAATACCACCAGAGATACCCTTCATAACAATAACAATGTTAAGTAGTAGGTATAGGCCCATCCACATAAGTGGTTGAACTGGGTTTGAGATAAAGCCACCGAAGCTGTCACCGATTGCTTCAGGTGCATCTAGTAGACCACCAGCAATCTTACCGATGTATGCGATAGACCAGCCACCTACTACAGGGTAGAAACCCATGATAAGTAGACCACTGACTACGCCGATAACACCAGCGAACGTCCAACGACGGTCAGTTGTTTTGAATGCACCTACTGCTGATTTTTGCGTATGACGGCCAATCGCAAATTCAGTCAGCATTACACTGAAACCGATGAAGATTACAAAAAACAGGTAAATTGCAACGAATGCACCGCCGCCACTTTCGCCTGCTGTGTAAGGGAATTTCCAAATGTTACCTAGACCAACAGCAGAACCTGCTGCAGCCATTACGAATCCTAACTTCGAACCCCAGGTATCGCGGGGTGTTGTGGTTGTATTACTAGTAGCCACGTGTACTCCAAACTTTTGTGTTATGTGATGTTGTGTTTTGCTTTGGGTGGCGTCTTTAAAAGATAAGGCGTATAAAAAAATTTACACACCTAAAAGATTTGATTGACGCTCGTTATCTGGCAAGTAAACCAGTTTAAGAATAAAATTGGAAGCCCGAACCGTACATATTTCGTTACCAATGTAAATTTTTATGGTTAAATGCCGCCTTTTCATACAAAACAATCGTTTTCGTCTTAAGTTAACCAAAACTTAACAACTATTACCTGTTTACAGCTTTAGCTCTAATTTGTAAATAGTTGATTCCTTAAATTCCCATATCCGCAAAATAGCATTATTATCTAAGTGTCTCTTTTTTCGAGTATTCAATGTGGAAAAGCTCTACCATTTTTTAACTTTAGCCTCTGTCGCTTTGTACTGGGTGCTTGTAGCCGGTGTGACTTTCCGTGTCGTACTAAAACGACGCTCTGTCAGCGTTTCTCTCGCGTGGTTGATGGTTATCTACATTATCCCAATTGTAGGTGTCGCTTGTTACTTCCTTTTTGGAGAGCTAAACCTAGGTAGAAAGAGGGCTGAGCGCGCTCACCGCATGTTTACTCCATTTGGTGATTGGTTCCGAAAACTCGATGATTGCCAGCTCCACCTGCCAGGAAAGGTTGGCTCCCCTATCCACAAGATCGATGAACTTTGTAATAATCGAATGGGCATTCCTGCACTCAGCGGAAACACACTTTCACTGCAAGCGTCTCCCAATGAGATCTTACACGCAATTATTGAAGATATAGAAAACGCCCAAACCAGTATCAAGATGGTTTTTTATATTTGGCACCCTGGAGGCTTAACGGATTCGGTTGCTTCCGCACTCATTCGAGCTGCGAAACGTGGCGTGGATGTTAAAGTCTTGCTTGATTCAGCAGGTAGCCCGCGCTTTTTCAAAAGCCACTGGCGTTCAATGATGAAAGACGCCGGTGTGCAAGTTGTACAAGCACTAGAGGTTAGCCCTTGGCGTATTTTCTTACGCCGCCTAGATCTAAGGCAGCACCGTAAAATCATCGTGATTGATGAAACCATTGCTTATACCGGTTCAATGAACATGGTTGATCCTGCTCACTTCAAACAGAGTTCAGGTGTGGGTCAGTGGATTGACGTAATGGTTCGTGTAACTGGCCCTACCGTTAATGTTCTGTCGGCCATTCATGGTTGGGATTGGGAAGTGGAAACAGGTGAGCGCATCCTTCCTGATTTACCAGAGTGTCCGGTTGAAGAGGTAATGACGCATCATCCAGTTCAGGTAGTACCATCAGGCCCGGGTATGCCGGAATATTTGATCCTACAAGTTCTGACCATTGCGATTAATCAGGCAAACCATTCAGTTCGCATCACTACACCCTACTTTGTACCGAGTGCCGATTTATTAGAAACACTCAAAATGACTGCGCAACGTGGTGTCAACGTAGAATTAATAATCCCACATAACAACGATTCACTAATGGTTAAGTGGGCTTCGCGCGCTTTCTATACGGAGTTACTTGAAGCTGGCGTGAAGATTTATGAGTTTTACGGCGGGCTTCTTCACACCAAGTCAGTAGTGATTGATGAAGAGTTTTGTTTAATCGGAACGGTCAATATCGACATGCGTAGCTTATGGCTTAATTTCGAAGTGACGCTAGCCGTTGACGATGTGCACTTCACTCAGCAGCTATCTGAACTTCAGCAATCTTACATCGAGTCATCGCACCCAGTAGAACTCGAGCAGTGGGAGCAGAGAAATCTGCGTAACCGCTTCTTCGAAAGGTTGTTCTATCTGTTCAACCCACTGCTGTAATCCAACCCATAGTTCCATGCCGACTCATCTCTCACTGCCTATCTGCTTTTTAACCTTTCTCGATAAACGACGTGAAAGGTTAAAAAGAGAAAGAAAAGCATAAAAACTCCCGCTTCACTCTTGCTTTGAAGGCTATTGGCATGTTTTAAATAGGACATAACCGATTGATAAGGAATTCACAGCATGTCCGAGAACAAAACCACTAAGCTGATCACTGCAGGTCGTGATAAGAAGTGGACCAATGGTGTCGTTAACCCACCAGTACAGCGCGCTTCAACTGTCGTGTTCAACTCAGTAGAAGAAAAGCGCAAAGCTACGATTAATCGCGCTAACAAAACGCTTTTTTACGGACGTCGTGGAACCAACACTCATTTCGCTTTCCAAGATGCCATGGTTGAAGTGGAAGGCGGCGCTGGCTGTGCGCTATACCCTTGTGGTACGGCAGCCATTTCTAATGCCATCCTCTCTTTTGTAGAAACTGGTGACCATATTCTGATGGTCGATACCTGCTACGAACCGACGCGTGATTTCTGTGACACCATCATGAAGAAGATGGGCGTAGAAACGACTTACTACGAGCCAACGATTGGTGAAGGCATCCAAGACCTTATTAAGCCAAACACTAAGGTTCTGTTTACCGAATCTCCGGGTTCAGTCACCATGGAAGTTCAAGACATTCCAACGCTTGCGCGTATTGCTCATGAACATGACATCATCGTTATGTTAGACAACACATGGGCAGCCGGTGTTAACTTCTCACCGTTTGAATTCGGTGTTGATATCTCTATCCAAGCAGCGACTAAGTACATCGTTGGTCACTCTGATGTGATGCTAGGGACAGCGGTAGCCAATGGAAAATGTTGGGACCAGTTAAGAGAACAGAGCTACCTGATGGGACAATGTGTTTCGCCAGATGACGCTTACCTCGGTCTTCGTGGTATTCGTACTCTTGATGTTCGACTACGCCAACACGCAGAGAGCAGCTTGAAAGTCGCAAAATGGTTAGAGACTCGTCCTGAGGTTGACCATGTTCGTCACCCTGCACTTGAGTCTTGCCCAGGCCATGAGTTCTTTAAACGAGATTTTACGGGCGGCAATGGCTTGTTCTCTTTCGTGCTGAAAAACTCAAATACAAAAGCAACCACAGCGCTGCTTGATGGTATGACTCACTTTAGTATGGGTTACTCATGGGGCGGCTTTGAGAGTTTGATTCTAGCAAACGAACCGAACAGCTTTGATAGCCTAAGAACAGTAGCGAACCCTAACTTCGAAGGTACCTTGATTCGCGTTCATATCGGTTTAGAAGACGTTGATGATCTGATTGCAGACCTAGAAGCCGGGTTAGAGCGTTACAACGCGCTCGTTTAATTTAAAGCGTTAACAGACTCAGACCAAAAAGGCAGGATATTCCTGCCTTTTTCAGATTAGCGTATTAGACACATAGCTTTATAAAGCTACTGAACGTTAAAACACGCCCAATTAAATATTTCCGTTCGATGTTCATTGAACATATACAAAGACTGATCCTTCACTGCAATAGCGTAGTCAATCGTCACCCCTTTATACTCACTGTAATCCTGATTGATAACGGGATCATGAAAAGGCGTTGCCGTTCTCACATCTAGAATGCTCATCGACAGATTGTTTCCATCCAGCCCGTAGTAGCCGGAATAAAGGTTTTCCATCGTACTCTCGTTACCGTCTTGTTCAGTAATCGTCACAAACTCTCTAATGCTAAAAGTATGGTCAGACTGAAAAGTAAGGCTTATGCGCTCGTACAGTGCTTGGTATGGTTGGAATGCCTGAGATAAGAAATCCGTTTTGATCGTTTTACAGTGCCATCGAGTGCCTGCTAATTCATTTTGCTCTAACAAGAAGCTCGAAGCGGCGATTGCACAAAGAATGAGTAAGCCAATTAGTCGCAAAAGTAACTCCTCTTTTCCATGTACTGAGCAAACGAATCAAAAGACGACGCTACATTGAAAATAGAGGCGCTATAGTTCAACGCTTCGCCATCCTTCTTTTGAACCAACATGTATAACGTATCATTTTCAGGTTGGTCTACAGACGGATAGATACGGACAAAAACATCAACGTTGCAGTGGCTAGGTATCGCATCCGTTAGCTTTTGAGTGATCGCAGGCAACGAATAGGATTCATTATGCGCAATATGGAAAAAGTAGTGGTTGGTATTATCTGTGTAGCTGTCGCGATATTCGGCTTTATCAATAAAATAAGGCAGTGGCGTATAATAGGTTTGGAAAAGGTTGAACGCCGTTACGACGACACAAATCAATGCGACTAAATAGCCCGCTTTAACGAGGTACGTATTACTTTTTGAATTTGAAGGTTCTAATTCAGCTGAGTTCAGTTGTTGGTTGGAAGACGTCTTGAGATCGGAATCAGTGACCGTTGCAGTATTAACGTCTGTAGAGATTTCAGTCGCAGCCAACACTTCTTGCTCGACTGGCAAAGAGTTTGTTTTAGATACCTTCTCAGTCACTTGAGAAGGCACAGTTTCAGTTTTGCTAGGCTTTATCGACTCATCGATTTCAAGAGAATAGCCCGTTTTACTGACCGTGCGAATCGTTGCACAGCCACAAGTCACTCGTGACAGCGTTTTTCTAATCTTAGATATCACGTTAGTGAGCGCTTGCTCTGAGACAATCACATTGCCCCAGCACCTATCAAATATTAGGCCTCGTTCAACACACTCACCAACATTTTCAAGTAAGAACAGAAACACCTTACCCTCTATCGGCGCGATAGTTTCTACGTGGCCATCTTCACGCACAAACTGCCTAAGTAAGGGATCATAGCGAGCATCACAGATTTGGTAGCTTTGTTGTTTCACTATCGTCTTCTAGGATTGAATTTGGTCGCATATGATATTGAATAGTTTATAAATGACCAGTAAATTTTCCTATATTAACGCAATTATTTTTCGACGATAAATAACACTTTTATTTGTGCGGACAACCTACGATATGGTCATTAATCATGCCTGTCGCTTGCATGAACGCGTAACAGATTGTTTCCCCTACAAACTTAAAGCCTCTCTTCTTCAAAAACTTACTCATCGCTTTAGATTGCTCAGTAGAAGCGGGAACTTGAGACATCTCAGTCCATTGATTCACGATCACTTCATTATCGACAAATTGCCATAAGGCATTAGAAAGAGAGCCGAACTCTTTCTGTAATTCAAGCGTTGCTCGTGCATTGTTGTATACCGAAGCAATCTTGCCCTTGTGTTTAACCACATCGAAGTTTTCAATGATGTGCAGCACGTTGTCTTCATTCAACTCAGCTAGCTTGTTTAGATCGTAATTATCGAACGCGGCACGATACCCTTTACGCTTTTTCAGGATCGTAATCCAACTCAGGCCCGCCTGAGCGCCTTCTAAAGTAATGAATTCAAACAGAACTTGGTCATCATAAACAGGCACGCCCCACTCTGCGTCGTGGTACTCCCTTTCAAGCTCATGTTTAAGCGCCCATGCACACGTTCTATCTGATGTATTTACGTCCATTTTTGTATTCTCTTTTTATCAATCGGTATATAAAAATAATGCCCCAATTAGGGGCATTATTTCAAAGGTCAGTTGACGTTAAGCCACTTCAATTTTATGGAATAGACGATACAACACAGGTACTACGATTAGCGTGAGTACAGTCGCAAAGCCTAAACCAAACATGATGGTTACTGCCATTGGTTTGAAGAAGATATCCGGTAGTAGAGGGATCATACCAAGAATGGTAGTGATCGCCGCCATACATACCGGGCGAACACGACTCAGTGCCGCATCAACAACCGCGACATACGGGTCTTTACCTGACTTCATCTCAATCTCAATTTGATCAAGCAATACGATACCGTTCTTCAGAAGCATCCCAGATAGACTCAAGAAGCCCAACAATGCCATAAAGCCGAATGGTGTATTCAAGGCTAACAAGCCTGTCGTCACCCCTATCAACGCCAATGGAACCGTTAACCACACAATTAAAGGCTCTTTCACCGAGTTAAACAAGAACACAGTGATTAAGAACATGAACAAGTAACCCAGAGGCATGGTTGTGAACAGTGACGCCTGTGCATCTGCTGACGACTCATATTCACCACCCCATTCCAATGAGTAACCCGGCGGCATCTCAATCGCTTCAATCTGTGGTTGTAAGCGTTTCTGTAGAGTTGAGGCTGTCTCTTCACCCAATAGATCAGGATCCGCCATTACCGTCAGCATACGCTTACGGTTCTTACGGATGATCAGTGGATCTTCCCATTCTAGCTCGTAACCTAACGTTACTTGTTGAAGTGGGATGTATTCGCTTAATGCCGGACTCCAAATCTTCATACCTTCGATGTTGCGAATATCAATTCGCTCATCTTCAGGTAAACGAGCCACAATAGGCATCAGCGTAGTACCATCACGATACACACCAATCGACTTACCAGAGAAAGACATTGCAAGGAAGTCATCAACGTCAGATTTGGTAATACCATAACGACGCGCTTGGCTTTCATTGAACTGAGGCTCTAATACCTTAGTTCTTTCACGCCAATCGTGACGAACGTTAAACGCGCCTTCATCAGCTCGCATAATGTCCATCACTTGAGCAGCGATTGAACGTAAAACCGTTGGATCAGAACCCACAATTCGCGCTTCAATTTTCGCACCGCCACCAGGACCTAATTCGATCTGTTTAAGCTTGTAGTCGATCTCTGGGAACTGACCATTTACATGATCACGGAAGCGTTTCATTAGCCCTTCAAGTACTTCGTAGCTCTTCACACGAACCGTTATCTCGCCGTAAGCACTATAACTTTTCTCTGGCGCATAAGTCAGCATGAAACGTTGCAGGCCTTTACCCGCCGTTGTCGTGATATGTTCAACTTCGTCCTGCTCTGCTAGCCAACTTTCAAGCACTTTAAGCTTGGTATTGGTCGCTCGAATATCGGTACCTTCCGGCATCCACACATCCACTTGGAACATAGGTGTGGTTGAAGACGGGAAGAAGGCTTGCTTAACGAAACCAAAACCGTACACACTCGCACCTAAACCAATCACCAGAACGATCATGGTTAGCCACGCGCGTTTCATACAGAACTCAAGGAAGTTTTTATAGATAACAAAAACCATCCCGTTGTATGGGTCTTTGCCTTCATTATTGGGATCAACCTTCTGTCCTCTGAAGAAGATATCTGCAAAAAACGGCGTGATCGAGATAGCAGTAAACCAACTCAGCATCAATGAAATCAATAGCACCGTAAACAAGGTGCCACAGTATTCGCCCGTTGAATCTTCAGACAAACCAATTGGAGCAAACGCGGTGACCGCAATCACCGTTGCTCCAAGCAGTGGCCATTTGGTTTGGGTCACGATATCAGTGGCGGCCTGCATCCGGGTTCGTCCCTTCTGCGTACCGATCAATATCCCCTCCACCACCACAATGGCATTATCCACCAGCATCCCCAAGGCAATAACCAACGCGCCCAGTGAAATACGTTGAAGATCGATTTTGAAGTACTGCATGAAAATGAAGGTACCAAAAACGGTCAACAACAATATCAAGCCAATCAACAGTCCCGACCGTAGTCCCATGAAGAACAGTAACACCACGATTACGATCGCAACCGCCTGCCCTAAACTCACCACAAATCCGCTTACTGACTTGTTCACCTCTTTAGGTTGGTTATAAACCTCTGAAATGTCGATACCGACGGGTTGTTGGTATTTAAGTTCAGCAAGTCGTCGGTCAAACGCTTCACCCACGGCAACCACATTTACGCCTTGCGCAAAAGAGACACCAAGGTTGAGTGCGAGCTTGCCGTTATATCCAATGATATTACTTGGAACTTCAACATAACCACGAGTTACATCAGCGACATCTTTTAGATAGATAAGCCCTTGAGCGCCGCCTTCTGTCAGAATCAAATCACCAAGCTGTTCAACATTCTGGAACTCACCCGTTGGATGGATTCGAATGTATTCATCGCCAATTCTGACCGCGCCAGCACTTGATACAATGTTTTGAGTCGACAAAAGGTTAAATACCGTGCTTGGAGACAAACCTAGAGAGCTTATCCGTTTCATCGATATCTCAATGAACACTTGCTCTTGTTGTTGGCCGGAAACGGAGACTTTACTAACCCCATCAACCAGCTCCAGCTCTCGCCTTAGGTAATCAATGTAATCCAGCAGCTCTTTATAGCTATAACCATCACCTGTCACCGCAAGCAAAATCCCATAAACGTCACCGAAGTCATCGATGACTTGTGGATCATTGACCCCAGGTGGCAGTTCAACCTTAAGATCATTCACTTTTCGACGAAGTTCATCCCAGATTTGCGGAAGATCGTCCGGACCATAGTTATTCTTCATCGTTACCGTTACCTGAGACAGGCCACGGCTAGAGATAGAGTTTACTTCATCTACATAGGTAAGTTGTTGAATCGCTTTCTCTAAAGGGTAGGTAACTTCTTCTTCCACCTGTTGAGGCGTTGCCCCCGGGTATGAAGTCACGACCATTGCATCTTTGATGGTAAAGGCAGGATCTTCTAAACGCCCCAAACCGAAGAATGCAGAAACACCACCAATAAGAAAGATCAGAGATAGCATCCAGCTAATAACTTTGTTACGTATAAAGTAAGAAGCAACACCTGTGATCTGATCATCACCCTGTTGATCGTCATTTTGGGGCTTGTTATTTACTTCACTCATTGTTCGTCTCCTGAGGCAATACTTCCACTGTCATCCCATCTCGCAATCGCGATACGCCTGCAACAACGACATGCTGCCCCATTTCCAATCCTTTCATGACCTGTAATGTTTTCTGATTTGCTTTTCCTAATACGACTTGCTGTTTCGAGACAGTATTGTCGTCATTGAGCACCCACACATAAGAGTTCTGACGCGTTAAATCATCGCCATCAGCATTAAATACCGCTTCAATTGGAATCAACACACCGGCTTTTAGCTCTAAGCCGATTTCTCGCCCATTTGAAGTCACCTCAACCGCCATACCGTCCAGAATCAAATCATCTTCAGGCATTGGCAAAGCAAGCGTCACCGTAAACGTGCCCGTACTTGGATCCGGTTCAGTGGTGAACTCCTTAATACCTGCCGTGTATTCATTGCCACTTGGCACTCTAACCACAGCCTCAACGTTCGATAGCAGTTGTTCACTCGGTTGGTTGACGTAGATTTGGTCAGGCAGCTGAATAACGACTTCAACATCTTCGACACTGTGGATGTTCACCACTTGTTGGCCTACCTGAATATTTTCATATTGGTCGACACTGACACGAGAAATAATCCCATCAACAGGGGCGCGAAGCATGGTGAACGATAAGCGCAGTTTCGCCAGTTCCAACTCGGCATAAGCAATCTGGCGTTGAGCGGCAATTTCATCGAATTGCGACTTAGCCAATAAGCCTTTCTTCACTAGCGGACTCGAACGTCGGTATTGGCTATTGATTACCGTGTAACGCGCTTGAGCATTGTCCACATCCAATTGATAATCGGTTGGGTCAAGTTCGGCAATGATGTCCCCTTTGGAAACACGCTCACCTTCTTTCACATCTAGCTTGAAGATTTCACCGGCCACTCGGAAACTGAGATGAGCTTTCTCAGCAGCGTTTGCTACTGCTGGGAAATAGAGTTTGTCACTAAAGTCGATGACTGAAATCTCGATAGCTTTAACCAAGGGCGTATTATTCACTTCTACAGCTTGCTTATCTTCACAAGCCGTCAGTAAGGCTAAACACGACAGGCCTGCGGCCATTTTAAGTGTTTTCATGTTATAGCCCCCTTTCCTTGATCCACTCTCGAACTTTAACGCCCGATTCAAGACCATTGACGCCAGAAGTCACAATGCGATCGCCATCGTTCAGTCCAGAGACAATATGACGTTTTTCATCGATGACTATGGCAACATTTTCAACAATGCCGTCGCTATTCACACGCCAAACAGAGACATCATCTCCGTCGGTCATCATTGCTGACGTTGGAATTTTGGTGGCGGCCGCTAACGATGAAACGAGATTTACCGTGCCAGACATGCCGGGCAAAATACCCACATCGGTTGGTCTTTCCATTACCATTGTGACCTTGTATGAACCTGTTTTCGGGTCGGCTTCGGTATCCACTTCTTGGAAGGTTAGAACGTAAGAGTTTTCAGGAAATGCATCAAAAACCATGGTTGCATCCGTCTCGAACCCTGAAGAAAAGCGCGTAATAAGTTGGTCGGGTAATAAGAAGACGACTTTAAGAATTTGATTGGTTTGAATATTCATCACGCCTTGTTTAGCCGCAATATATTCATGGTTTTCAGCCGGAATAATGGAAATCGTTCCATCGTAAGGCGCAACAAGAGTGGTATAGCGAAGGTTTGCTTTGGCTTGATTAAGCATCGCTTTAGCAGAATTGTGATTGGCTTTCGCTTGATCGAAATCTTGCTCAGATACGACTCGGTCTTTACGTAGCTTAATCGAACGTTGGTATTGAACGTCAGCAAGCTTAAAGTTGGCTCTTGCTTGCTTCTCTAGCAGTTGATATTCGTCAGGATTGAGCGTTGCAAGCCCTTCACCTTTACTGACCTGTTGACCAGATGTGACATCGATAGTCTGAAGTAGCCCTGGAACACGAAAGGCCAGTACGGCTTTGTCACCCGCTTCAGTGGTGGCAGGAAAGCTACGTTCAAAGGCATTACTACCTACGGAGACAGTGAAGAGTTTGGCGGGTCTAGAATCAGGTTCAGGTACGGGAGGAAGCTCCTTACCACACCCAGACAACCCAGCTAAGGCTGTCAATAGGACAACGGAGGCTCTATACATTGGTGATCATCCATATCTATAAATATTTTTATAACATAGATTAATCACATGTAACTTACCAGTTATCGTAAGATTTATTTAGACAAAATTATTAAAAAAAATAACGGCTTGGAATAAATTTTCCTAAACCGTTATCTAATCTTTTTTAGACTTATCGTTACATGTTCTTAAATGCACGGTCGACTTTGAACGTGTCGGAGGTCACATAAGCTTCCATGTTGCGGACACTGGTCTCTAACTTCTGGAAATCACCCTCTAAAGTGCCCAGTAACGACTCTGCCGTTTGCCCTTTTTCCCAAGGCTTTTGTTTGAGTGTGTGCTCTTGCTTGGCTTTCATCTCATCAACATAGTGAGGTGGTTGTTTTTCAAGCATAAATGTCAAAGCTAAATACGCTAATAACACCAGAAAGCTACCACCAAGCAGTGCCGCAGAGATAACTAAGATACGAACCAACCACACTTCAAGGCCAAAGTAGTTCGCTAACCCTGCACACACACCAGACAATTTGCCGTTAATCGTGTCGCGATACAGTTCTCTACTCATAGTTTCGTCTCCAGCTAGGCGACTCCGCATCCAGTATTTTTTCTAGCGTTTTCACTCGGTCTTGCATGGATTCGGCTTGCGCAGAAAGCTTATGCAGACGTTGAAGATCCGTTTCTGAAAGACCATTGCTGGATTTCTTCTTGCTGCGGTAATGTAAGAACAACCATAGCGGCGCCACGAAGATTAAAAAGACAATCAGTGGACCTGCAATTAGAAATGTTGACATAGACAACTCCTAAATTATTTATCGCGGTTTTCAACTTGTTGCTTCAGTTTCGCTAGCTCTTTTTCGATTTCATCTTGAGCTTGTAGCTCGGCAAATTCTTGGTCTAAAGATTTTGCGTTGCCAGTCTTAGCGTAAACGTCCGCTTCAGCTTCTAATTCATCCACTTTACGCGAGAATTGCTCAAACTTCGCCATTGCTTCGTTGGTTTTGCTTGAATGCAGATGTTTTTGAACATCACGACGATTGCTCGCTGCATTATTACGAATCATTAATGCTTGTTGCTTTGCGCGAGTTTCTGCAATTTTGGTTTCAAGCTTGCCGATCTCACTGGTTAGCTTTTCGATGGTTTCATGAACCAAAGTTTGCTCGGTGTGAAGACTCTTGATGATGTCTTCAAGTTTTTGCTTTTCGATTAGCGCCGCTCTTGCCAGATCTTCACGTTGCTTAGTCAGTGCGAGTGTCGCTTTGTTTTGCCAATCTAGAATCTGAGTTTCGATAGCTTCAACTTTACGTGCTAACTCTTTCTTATCTGCGATTGCTTTTGCTGAGTTAGTACGAACCTCAACCAGCGTATCTTCCATTTCTTGGATAATCAGGCGAATCATCTTTTCAGGATCTTCAGCCTTATCTAATAGTGCACTGATGTTTGAATTTACAATGTCTGCAAAGCGAGAAAAAATACCCATGAGGAACTCCTTAATTACAATGATGGCAAATGCGTTTCAAATCGTTGTGCGACTTTATCAATCCACTTGCTCAAAAATTTACGTTTGTTGTTAAACCTACCATAAGTAATCCAAGTAGCGTGCCAACTTTTAATCCATTTATTATCAGTTACTTACAATAAAATGGTGATTAACCCGAACCATGCTATGATGAATTTAGCCAAGTATTGGTATTTTTCACCACTACGACTCTTACATGACTATCTCCAGCGATCAATTCATACAAGGACGCGCTATGCAGCAGAACCTCATTGGTGAATCACCTAGCTTTCTCTCTGTTTTAGATAAAGTATCCCAACTCGCACCAATAGAAAGACCCATTCTGATCATTGGCGAGCGCGGCACAGGTAAAGAGCTCATCGCACAAAGACTGCATTACCTTTCAAGACGTTGGGATCAACCTTTGATCTCATTGAACTGCTCAACCCTCAGTGAAGGTTTGATTGATTCTGAACTGTTTGGCCACGAGTCAGGGTCGTTTACGGGTTCGAAAGGTCGTCATCAAGGTCGCTTTGAAAGAGCAGAAGGAGGAACGCTGTTTCTGGATGAGTTAGCGACCACTCCCCTTGCGGTTCAAGAGAAGCTATTGCGCGTTATTGAATACGGGCAATATGAACGTGTCGGTGGGCAAAAGGCGCTAAGTGCCAATGTAAGACTGGTGTGTGCAACCAATGCCGACTTACCAGACATGGCATTAAAGGGCGAATTCAGGGCTGACCTATTAGATAGACTGGCGTTTGACGTCATTACTATCCCTCCTTTGCGTGAGCGAAAAGAAGACATCATGCTACTCGCAGAATACTACGCCATTAAGATGTGTCGTGAATTGGAATTGGAGTTGTTTGTTGGCTTTGCCCCTTCTGCCGTTGAATCGCTTTTAGATTATTCTTGGCCAGGGAATGTACGAGAGCTCAAAAACGTCATTGAGCGAGCGATCTATCAGCACGGAAAAGACCCATATCCTATTGAATATTTGGTGTTTAACCCATTTAAGCCCGCATGGAAAACAGAGCAAGATTCCTCTCCGGAAACTGGCAATGAGCCGTCTAACAGCCATACTTCATCAGAGAGCTTGTTTTCTTTGCCGCTTGATTACAAAGCATGGCAAGAACAACAAGACATCAAGCTACTCAATCAAGCCCTAAAACAGAGCAAATATAACCAGAAACAAGCCGCAGAATTACTTGGGTTAACCTACAACCAATTACGTGGAATGGTGAGGAAGTACGCGATTGTCGGACAAGCTAACGATAAATAGCTGTCCACACTTGATTATTATTTGGAGCCGAATAAATAAAATGTTAAATTGTCCGGATCTTGAGGCTCCTCTAACGCCTCGTTTCGAAAAGTATTTCTTTTTATGAAAGCACTAATAAGACTATCACTGAGCATCTGCACGCTGAGCTTTCTCGCTGGATGTGGTGAGAGTGTGAATCACGAGCAAGTCCGTGAAAAAGGCTTCATTTATTGCGGCCAAGGTAATCCTAGTACCTTCAACCCACAGCTGGTTGATAGTGGCATTACCGCAGAATCGCTGAGTCCTCAAATCTTCGATACACTGCTCACTCTTGATCCGATGACGTACCGACCAAAACAGAACTTGGCGACAAGTTGGTCTGTTGATAAATCAGGTACAGAGTACACGTTCAAACTGCGCCCAAATGTTGCGTTCCAAACGACAGACTGGTTCACCCCTACTCGTAGCATGAATGCACAAGATGTGGTGTTTAGCTTTGAACGTGTCATTGATAGTTCAAACCCATTTCATTATGTGGGTGGTGGCCTATATCCGTGGTTTGCCGGAATCGACTTCAAGAACCTGATTGTCGATATCACCGCAGTCGACGACCTAACAGTGAAATTCCAATTAAGTCGCCCAGACAATTCATTTCTCAACAATATCGCCACCAGCTATGCAGTCATTCACTCTAAAGAGTATGCCAACAAGCTCATTGCAGCGGATGAGAAAAATCGAATCGATTCCAACCCTGTCGGCACTGGCCCTTTCTACTTAGATGAATACCAAATCAACGACCTAGTGCGCTTGAAAAAGAACAAGCACTACTGGAAGGGTGAAGTACAAATGGACCAAGTTGTGTTCGATACTTCGCAACGTGGAACAGGCACACTTGCCAAGCTTCTTCGCAGTGAGTGTGACGTGCTCAATTCTCCGATTTCTAGTCAAATTCCTATTATTCAGGCCCATGAAGAGTTGAAGATCTCTGCCACTCCGGCGGTTAATGTCTCTTTCATTGCGCTGAATACTGAGCACCCTGCACTGCGTGACTCTCGAGTTCGTAAAGCGCTCAACTTAGCCATCAATCGTCAGAACATTCTTGATTCTGTGTATTACGGTACAGGAACCAAAGCCTACACTTTACTTCCTCCTACTTCTTGGGCTCACCAAAAAGACAGCGTTCAAGTTCGCTACGACCGAAACTATGCGGTTGCGCTTCTCAAAGAAGCTGGCGTTGAGCCTGGGTTAGAGCTTTCAATGTGGGTACCACTAGAGCCACGCGCATACAATCCAAGTCCAAGAAAAACGGCAGAACTGATCCAAGCAAACTTAGCCGATATTGGTATTGAATTGAAACTCTATACCGACGACCGATTTGACCGCACACAGTTGTCCTCTATTTCCTCAACAGACTTGTTGCTTACAGGCTGGATAGGCAATACAGGTGATCCAGACAACTTCTTGCGCCCGCTGCTCTCATGCAGCTCTGAACGTGCAGGGTTAAACGTCTCGATGTGGTGTAATTCAGACTTTGATTTCCTTCTCGACTTAGCATTAGAGATCAATCAACAAAGGCACCGTGTGAACTTGTACCGACAAGCCCAAAACATTCTCAATGAAGAAGTTCCTGTGATTCCTTTAGCTCATGGCGTGCAATTCCGCGTGCACGATCGTTCGCTAACAGGCTTTAAAGCAAGTCCTTTCAATGCCCAACCTTTTGATCAAGTCAGAAGAGAGGTGCAGTAATGTTTTGGTATACATTAAGACGTGTAAACTTATTCGTTATTACGCTAGGGATTCTGACCTTGGTGGGTTTCTCCCTGCTTCGATTAGACCAAACCTCACCATGGGCAATTCAAGATTTTTGGCCCGGTTGGATTAGCTATATCACTGAATTATCGACGCTAAACTTTGGCCTAAGTAAACACGGTGTACCTATCATCGATGAGTTGGTCGTGGTGTTCCCTGCAACGCTAGAACTGTGCTTCTTTGCCTTTGTGTTGGCACTCATCATCGGTATCCCTTTCGGCACCATTGCTGGTATGAGACAAGGTAAATTTGTCGATACCACCATATCGTTCACCTCAATGGCCGGTTACTCTGCACCGATCTTTTGGGTCGCATTGCTGATGATCATGGTGTTTTCACTGCACTTTGAAATGTTCCCAGTTGGTGGCCGATACGACCTACTTTACGAGATTGAACACGTGACTGGCTTCGCGATGATTGACGCCTTTTTTGCCGAAGGTCGCTACCGTGCACACGCACTACAAAGTGTTATCGAGCACATGGCGTTACCTTGTCTTGTTTTAGCGCTAGCGCCAACGACTCAGGTCATCCGATTGATGAGAGCGTCAGTAGCTGAAGTAATGACGCAAAACTACATCCGTGCAGCACGAATTAAAGGTCTTTCAACGAGAGAGATCATCACGCAGCACGTGCTAAGAAACGCGATACCTCCGATTATTCCTAAGGTCGGCGTTCAACTATCGAGTATGTTAACGCTTGCCATTATTACCGAGTCTATCTTTAACTGGCCGGGCATTGGTCGTTGGTTACTGGATGCCTTATCGAATCAAGATTACGTTTCAATTCAAGCAGGTGTAATTGTGGTGGCAACCTTGGTTTTGACCGCCAACATTATGTCCGATCTACTGGGCGCGATGATCAATCCACTGGTGAGGAAGGAATGGTATGCTAACAAATAACGTCTACCAAGAAGAACAGATTCCAACCCAGTTCGAACGTTTCTGGCGCAGCTTCCGCAGCAATAATCTGGCTATGTTTGGCTTGTGGTGTTTGGTGCTTATCATTCTGGTCACCGTCACTTCACCGTGGCTAGCCCCGCATGATGCACAAGAACAAACCGGTCACCTATTAACGCCGCCCTCTTGGGATCCAGCAGGAACGGTTGAATACTTTCTAGGCACTGATGACTTGGGCCGAGACATTCTTTCTCGCCTAATAATTGGCTCTCAGCTGACGTTTGGCGCCGCCGTGGTGATTACCTTCATCGCAGCCGTCATTGGTTGTCTGATTGGCGTACTTGCTGGTATGACTCGTGGATTGCTATCAAGTACGTTAAACCACCTGCTTGATACCGTTATGTCGATTCCATCTCTTCTGCTGGCGATTATCTTCGTGGCATTCCTTGGCTTTGGCGAGTTCAATATCTTGCTTGCCTTGTGTTTGGCACTGATCCCGCGCTTTATTCGCTCGGTGTACATTGCCGTGCATGCCGAAGTAGAAAAGGACTATATTCTGGCTTCTCGCCTTGATGGAGCGAACGATTTTTACCTGCTTTGGAACTCAATCCTTCCGAACATTCTTACCGTGATCGCACTTGAAGTTACGCTGGCACTGTCAGTTGCAATTCTTGATATCACGGCTTTAGGTTTCCTAGGGCTTGGCGCTCAAGCACCGAGTACCGAGTGGGGCTCAATCTTGGGTGATTCGGTCGAGTTGATTTACCTTGCGCCATGGACAGTTACCCTACCCGGCTTAGCTATTATGTTTACAGTGATCGTGATTAACCTCGTCGGTGAAGGTGTTCGCCAAGCGCTAAATGCAGGAATCGAATAATGCCGTTACTTGATATTCGACATCTAACCATCGAGATTGAGACCCCTCAAGGGATGGTTAAAGCGGTAGATCGAATGAGTATTACCCTCAATGAAGGGGAAATTCGTGGCTTAGTAGGTGAATCAGGCTCAGGTAAGAGCTTGGTTGCAAAAGCGATCGTCGGGGTTTGTAAAGAGAACTGGAAAGTTTCCGCAGACCGAATGCGCTTAGGCAATATCGACCTACTGCAACTGACGCCGAAAGAAAGACGCCGAGTGATCGCCCGCGATATCGCAATGATCTTCCAAGAGCCATCAACGTGTCTTGACCCTTCTGAAAAAGTAGGTAACCAGCTCGTTGAAGCGATCCCTTCCCATTCGTTTGAAGGTCGTTGGTGGCAACGATTTAAGTGGCGTAAGAAGCAAGCGATCGCATTACTACACAAAGTCGGCATCAAAGACCACTCTCGCCTAATGGACAGTTACTCTTACGAGCTGACCGATGGTGAGTGTCAAAAGGTGATGATCGCAATGGCGATCGCTGCCAAGCCAAAAGTCTTGATTGCTGATGAGCCGACCAACGATTTGGACCCAATAACACAGTCTCAAATATTGCGTCTGTTGAGCCGTATGAACCAGATCAATAACACCACCATCGTGTTGATCGGTCATGACTTAACCACCATTACCCAATGGGCAACTCGCATTACCGTGATGTACTGTGGTCAATCTGTAGAATCCGCTGATACGCCGAAGCTGTTGGATGCACCCAAGCACCCATATACTGTTGCTCTGTTAAAAGCGATGCCAGACTTTAACGACTGGATTCCCCACAAGGAGAAGCTACAGTCTTTGCCGGGGTCAATTCCACCGCTGCAACATCTTCCTATTGGTTGTCGGTTAGGCCCACGTTGCCCATACGCGCAAAGGCAGTGTGTCGAGATCCCACATACTAAACGTATCAAGAACCATAAATTTAACTGTCACTTCCCTCTGAATATGGAGAAGAAAAAGAAATCATGAGTGCATTATTAGAAGTCAGTGATTTGTCTAAAGACTTTACGACTCGCTCTGGTCTTTTCCGTAAAAAGATTCATCAGGCGGTGAAGCCGGTCAGCTTTTCCCTTGAAGCAGGCCAAACGATTGGTTTTATTGGTCAGAATGGTTCTGGTAAATCAACATTAGCAAGAATGCTCGCAGGCATGGTCGAACCAACCGCTGGCGAGATCCGCGTGAATGGCGAAAAACTAGAGCACAAAGATTACTCGACTCGTTGTAAGCTGATTCGAATGATCTTCCAAGATCCGAATACTTCGCTTAACCCACGTATTCAGATTGGTCGAATTCTTGAAGGCCCATTAAAGCGAAACACTAACATGCCACCAGAAGCCCGTATGCGTCGTGTGAAAGACACACTACTGCGCGTGGGCCTTCTACCGGAACATGCTTACTTCTACCCTCAGATGCTTGCTGCGGGCCAGAAACAGAGGGTTTGTTTGGCTCGAGCCTTGATACTTCAGCCATCCATCATTGTCGCTGATGAAGCGTTAAATGGTTTGGACATGGCAATGCGCTCGCAAATCATCAATCTGTTCTTAGAACTTCAAGAAGAGATGGGCGTATCGTTCGTTTATGTATCTCAGCACCTCGGTATTGTGAAGCACATTACCGACAAGATTATTGTAATGCACGAAGGCAATGTGGTTGAGAGTGGGGAAACGGATCAAGTGTTGACCAATCCAACTCACCAAATCACCCAAAGATTGGTTGAGAGCCATTTCTCCAAAGCACCCAACCACTAATCTGTAATCACGCTGCATCCAGCAGAGGGGAAAAGTATGTTACGAACAGCTTCAATGCTTCCCCTCTTGTTGGTGCTGTTGTCCTTTAACGCGACAAGCACACCGCTCACATGGCTAGATAGAAGCTTCGTCGAAACAGCCTTTTATAACGTCGCGCTTCAACACGAATACTCCCAAGGCAACAAACCGCTCGCCAAGTGGAAACAACCGATCAAGATTTGGATCGATCATCGAGTGGGCGATGAGGAACTGCATCAAGAGCTCACAGAGCTTCATATCAAACACTTATCTGAAGTCACCCAACACCCAATAACAATCGTCAGTAAAGAGTCCGAAGCGAACGTTAAATGGATATACACAAGGCAGAGCCAGTGGGTATCTGAGGCGAAATCGGTGCTCAAGCTCAAATCAACTCAGCATTTAAATAGCGCCATCTGCACGGCGGGTTATCGAACCAATTCTAAAGGTGAGATTGTATACGCTGGGATTGTAATTCCCGTTGATCAGGCCAGATCGCGAGGTAAGCTAGTCGCCTGTATCGTGGAAGAGATCACACAGGTTCTCGGCCTGCCGAATGATTCAGATAAAGCCTACCCTTCTATTTTCAATGACCATACGCCAGAAGACTTATTGTCGCCCTTAGATGTGGTGTTACTACATCTGCTGTATGAACCAGAATTGAAAGCTGGAATGACAAAATCTGAAGTAAAACCTGTCGTTCGAAAGATACTCAAGAGATACAGCCAAACAGGTGTACTTCAACAAGCTTCTAAAGCCGCACAGCAAGCGCCTTTGTATCAGTTGATTGGGTATTGACGAATATACGTTGGAAGCAGCTTAGATGGGATAATTGAATAATAGCGCTGCCTAAGAAAGGCAGCGCTGACTTACGATGTTACTGTATTACGAAAGAATTAGCGCTTAGCTGCCTGCTTTTTCAATTCGAAATCGAACTCATCAGGGAACAAGATAACGCCTTCTTCTTGCTCGTTCGGGAATACTACAACAGCAAGTTCGTCGTCTTCTAGACCGTTCGTCCAGCGACTGTGCCATTTATTCAACGAAATAGACTCAGCTTTACACTCAGACCAATCACCCGTTGCCCATGATTCTGCGAACTCTTGGTTTGGCCATACTGGAACACAGTCTTCATCTTCTGTGTTCAGCATTACACAACCGTGTTCATCGGTTAAGATCCATACTTCACGGTTTGCTACGATTTCTTTCACACAGTATTTAAAGCGTTGCTCGCCCGTATACTTGTTGATTTCAGCGATTTTTTTATCGTCTAGCTGTGTAGTCATCTTAATTTCCTACTTTAGTCAGTAACTTTGCTCTTAAAGCTATTTTATGCCGAGTGTTTTTAACTTCAAACATTATCGATGAAGAAGAAAGTCTACTTCAAAGAAAAACGCCTGCTAAATAAGCAGGCGTTTAATATTAAGCGACTTGATTAAACAAGCTCACCTTGTAGCCAAGGCCAGCCTTGCTTCTTACGGCTTAGTGTATTTTCCATCATCAATACGCCGTCTTTCTCGTGCTTAACCAATTTCTCAGCCCACTCACCTTTGTATAGAAGACGAGTTTGAGCAGTAGTGATATCTGTTAGCATTACCGCAGCGAACGCTAGACCATCTTTCTCACAACGCTCTTCAAGATCAGCTTCTAGTGCTTCGATCATGCCGTCTACTTGCTCAAGAGTCGCAAGTTCAACTTGACCAACAACAACATCACGACCGTTGAATGGGTAGCCTTTAAGGTCTTTTTCTACTAGCTGTGCAGCAGATAGGCCTTCGATGTTTGTCTTAGCGATTAGAAGCGCTTTGATGAATGCATCAACGTCAGTTACGCCAGCGATTTCAGCAAGCTCAGCAACAGCGTCTTTGTCTTTTTGAGTACATGTTGGAGAAGCGAAACCCACTGTGTCTGAAAGGATTGCAGACATCATTAGTTTAGCGATTTGTTGAGAGATTGCGTGACCTTCAATCTTGAACATGTTGAAAAGTACAGTGTTTGTACAACCAACAGGCCAGATCCAAGCTTCCATTGGGTTTACTGTCATCACGTCGCCTAGACGGTGGTGATCGACAATACCTACGATCTCTGCATCAGCAACATCATCTGGTGCTTGTGCTAGATCTGAGTAGTCTACTAGCCAGATTTTCTCACCAGCAACAGAAGTACGAAGCTCTGGCTTTTCAGCACCAGCGACTTCTAGAATGTGTTGAGTTTCGCGGTTGATCTCGCCTTGGCGAATTGGTGTCGCTTCCTCGCCACGAGCTTTAAGAAGCTCTGTTGCAACTAACGCACTACAAATACTGTCACTATCAGGGTTTTTGTGACCAACAACTAAAATCATGTTTCTTCCTATTACACTAACAATTATGACTCTACCTTTAGAGCCTCTCTTTATTAGCCATACTTTACCTCATTTTTTTAGATTGGTCATGTTTCGTGGGTTTAGCCAATAGTAACAATAGATAAAAAAACAACAAATGCAATTGATAATTATTATCATTCGTATATATTTATCTTAAGCCACTAATTTTGAGTAACACCTATGGATCGACTAATCTCTTTTTTGCCAAGCAGTAGCGCTGCGAAAACAACTCAATTTTCACTGTCATTTAAGCGCCTGCTTTTACCTATCTCACTTGCAGCTTTAGTTATGGCGCCTGCCACGCGAGAATTGACGGTCACGACCTTGTCAGACGCCTTTTGGGCAGTGTCTTGTTATGTTGCTTTAACCTTGGCTATTTATCACTGGTTAAGTCTGTACATAAACAAAGATAACGTCTTCAATAAGCTCGTCCATCAATCTCGTTCAAACCAAGTGGTATTCGCGGCTCTCATGGGCGCGTTGCCCGGCTGTGGCGGAGCGATAGTGGTAACCACACAATTTATCTCGGGAAAACTCGGATTTGGTGCCGTAGTTGCGGTGCTCGTCTCAACCATGGGTGACGCGGCGTTCCTACTCATAGCGAGCGAGCCTAAGACAGGTTTAGCCATGATGGCGATGGGCGTCATTGTGGGTACTGCGTCAGGTCGAATCATTAACTTGTTTCACGCAGACGACTTCTTACGCCCAAAAAAAGCAGAGAAAAATGAAGTGGTGAGCAGCTGTGCTTCTCAATCTCAAGACAAAGAAGCAGTATCGAAAAAAGCGATCAACCTACAAGGCTATCTATGGTCTGTACTCATTATTCCAGGTGCTGCAGTTGCCCTACTTGGCTCTTTTCAAGTGGATGTGAATGAGTTGCTCGCTTTGCCCGGAATGTCGATGGAATGGGCAGGCACTATTTTGCTGATCAGCTCGATGTTTCTATGGGGACTGACTCGTGAAATTGAAGATTACAAATCAGCCGTTAGTGAAGATGAGAAGTGTGTAGGCTCTCATCCACTGCAAAAGACAGCTCAAGATACAAACTTTGTTACCGCTTGGGTGGTGGTTGCCTTTCTTTTCTTTGAATTTGGTTCTGTGGTAGCAAATGTCGATTTTGCGACGCTATTCTCAAGCTGGGGCATCATGCTCCCCCTGGCTGGCGTGTTGATGGGTTTGCTACCAGGCTGTGGACCACAATTATTGGTCACTAGCTTATACCTTTCAGGCGCACTACCACTTTCGGCTCAGGTAGGTAACGCAATCTCAAATGATGGTGACGCGCTATTCCCTGCGATTGCGATGGCTCCCAAAGCGGCACTGGTCGCGACCTTATACTCTAGTGTGCCCGCACTAATCTGTGCTTATGGCTATTGGTTTATGTTTGAAATCTAACTTGATCAGAGTTAACTCCATAGGCTTCTGTAAGGTCAGTACTTTGTATCGGCCTTTTTGTTTCCGTCAGCCTAGTCTTTCCACAGTTTTTTTTGACCTTCCCTTCCTGATCCACTGTTTCTACTACTGCTCTCAAACAGCACGTTACAGCCTGTCTCAAAAACGCCCTCTATTAGCCCTGTACAATGCTTATTTAGAAACACCAACACAGACATCTAAAATACAAAAAGCCCCTGTAAGAGTGCTTACAGGGGCTTTAATTCAAGCTTTAATCTTGGTTCTTAAGACAAGACTTAAGAAACTTCGATTGGACCACCGAATGAAGTTACTGGAGGCAGTTTGCCTTGGAACTTCTCGAAATCAACCAAACATGTGTTTGCTGACGTTGCTTGAGCAAGTTCAGACGTACCGATATCTTGAGTCAGTGTGTTTGGATCGCCGTATGTATCTAGCGCGCCCACTTTCTCGTTGATCGGACCGTACCAAGCACCTTCTTCGATACGAACAACACCAGGAGCGTAGCTATCCATTAGAACAGCACCTGCTAGTAGTTGACCACGGTCGTTAAACACACGTACTACATCGCCATCTTTGATGCCTTTCTTCTTAGCATCTACTGGGTTGATGTAGATTGGCTCACGGCCTTGTACCGCGTAAGTCGCACGCCACTCTTCAGATTCACACATCTGAGAGTGAAGACGCTTGTCTGGGTGACAAGATTGTAGCCAGTATGGGTGTTTGTCAGAGCCTGGACCACCGTGTGAACGTTCAGATTTCTCGAACCACATTGGGTGTTCTTGACAGTGCTCGTAACCCATGTTGCCAACAGTACGGCTTGTGATTTCGATGAAACCAGAAGGAGTACCTAGTGCGTTGATCTCTGGATCTTCACGGAATGAAGCGTGGCGAGTCCATGGCTTACCTTTACCGAAGTCTAGGAAACCTTTCTCCCAGAACTCAGCAAACTCAGGCATTTCGAAGCTGCCTTCGTTTGAAGCGCGACATTCGTCGTACAGAGATTTAACCCACTGCATTTCGTCCATACCACGCGTGTAATCGTCGTAACGACCCCAACGCTTAGTTAGGCTAGACATGATCTCGAAGTCAGTCTTAGACTGGAACAGAGGATCCACTAGCTTGTGCATTGCGATCAAACCACGGCCAGAGTACGCGCCGTAACCATCGATATCGTTACGTTCCCACTGAGTACAAGCTGGAAGAACAATATCAGAGTGACGACAAGTTGCAGTCCAAGCGAAATCAACAGCCACTACAGTTTGTAGGCTCTTGAATGCTTTACGCATCTTGTTGCGATCTTGGTGGTGGTGCCACGGGTTGTTACCACTGAATACCATCATTTTGATATCAGGTAGTGTTACCGTTGAACCGTTCGCTTTGATCTTCTTACCTGGCTCTAGCAAGCTATCTACCCAGCGAGCAACAGGGATTACACGGCTGTAACCGTTGTAATCTGTGTTGGTGTGCTTAGGTGATTGACCTTGGTCGATGTTCAGCGGGAATGAACCCGGGGCAGCGAAGCCAGTTGAAGATACACCGATACCTGAGTAGTGGTGACCGTAAGAGATACCACCGCCAGGTAGACCAATTTGGCCAACCATTGCTGCGATAACTGCACACATCCAGTAAGGCTGTTCACCGTGCTCTTGACGTTGGATACTCCAACCCACAAGAATTTGTGTACGACCGTTAACTAGCATCTTAGCAAAGTCACGGATAGAGTCAGCGCTTGCACCACAGATAGCTGAAGCCCATTCTGGTGTCTTCTCAACTTTGTCTTTCGTTTCACCTTGAACGTACTTGATGAAATCTTCAAAACCTAGACAGTAAGTTTCGATGAACTTCTTGTCGTATAGGCCTTCGTTGTAAAGAACGTGAGCAACACCAAGCATGAACGCCACATCAGTTTGTGGGTTGATGTACATTTGCTCGTTTTCTAGGTAACGACCTGTTTTGTTTTTAACAGGGTCAACAGAAACAACGTTGATCTCTTTCTTAGCAACTTTTTCTTTCAGCTGTTCTAGGTATGCAAAAGACTCATGAGTCTCACATGTCCAACCTACTTGAAGGTTTTTAACTGGATCGTTACCCCAAAGAACAATGTTGTCACTGTTTTCTAAGATAAGTTCCCAAGATGTACCTTGTGCGTAAACTTCAGTAGAACCTAGCACGTAAGGCATGATCGTTTGACCAGCACCTGTTGAGTAGTCACCGATTTTCTTCACAGAGTAACCGTGAAGTGCCATTGCACGTTGCATGTGGTTAGTACAGCTGTGGAACTGACCTGTTTGTCTCCAACCAGTTTGACCTGTGTGAAGCGCCCATGGACCGTAATCTTTCTGTACGCGCTCTAGCTCGCGGTAAACAAGGTCTAGTGCCTCATCCCAAGTCACACGAATAAAGCGGTTGTTACCACGCGTGTCTGCGCTGTACTTATGCTTCTTCAACCAATCTAGGCGAACCATTGGGTAACGCACACGTGATGGGCTGTAGATAATACCTTTAATACCTTTCAGCATCTCTGTTGGGTGCTGATCGATTTCTAGAGGTTTAATTTCTTGTACTTTACCCGCGTAAACGCGAGCTCGGAATGCCCCCCAGTGAGAACCAGAGACTTTCCACGCGCCGTCTGTTTCTGCAGCAGATGCTGAAGCCGACGCCAATAAGCTTGGACCGATAACCGATGCCGCACTTGTCGTCGCGACACCTTTCAGAAAACTTCTTCTTGTAATTGCCATTGTGTTACTCCAATTGACGTCTTATTAGTGATGGCCTTCAGAAAAATCTGATGAGTGCTTCTGTAGATACTTAAGAACAAGTGCTTCTGTATCTGTATCGAAGTTAACGAACGCAATCATACCATCTAGCATGCCTACCCAACCGTTAGCGCTGAAGTGAGCTTCATCTGGCTGTGAGTGACACGTTGAACAGTTAGATTGGTACGCTTGACCCGCTGCGTTCCAGATTGGATCGAAGTTATCAACCATAGACTCTTTCTTCATCCAAAGTGCTAGGTTAACTTCTTCCCAAGGAAGGCCAGTTAGCTCATCTTCTTTCTTCTCACCAACAGTGATTACGTCACTTTGAGATACTTCTTTCGTCAAGATTGCAGTCGAGATGTTCATACCGAAGTCTTCTTGGATTACACGTCCGAAGCCTTTCGCTTTACGCCAACCGTCGATTTGAATCTTGATCATGTCGCCTTTTTCGTCGATCACAGCAACTTTACTTGCAGGGCTTAATAGACCCGCTTCAACTTCAGCTGTTTCATCTGTATACATTGGCAGGTGACGAATAGAGATCACGTCTGAACCATTTGCGTAAGATGTGCTGCTTGCTACGTTTTCTAGCTCGCCAACAATACCGCTCGCTGATGCCATATCTAATGGAAGGTTGTGAGCAATACCTTTGTGACAGTCAACACAGCTTTGATCACGCTCTGCCGCGTTCTTCATCTGAATACGCGCTGTTGGGCGCATGTTTTCGAAATCCATTGAATCGTAGTTGTGGCAGTTTTTACACTCTAGAGATTTGTTCGAAGAGAAACGATCCCATTCGTGTTTAGCCAGTTCGATACGACGAGCTTCGAATTTCTCAGGTGTATCTAGGTCACCAAATACTTGAGCGAATACTTCTTTAGATGCTTGCATCTTACGAGCAATTTTTGCTGTCCATTCATGTGGAACGTGACAGTCAGGACAAGTAGCACGTACACCAGAAGTGTTTTTCCAGTGAACCGTTTCTTGTAGTTCTACGTATACGTTGTCACGCATGGTGTGACAGCTTACACAGAATTCTTCTGTATTTGTGTGCTCTAGAGCTGTGTTAAAACCGCCCCAGAAAATAACACCGGCGATAAAGCCACCCATAGTTAGTACACCAAGACTGATGTGTACCGCTGGGCGAGTCATTGTGCGCCATAATTTAACTAAAAATGATTTCATGTTTAGCTCTCTTAAATATTGATTTTAAAAAATGTTGTTACTAGAGGGCATTACATGCCGCCGTGAGCACCAGGAGGTCCGAATACAAACACTTGCAGTGCCCAAACTAGGAAGCCGTAACCACCTACAAAAGCCACACTTAATATTGGAAAGAGAACCACCGCGATGAAGAGGAAAGACTTCCACTCCAACGAGCGTTTTTCGCCAGTTTCAATTTTATTAACATCACTCATACATTTTGCCTATTTTGTATTTAGTAATTTCGAGTAACCCATTCTATGGGGCTAAAGTTCTTAAGTATCTAACGACAAATTTTAGACCATACTCAAAGTAGGGTTCAATCAAATCTCCCGTTATAACCCTTGCTAATCAATACTTTTTTGAGCTCATCCAAAGTTGTTTTTAGTTAAACAAAGTTATTAAAAAGTATTAACAAATGTGAAGAATTAAGTATATTTCACAAATGTTAAATTCCAACACCTGCGCAACCGTATTGTAACCAATTTTAACGTTTTACCTACTAAGTAGTAGCCAAAAATGCCTCAAACAACCAATATTTTGTGGTTTGATTGTTAAATTATTGAGTGTTTTTTAAAGCAACGGCTGAGAAGCTGAAATGCATCATTTGGCACTTTCAGATATGATGGGGACCTACTTAAAAGGAAACATTATGCAAGACGTTATTGATATATCTTGGTGGCAGTTATTGTTCTTCAGCTCACTTCTCTTGCTACCCATTACGATCAACCACAAGTTAAAACTCGGCCTTGGCAAAGAAGCTTCTATCAGCATCATTCGTATGGTTATTCAGCTATTTCTGGTGGGACTTTACCTAGAATACTTGTTCACTTTGAATAGTTTGTGGGTCAATTTGCTGTGGTTATTTACGATGATTATCGTCGGTGCAAGCTCGATTGTTGAAAAATCTAGACTGCCAAGAAACCTACTTTTGGCTCCTGTCGCCGTTAGCCTTGCGGTAACTTGTGTACCTATTGTCTTGTTCATCTGCTTTTTCATCATTAAGCCGACACCGGTTTTTAACGCGCAGTACCTTATCCCAATCGCAGGGATGTTATTGGGTAATAGCTTAAGCAGTAATATCGTGGCATTGCAGAACCTGTTTAGTGCCTTTGAAACACAGAAATCAGAATATGAAGCAGCAATCGCGTTAGGCGCGTCTCCTACTTATGCTGCTGCGCCTTTTGTACGTAATGCGATACAGAAAGCGATGTCCCCTATCATGGCCTCTATGGCAACCACAGGCCTAGTAACGCTGCCGGGAATGATGACGGGGCAGATCTTAGGTGGTGCTTCACCGATGATCGCGATTAAGTATCAACTGATGATCATGCTGGCGATTTTCGTGATGATGAGCTGTTCTTTAGCACTTGCGCTTCACCTCTCATTGAAGACATCTCTGACCAAAGAAGGGCGAGTTCTCGCTCAAATACAGCCTTCGAAATAGCCTCCCTACTCCACTTAGATCTGGTTACTCACTGAATTTGAGACAGGTTATCCACAGAAACTGTGGATAACCAAATCAATATAGATCCTTTTTTGTCCATTTCGACCCAAGGAAAGA
>NZ_JADDYK010000033.1:56240-70725 GCF_015163615.1 Vibrio sp. OPT18
TCATCGCCTTTGATCTTTGGGTGATTTCAAAGACATATACACACATGGTGATCAGCGCTGTTGCGTACTCAGATGATCATTAGAGAGATGAAGAAGTAGGTTTTCCACAAATAAAAAGCGGCCTGCAATGCAGACCGTCTTGTAAATGTCATAAGTCAGTTCAGTGTTTTCACTGCGCTTTAACTCATCTCGTCAACTGAGCTAGTCACGCCATCTTTGTCGATAGCGCCACCTTTATTAGTCACGTAGGTAGATCAACCAGTACCACATGCCAACAAAGATACCGCCGCCAATGATGTTACCGATGGTAACGGGCAGCAAGTTGTTCATTAAAAAGTCCATCATGTTCAGATCAACATAGTCCGCTGGGTTAGCGCCTGTCATTGTCCAAAATTCAGCTGGAGCAAATGTTTTGATGCCGATAGCTAAAGGCACTTGGAACATGTTCGCAATACAGTGCTCAAAACCAGCCGATACGAACATCGCTACAGGTAAAATCATTACCGCAATTTTGTCAGTCAGTGTGCGTCCACTAAACGTCATCCATACCGCGATACAAACCAATACATTACACATGATGCCGAGCGCGATAGCTTGGATAAAATCGTGGTGCATCTTATGTTGGGAGATCGCCATTGCATTCAAACCCACTTGGCCATGGTCGAACATGTACTGTTTGGTCAGTAACATACAAGCCACCAGCAGCAATGCGCCAATCAAGTTACCTACATAAACTGTAGCCCAGTTCTTAACGAGCGTGCGCCAACTAATCTTGCCACTTGCACGAGCAACCAGAGTCAGCACCGAACTGGTAAATAGCTCACCACCGGTAACAACAACGAGAATTAAGCCCAAGCTAAATGCAAGGCCACCTAATAGGCGAGTAATACCCCAAGGCAAATCACCAGCACCAGTCGTTACGATGGTGTAGAACACAAACGCAATACCGATGTGTATGCCAGCGGAAATCGCTAGGAGAAAAGATTTGATTGGATCTTTGGTTGCTTTACCTACGCCAATATCTGCAGCGCGCTCAGCCATTTGTGGCGGTAATAATGAGTCAAATTGGTTTAGATTCATGATGATTTACATTTTGAAACATGTCGTCGGGAGCGCGATAATCCTCTCTTTCATTTCTGAATTCAAGAGCTATTTTAGGCACAAAATAGCTCTAACAGCCTTGTTGAAAGCAAATAGTCCGAGTTATTCCAAATTCATACGACTTTAGTAGTAAAAAGAAAACTCTGCTGAATGATTAGTTATCAGCATAGAAAATAACACACCTATAAATATCAACAAGTTACGTTAAAACCAAAAGAATAACGTACACTAAAATGGCTCACAGAGCGCTTTTATTTCTAGATTTTGACATAGATCAACAGAACGTAAAAAAGCGCCCTAAGGCGCTTTTAACTCAATCACAAATAAAGAAATTAGTGATGCTAAACCGAAGGTTCAATCACTTCTTCTGATGATTGTTCTAGGGTTGAATCCTCTAGAGTAGATTCAACAGCCGGGGACATCACACCAGAGTCACTTTCGTTGGCAACTTTGCCACCTAAGCTTTTCAAACTATCCACTAACTCTTCTAAGCTTTTAATGTGAGCATCACTCTTGGTAATCTGCTCACCGAGCAACTCACTGTGCTTGGTTGCTTCAGACAGTTGCTGCGCTTGCTTCTGGTTTTCAGACTCCAGCTTAGCCAATTGCTCAGTCAAAGTTTCAATCTCTGACTTTAAAAGCCCTGTCATATCAGAGCTTTTTAACGCCTTAACACTCGCTACTATCTTCTGTGATTGCTGACGTAAACCAACATCACGGTAATCTTCATCATTAACGATTTGTGAAATGCTCAGTAGCTGGTTCTCGGCATTCAAAACCGACTGTTCGAACTGGTCGCCTTTTACGCTCGCCAGCACTTTGACTTCATGAGCGACACTGCGCACATGGTTCAACTCAAACTCTGCAGCGTGAACCGCATCTTCAATGATCGACTTTTCACGAGGGCTAGCTTTCACTTGGCTTTCAGCCAACGCAATTTGAGATGCCGCCTTAGCAAAGGTTAGAGGAGCAACGTCATCAAAGTCTTCATCTTCCAAGAACTCTAATTCGTTCTTCAAAGGTTCGATGTATTTCTTATGCGCCACTTTAACTTCTAGTAAACGGGCATTGTTAAGAAATTCCACCTGCGCTTCTTGAGCGTCTTCAAGCTCATCGACCAGCACATACTCGAACAACTCGCTGTATTCTGAATACAAACGTTTGTAGCTCGAGGTAAACATGGTATCTGCGCCCAAGAACTTCAGGTAATCCATTTGGACAATCGAATCAGCAAGTACTCGGTCAGCCTTCTTCTTTAACACTAAGATCGAGTCATAGTTTGATTTGATCAACGCGATTTTTTCATCGAAGGCTTCAGCGTAAGTTAGGCTCGAGAAAATGGAGTAACTCTTGGTTATCCGAGTTTCGTCTTTCAGTAAGTCCGCATAAATGCTTTCAGCATCATCCCATGCGTCTAATAGTTCATTGTAATTCTCTGGTGCATAGAGAGACAATTGAGCATGGTCTTCAAGCTTAACTTCCCATTCGGAGTAAACGCTTTGGACAGACTGAAATGAACGGACCTCTATTGTCGATTCATTATTGTTGTTTGTGGTTTGGTTCGCGTCTGTCTGCTCTGAGGGTGTGCTTTGACAACCTGAGATAGCAAATAGCATACTGATCGTTAATGCTACTTTGTTCGCTCTCACTTATGCATATCCTTTTTATACAATATTCGCTCAATGCAAATTATTTCTAGTCACAATATATTACAACCACTTAGCAATAAACATCATTGATGATTTAAGTGGGTGCAAATCACCCAATATAACCAAAATAAACTCATCACTCGATGATTAATCAATCAATTTGGTATCACTTATCAATTCTCTTTATTTGCTATTGCCTGAGCCGAGAATGCGCACTAAGGTGAAGGTAGAGAACGTTATGAATATATAGGTTAATTATGAAGTACAACGCTGAACATATTGCTGATTTAAACCTCCTTCTTCAATTTGATGTAAGTAGTGCTGCTACTGGAATTAAAGTTCATCAAGAGGCTGCTCAAGAAACTCAAGACGCTGTTAAGCGCCTATTCGAAAAAAACCTTTGTACTCAGCCAGACGGCGGTTACCTAACAGATGAAGGTATCGAGATGGCAGAGCGCGCAGACAAGCTTCTTCGCGTACTAAACTAAAACTCCATTGTTCTAGTAAAAACTCCACTTGCTTCGGCCGTGGAGTTTTTTCATTTTTGGGCAAAGCTTTGTTAGGCTTAATGTAAATTCGTCATTTGCAGTTGTGAGGAACACATGGCTTCTATATTTATTGTCGGTGCAGGATGGGTAGGTGCACCTTTATCTGAACATTTAGAAAAACATGGTAACCGAGTGGTGGTCACGAAAACGACCCAAGCGGGAGCAGATGCCATTGGTAGCGAACAAATTCCATGTGAAGTGTTTAGCTTTGATTCATCCGATCCACAACAGACTATCGGGCGACTCTATTCATTGTTACTCGAAAACAACACTGAAATTGTGATTGGCAGCTTCCCTCCTGGCTTTAGAAAAGGAGCAGGACAAGAGTATGCCGACTATTGGCAGCAACTCACCAATGCATGCCAAAAGGCCAACATTAAAAAGCTCATTATGGTTAGTTCAACCACGGTATACCCAACCAAGCCGGGTGTGTTGAACGAGCTGGATGCATCACTCCCCCTTTCAACCTCAGGTAACGAAAACGCGTCTTCATTTTCCGATAACGCACGAATCATGCTGCAAGCTGAACAGTCAGTGATTGATTCCGGTATCGACTACACCATTCTTCGCTTTAGTGGCTTAATCGGCTCAAGCCGTCACCCATCACGCTTCGCAAGCAAGTTAAAACAAGTCAGCACACAAGCTCCAGCCAACATGCTGCACCTTGATGACGCGATTGGTGCTGTCGATTTCGCTATCAGTCAACTGCACAACGAAGTAGTTAACGTGACCACGCCAAATACAGTCAGTAAGGCGGAGTTTTATGCCGCGGCACTGAAAAGCGCCAACAGCAGTGAGCCTCTGCCCGCTGTTGTTGATACCCCAGACAAGTTAATCTCTTCGAAGAAGATTCTCGACTTAGGTTATTCATTTAAATTCGAATCCACACTGGACGCACTTCATGACTGAACAATCTATTGCTAACAATGATCCCAACATAAAACTACATCGCTCAGTCGACACCCTTTGGAACTTTATGTCTATGGGTCACAAGGTTACGCCTTCCGACTGTATCTTTGTATTGTGTAGCAACGATACTCGCGTCGCGGAATATGCAGCCGAGCTTTATCACCAACAGATCGCGCCTTACATCGTTTTTTCTGGCGGTGTGGGACGCTTTACCGAAGGAAGCTTTACAGAAGGGAGCTTTGAGCGCTCAGAAGCTGAAACATTCGCTTCTATCGCGCGAGATTGTGGTGTGCCTGACTCTGACATTATCATAGAGAAACACGCGACAAATACTGGGGAAAATGTACGATTCACTCATGAGTTGCTGACAGAAAAAGGGTTATCGCCGAAGAGGCTAACCTTAGTTCAGAAGCCCTTCATGGAGAAACGTACCTACGCCACCTTCAGTAAACAGTGGCCTGACGAAACTTCCGAGATTACCGTGACGTCGCGATGGCAAAACTGGGATGATTACTTTAACGAAGAGCTACCGTTAGATATGGTGTTAGGCGCATTAATTGCTGATTACGAGCGAATCAAATCCTACCCAGAGAAAGGCTTTCAGATTGAGATGCCCATCTCCGACGACGTTGACCACGCCTATCAAGCATTGAAGAAGCTCGGTTTCGAATAAATCAAAAGATCGACTTCGAATAAAATAAAAGCTCGGTTGGGAATAAAATAAAAGCTCGGCTTGGAAGAAAGCAAAACACAGGCCCATAAACAAAAACGGTGACACTTGGTCACCGTTTTTCGTTCTTTCGCGTTAGCAATGTCAGCATCTGTAGGTCAGCTTATTTACCTAACGCTTCTTTGTAGTGCAGACGGCAAACAGAAACGTATTTATCGTTACCACCAATAGCCACTTGGTCGCCCTCAGCAATCGCCACACCGTGCTCGTCGGTACGAATGACCATGTTCGCTTTACGGCCACAGTGACAAATTGTTTTAAGCTCAACAAGTTTATCTGCCCAAGACAGTAAGTAACGGCTACCTTCAAACAGTTCACCCAAGAAATCGGTACGTAGGCCGTAACAAAGTACTGGGATGTGCAGCTTATCAACCACTTCTGTTAGTTGGTACACCTGCTCCTTCGATAAAAACTGACACTCATCGATCAAAACACAATGACGCTTTTCTTCCTCATTGAGCTTTTTGATCGCATCAAACATGTTGGTGTCATTTTTAAACAGCTGAGCTTCAGATTGCAGACCAATTCGTGAGCTCACTTTACCGATACCATAGCGATCGTCCAACGCTGCCGTAAAGATCACTGGCGTCATGCCACGTTCTTGGTAGTTGAATGAAGATTGAAGAAGCGTTGTTGATTTACCCGCATTCATTGCCGAGTAATAAAAATACATCTGAGCCACAGAAATATTCCTGTTATTTAAAAGTTGAAGATAGAAAAAGGTGAAAATAGAGAATTCGTGCTAGAAAAAAGGGCTGAAAATCAGCCCTTTTTATAAGATTTACTTACGACGCCAAGTCGTACCTTCTGGGCCATCTTCCAGAACAATACCTAACTCGTTTAGCTTATCACGTGCAAGATCGGCGTTTGCCCAGTCCTTTGAAGCACGAGAGTCGTTACGCAGTTTGATCAACGCTTCGATTTCAGCCACTTCGTCGTCGTTACCTGCCGCATCACCTTGTAGGAAGGCTTCTGGCTCTTGGTGAAGAATACCGATGATGTCTGCTAGTTCACGCATCAATGCACCAAGTCCGCTTGCTTTTTCAATGCTTTCAGGCTTGATACGGTTGATTTCACGAGCCATTTCAAACAGTACTGAATAAGCTTCAGGTGTGTTGAAATCATCGTTCATCGCTGTAGAGAATCGAGTCACGTACTCTTCGCCACCCGCAGGAGCTGCTGTAAGGTCTAGGCCACGAAGTGACGTGTATAGACGCTCTAGTGATGCACGAGCTTGGTTTAGGTTATCTTCGCTGTAGTTTAGTTGGCTACGGTAGTGACCAGACATTAGGAAGTAACGTACCGTTTCAGCATCGTAATGTGCTAGAACGTCACGGATAGTGAAGAAGTTACCTAGTGACTTAGACATCTTTTCTTTGTCTACCATCACCATACCACTGTGCATCCAAGTATTTACATACTGAGTGCCGTGCGCGCAGCAAGACTGTGCGATTTCGTTTTCGTGGTGAGGGAACTGCAGATCTGAACCACCGCCGTGGATATCGAAGTGGTTACCAAGAATAGACGAGTTCATTGCTGAACATTCGATGTGCCAACCTGGACGACCTGGGCCCCATGGCGATTCCCATGTAGGTTCACCTGGCTTAGACATCTTCCAAAGAACGAAGTCTAATGGGCTACGTTTTGCAGATTCAACATCAACACGAGCACCCGCTTGAAGCTGATCAAGGTCTTGCTTAGAAAGCTTGCCGTATTCGTCGAATTTCTTTACTTCGAACATCACGTCGCCGTTGCTTGCAACGTATGCGAAACCACGTTCAATCAGCTTTTCAACAAGCTCGATGATTTCAGTGATGTATTCTGTCGCACGAGGCTCAACATCTGGACGTTTCATGTTCAATGCATCAAAGTCTGAGTGCATCTCACCAATTAAACGCTCAGTCAAAGAGTCACAAGACTCACCGTTTTCGTTAGCGCGTTTGATGATTTTGTCATCGATATCTGTGATGTTACGAACGAAGTTCAAATCGTAACCAAGGTAACGAAGGTAGCGAGTTACTACGTCGAAAGAAACGAACGTACGACCATGACCAATATGACAGAGATCGTATATGGTTACCCCACAGACATACATGCCGACTTTGCCAGCTGTAATTGGTTTGAATTCCTCTTTCTGTCTTGTGAGCGTGTTATATATCTTCAGCATGATCTCTATCTATTTTATGGATTAATCAAAAATAAGCTCGCAGTATAACAAGTCATACCTTAATAGGTAATCCCCCAAAGCAGGAATTACCTCAAACATCCGAGTTAAGTTAATGATTTGGTGATTTGAAAGTCCGTCAACATGCGCTAGAATTCGAACTTCATATTAAAAAGACAGTAAGGTAACAATCATGATCATCCTTCACACAAATTTTGGTGACATCAAAGTTCAACTTAACGAAGAAAAAGCACCAGAAACAAGCGCAAACTTTCTACAGTATTGCCGTGACGGTTTCTACGACAACACACTATTCCACCGTGTTATCGATGGTTTCATGATTCAAGGCGGCGGCATGACTTCTGGCCTTAAAGAAAAGGCAACTCGTGCAACGATCAAGAACGAAGCAAACAACGGTCTTGCGAACAAAGTTGGTACGCTAGCAATGGCTCGTACTATGGAACCGCATTCAGCGAGCTCTCAGTTCTTCATCAATGTTAACGACAACTCTTTCCTAAACTTCCGTAGCGAAAGCCTAGACGGTTGGGGCTACTGTGTATTCGCAGAAGTTGTTGAAGGCATGGACATTGTAAACAAGATTAAAGGTGTTAGCACTGGTTCTATGGGTATGCACCAAGATGTACCTCTAGAAGAAGTGATCATCACTGGTACTACAATCGAAGCTTAATTACTTGCTTTCGGTTAGGGCGTATTGACCTTTTGAGCTGATTTTTGCAGCGAGTTGCTGGGGATTTATACAAGGCATAGGCTTTGATGTGTAGCTAGCCTACATGAGAAGCCGATAACGCAGTAGAAATGACCAGCAAACGCCGCCCAAAAGGTTCGAGCTGGGCGCCCCCGCATAAAGCGTTCTACTCTTTGTTGAGGGAAATTTGCTTAGAATGACTAGGCTTCCTATCCCTCGCCTCGATTAAAACGCTTTTGACTAGGCGCCCCATCCGAACAAAATTTAACCGCCAAAGGTCAACACGCCCTAGTATTAATAATTGATGAGCCGATAAAATCAGGATATAGGGAGCGAATCGCTCCCTTTTTTTAGACCTATGAAAACATATTTTATATCAGACCTGCACCTTTCTCCGTCACGACAAGACATCACAGACTGCTTCTTAACCTTCATGAAGAACGAAGCCATAGAAGCGGATGCACTTTACGTATTAGGCGACCTTTTCGAGTTCTGGATTGGTGACGACGATAAGAGTGAGTTCGCGACTTCTATCCGCCAAGCGTTTATCGACTTAGTGAAAACAGGCGTGCCTTGTTACTTTACTCAAGGGAACCGTGACTTCTTAGTCGGCAAAAAATTTGCTAAACAAACGGGAGTGAAACTTCTCGACGAAGTTTCTACGATCGATATCTACGGGCAAAAAGCGGTGGTGTTGCATGGTGATACACTATGTACTGAAGATGTAAAGTACCTCGCCTTTCGTGAGAAAGTGCATCAACCATGGTTACAATGGGTCTTCAACCGAATCCCATTTTTCATCAAGAAGAAAATTGTTTCTAAGGTTCAATCAGATATCAAAGATGACAAGCAGACCAAGTCTCTCGACATCATGGATGTTACACAGCAAGAAGTCGAAGATGTGATGGAACGAAACAATGTCGATCTGATGATCCACGGCCATACTCACCGCCCAGATATCCATACATTTAATGCTAACAATTGCACTAAAACCCGTATCGTACTTGGCGATTGGTATACACAAGGCTCAGTGCTGGTGTTCACGCCGCAAAGTTTTGAACTACAGAATCGAGCGTTTAGCAATAGCTTTTAACATCACGCTTAAACTTTCACTTTGATTATTATTGTCGGTCAGACTTTCTTAGAAAGTGTATGGTAATTTCTAGTGAATTAGCTATTATCTCTCTACCAGAAATAAACCGAACACAGTACCAAGTTGAAATATTCATACGTAGCGCGTCAACCAATACTCGACACAGGCAAGAAAACCATAGGTTACGAGTTGCTATTCAGGGATGGTCCTAAGAACACTTTCCCTGAAGTAGAGCCGGAGCTCGCTACCAGCCGTTTGCTTTCCGATCACTTCTTATCGACCCACTACAACACGTTGGGTGATAAGCTTGGGTTCGTGAACTTCCCATATGCAAGCCTAATCAACTTAGTCCCTACTCTGTTCCCCAAAGAAAGCCTCGTTGTTGAGGTTCTTGAAGACTGCGAACCGACAGACGAGTTACTTGCAGCCATCAAAACCATCTTTGACGCGGGTTATACCATTGCGCTAGACGACTTTGTGCCAAGTAAAGCTTGGAAGCGCTTCTTACCTTACGTTTCGATTATCAAGTTCGATATCCGTTTGACGCCAATTGCCAAAGCAGCGATGTTTATGAACTCTCTCAAAGGGCTAGATATCAAGTTCCTTGCTGAGAAAGTGGAAACATACGAAGAATACCAAGAAGCGAAGAAAGCCGGCTTCACCTACTTTCAAGGTTACTTCTTTAGCAAGCCTGAGATGATCCAAACGCGTGCGCTCAACCCGGCATTCCTGACGACCGTTCAGCTATTAAAAGAGATTGCACACGATCCTATCGACTTTGGCGAAGTCGAGCGTTTGATTACGCTCGATGTGACCATGTCTTACAAGCTACTTACCTACGTAAACTCCGCGGGTGGTTCACCAACAACGATTCGTTCATTCCGCCAAGCGCTTATTTACCTTGGTGAACAGAAGCTGCGTAAATTCGTCTCACTGGTGGCTATCGCCTCTGCGAAAGAAGATAAGCCGGACTCACTCTATGGCTTAGCGGTAATACGCGCACGTCAGTGTGAACTCTTGGTTGAAAAGATGAATGTTAAGGTAGAGCCTGGACAAGCCTTTTTGACCGGTATGTTTTCTCTATTGGATTCACTCTTTGACCAACCATTGAAACAAGTACTCGATTCAGTGCCGATTGACCTAGAGATCAAACAAGCCTTGATTCAACGTAAAGGCGTGTTGGGTGCAGTATTGGCGATGGTGGTTGCGTATGAACAAGCTCGATGGGATGAAGCGACTCGTATTCGCCAGCTTCTCAAACTGAGTGAAGCTCAACTTGGTCAAGCTTATGACGAAGCGACGACTTGGGCTCAAGAGTTATTGTCTCCAGCTTTGAAATAGTAAACTTCGCGCTAACACTTTGATAATTTCAATAGAAACTAAACTTTGGTGAGCGATCTTTTCTTGGTAAACTCCCACGCATTCATTTATGGCCTCTTAATAGAGGCCATTTTTACAGGATCTGACTATGCCTTTATGCCCATGCGGTAGCAATAATACTTACCAACAGTGCTGTGAATCAGCGCACCTTAACCACAGTGCCGTTGAAACACCTGAGCAGTTGATGCGCTCGCGTTATTCGGCGCACGTGTTGGGTTTGGTTGACTATGTTGTTGCGACTTACCACCCTAGCTGCAATGCCGAAGCACAAAGAGAAGGCATCGCCGAATCTATCGACAGTGATTGGGCAGGGTTAGAGGTCATCGATACTGCGGCGGGCTCGCACCAAGACGAAGGCTTTGTTGAATTTAAAGCTTACTTCAATGAAGACGGCGCACAATACTGCATGCAAGAGCGCTCGCATTTCGTTCGTGAAAACGGGCTATGGTTCTACATCGACGGTGAGTTCCCAGAGCAAAACCAACCAGAACCAGAAATCGATCCTCGTTTAAACCAAACGGTTGAAAGCTTCAAGATCGGCCGTAATGACCCATGTATTTGTGGTAGCGGAAAAAAGTATAAGAAGTGCTGTGGGTAACTCGCACGGCTAAGAAGTCAGATTAATAGAAGAGATTCCTGATGTCGCTTAGGTTCCTCGGAATGACGTAAAGTCAGAGTTTAGCAAAGTGACGCAGGGCTTAGAAATCTTGAAAATTAAAAAGCTAAAAAGCTAAAAAGCTAAAAAGCCGGTAAACATAGTTGTTTACTGGCTTTTATCTATCTGTTACGTGGTTCGATTAATCTAAACAGAGCTTACTTATGACGCTCTTTTAATTTGTTCACCACATCGTTCATCGATAAGCCTTGGTCTTGAAGAAGAACCATCAAGTGGTAAATCAAATCTGCTGATTCACACACTAATTCCGCCTTATCGCCCGACGTCGCCGCAAGCGCGACTTCAACGCCTTCTTCGCCCACTTTTTGCGAAATACGCTTGGTGCCACGGGCATATAGACTGGCAGTATAAGAAGACTCAGGGTCTGCGTCCTTGCGGGCAGCCAGTAGCTGCTCAAGCTGATGAAGCCACACCATCTGAGACTCTTCTTGCTTGTCTCCATCCCAACACGTTGTTGTACCTGTGTGGCATGTTGGGCCAATGGGATTAACTTTAACCAGCAAGGTGTCGCTGTCACAATCCAAGGCGATGTTTTGCAGTTGCAATACGTTGCCCGACGTTTCACCTTTCGTCCAAAGACGCTCTTTGGTGCGAGAGAAAAACGTCACATTGCCTGTTTCACCGGTTTTCTCAAGTGCTGCTGGGTTCATGTATCCCATCATCAACACTTGGCTCGATTGGTAATCTTGAACAATAGCTGGCACTAAGCCATCTACTTTTTCCCAGTTAATACGCTCTGACAATGCGCCTACTTCTGTTTTTGATAAGCTTGCGGTTTCAAAACTCATAGTCGCACCTCTACATCTTGTTGTTTTAAATACTGTTTAAGTTCACCAATATTGATGACTTGCTTGTGGAATACCGAAGCTGCTAATGCACCGTCCACGTTGGTCTTCTTATAGGCTTCAGCAAAGTGCTCCATTGCGCCAGCGCCACCAGAGGCAATCAATGGCACATTACACACTTCACGCACCATGTTTAACTGATCGATGTCGTAGCCGTTACGAACGCCATCTTGGTTCATCATGTTTAACACAATCTCACCTGCGCCACGCTTCTGTACTTCCTGCACCCAATCTTTGGTTTCCCATTTGGTTGCTTTCGTACGCGCTTCATCGCCAGTGAATTGGTAAACCTGATATTTACCGGTTTCTTTATCGAAGTATGAATCGATGCCGACAACGATACACTGCACGCCAAACTTATCAGCAAGGTCAGTGATCAGCTGTGGGTTAGCCAATGCCGGGGAGTTGATTGATACTTTATCTGCACCAAACTCAAGAATGCGCGCTGCATCTTCTGCTGATTTAATACCACCAGCCACACAGAAAGGAATATCGATCACTTCTGCTACGCGTTTTACCCAGCTCTTATCCACCACACGACCGTCGCTTGATGCGGTGATGTCATAAAATACCAGTTCATCAGCGCCCTCTTCTGCATAGCGTTGTGCTAGCGGAACGATGTCACCAATAACTTCGTGGTTACGGAACTGAACGCCCTTAACCACTTGTCCATCACGGACATCCAAACAAGGGATTATTCGCTTTGCCAACATGCAAATGCCTCCTCTGCGGTAAACTTGCCATCAAGTAGTGCACGACCCACAATCACACCCGCAACACCGCTGCCTTTTAGCGCTTCGATATCAGCTAGGCTGCCAATGCCGCCCGATGATTGAAATTGCACTTGTGGGTACTGCTTACAAAGATCAACGTAAAGCTCTACGTTTGATCCTTCTAGCGTGCCATCGCGTGAAATATCTGTACACAGAACGTGTTTAAGGCCAACCGTGAGGTAGTCTTCAATTAGCGCTTCAATGGTCACGCCTGAATCTTCTTGCCAACCTGAAATCGCCACTTTACGTGTGCCGCTTTCGTCAATGTTGATGTCTAGAGCCAGAACGATTTTTTCCGCGCCGTACTTCTCCATCCAACCTTTCACCAACTCAGGTTGCTTAACGGCTGTAGAACCAACCACAACGCGCTGTGCGCCAGCTTCTAGCAGATCAACGACATCTTGTTCATTACGCACGCCACCACCAATCTGGATGTTCGCAGGCGTGCTAGCAAGGAGCTTAGCAATCAAGTCTAACTGACGAGCCGTTGTGTCTTTTGCGCCCGTTAAGTCAACAAGGTGCAGCCAGCCAGCGCCAGCTTGGTGATACAGATTAAACTGCTCTGCTGGGTCTACTTTGTATTCTGTTACTTGCCCGTAGTCTCCTTGGAATAAGCGAACTACTTGGCCTTCAATTAAATCTAACGCGGGAATAATCATTTACATTCCTTATATGGCAACGTTAGCCGCTGCCTAATCCTTATTACAATTCCAAGAAGTTCTGAATCAGCTTAGAGCCAGCTTTCGAAGATCGCTCTGGGTGGAACTGAACACCATAATAATTGCCACTTTGAACCGCCGCAGTGAACGGATTACCGTAATCACATTGTGCGATTGTGTAGTCGCCCACTGGCATTGCGAAGCTATGAACAAAGTAGAAGTATTCGCCTTCTTCAATGTCTTTAAATAGAGGATGATTAGGTGTTGCCGTTACGGTGTTCCACCCCATGTGTGGTAATGGCAAGTCGCCCGTTTCAAGTAAACGAACTTCACCATCACACAAACCTAGGCATTCAACTAACTCGTCAGCCTTCTGGCCTTTCTCTTGAGACAGTTTACCTAACAGCTGCATACCTAAACAGATACCTAACAGAGGCTTCTCTACTTGCTTCACAAGGGTAACAAGGTCACGCTCTTGCAGGTTCTTCATTGCCTCGCTTGCTGTACCTACACCGGGTAGGAATAGCTTGTCGGCAGCAAGAACCACTTCTGGTTCTTTTGAAATTTCAACTGCGTAGCCAAGGCGTTCAATCGCAAACTTCACCGATGAAACGTTGGCACAACCCGTATCAATAATAACGACTTTTTGCTCTTTCATACCGAACCCTTACAGAACGCCTTTGCTGCTTGGCAACTCGTTACCTTCAACTTTGATTGCTTGGCGAAGAGTACGGCCAAACGCTTTGAACAGGCTCTCAATGATGTGGTGATCATTATTGCCATCAGAAGAAAGGTGTAGCGTACAAGCCAATGTATCGGTTAGAGAGCGGAAGAAGTGAACCACCATCTCGGTTGAAAGATCACCCACTTGCTCACGGCTGAACTTAGCATCGAACTTCAGGTATGGACGACCAGAAAGGTCTAGCGCACACTGAGCCAAACACTCATCCATTGGAAGGCTAAAACCAAAACGGCCAATACCACGTTTGTCGCCAAGTGCATCTTTCAATGCTTGGCCTAAAGCCAGAGCGGTATCTTCGACTGTGTGGTGATCATCGATGTGCAGGTCGCCCTTTACAGTCAGGTTCATTTGGAAACCACCGTGTGTCGCGATTTGATCAAGCATGTGATCGAAGAAACCCATGCCGGTATCGATCTTGTTGCCACCAGTTTCATCAAGGTTTACTGCAACCTTGATATCTGTTTCTTTAGTAGTACGAACTACTTCAGCAATACGCGCATTAACCGTCAG
>NZ_JADDYK010000033.1:70781-163862 GCF_015163615.1 Vibrio sp. OPT18
TCTTTAACGATTTGTGGCCAGTTAAGCGTGCCTTCAGTTTCCGCATCCGGGCCATATTGAATACCGCGGATAGCCATATTCTCAGCCAGTTGAAGATCCGTCATTCGGTCGCCAATCACAACAGAGTGTTGGAAATCGACTTTACCGCCTTGTAGGTACTCTTTAACCATACCCAGTTTAGGCTTGCGGCAAGAGCAGTTGTCTTCGTCAAAGTGAGGGCAAATAAGCACATCGTCAAACTTAACGCCTTGAGATTCGAAGAACTCCATCATCATATTGTGTGGCGCATCGAAATCTTCTTGTGGGTAGCTGTCGGTACCTAGGCCATCTTGGTTAGTGACCATCACTAAGCGGTAGCCAGCGTCTTGCAAAGCAAGCAGGCTAGGAATCACTAGCGGTTCGAATTTTAGCTTGTCTAAACGGTCTACTTGAAAGTCAACTGGCGGCTCAACAATTAAGGTGCCGTCACGGTCTATAAAAAGTATTTTCTGTTGTTTACTCACTTGAACTTCCTTTTAATTTTAAATCTGGTGGCCTAGCTAAAATCAAACGCTAACCCAAAATATTGGTTTCACTTGCCAGCCTGCGATTAATAAACTCAAACTGGCAAATGTTATTACTGGTAAGCCTTTCGTTACTGATAAAAGTTACGAATGAATCCAAGTGTCTTTTCGCACTCTTCGCGGTTACCAATACTAATACGAACACAGTCTTCAATTGGTGAATTACGTAAGATGATGCCTGTATCCCAAGCCGCTTTAAATAACTCATCACCGTTCGGGAATTTAACCAGAAGGTAGTTACCCCAACCATCAAATACCGTCACTTGAGGCATGCCTAATAGACCCGCTTGCAAATACGCTCGGTTAGCACTTAAATCCAGAACTTGGAACTTAGCTCGCGCTAGTCCTTGCTCTGAGAGTGCTTGAACGGCAATGTCAGCAACAGGGATTGGCACAGGATAAGGAGCGATCACTTTCAACAGTACATCGATAAGCTCTTTATTCGCTAGCGTAAAACCACAACGTAAACCCGCTAAAGCAAAGGCCTTCGACAAGGTACGCAGAATCGCTAGGTTTGGATATTGATCAAGCAAATCAACGGTTGACGCTTCTGGACAAAAATCGATATACGCTTCATCCATGACCACAATCGCTTTGTCTTGTGTCATTTCAAGCAACTTGATGATGTCTTTGCGATCAACCAAATTACCGGTTGGGTTATTTGGGCTACAAACAAACACCACTTTTACGTTGTCGAGTTGAGCTTCGATAGCTGGAAGATCCAATTGCCATTCAGACGTCAGAGGCACAACCTTACGCTCAACACCAATCGTCTCTGCACTGATTGCGTACATACCATAAGTGGGTGGGCAGTAAAGAATAGCGTCTTCGTTCGGCTCACAGAAAGCACGAATCAGTAATTCAATACCTTCGTCAGCACCACGCGTTGTCAGAGTTTGCTCTGATTTCACGCCTGCGTATTGAGCGTAAGCGTCAATCAGTTCTTTTGGCTGGCACTCGCTGTAACGGTTAAGACGAGACAAGTTCAGGTTGTACTCGTTATCAAACGGAGATTCGTTGGCGTTCAACCATACATCTCCGCTGCCACCAATGCGTCTTGCAGACAAGTAAGGTGTCAGAGCCTGAACTTGTTTTCTTGCTAACTTTTCCATGCCCTACCCTTATTTCGCTTTATTTAACTTTTCAACTCGGATGGTCACAGCGCGTTTGTGTGCATCCAAGCCTTCGGCTTCCGCCATTGTTACTACTGTTGGCGCTAGGCCTTTCAAACCATCGGCTGTTAGCTCTTGCACCGTCATTCGCTTAGAGAAATCAGCCAAGCCTAGGCTTGAATACGTCTTGGTATAGCCGTAAGTCGGAAGAACGTGGTTTGTGCCTGATGCGTAGTCACCTGCAGATTCTGGAGACCAGTCACCCAGGAAGATTGAACCTGCATTGTCTAACAATGGCAGCAATTCACGTGGATTCTTGGTTTGAACGATCAAGTGCTCAGGGCCGTAGAAGTTCGAAATCGCAATCGCTTGAGTGAGCGATTCAGCAATGATGATTAAGCTTGAAGCCAATGCTTGCTGAGCGATATTCGCACGAGACAGCTCTTTCAGTTGCTTCTGAACCGCTTCTGTTACTTGGTCTGCAACCACCGGAGATGGTGTTACCAAGACAACCTGAGAATCCGGACCGTGTTCAGCTTGGCTTAACAAATCTGCTGCAATAAAGTCGGCATCAGCCGTTTCATCAGCAATCACCAATACTTCAGATGGGCCAGCAGGCATATCAATCGCCGCACCGCGGAAGTCATTGCTCACTTGGCGCTTCGCTTCTGTCACGTAGGCATTACCTGGGCCGAAGATCTTATCGACTTTAGCAACACTCTCGGTACCGTAAGCCATTGCAGCCACCGCTTGGCCACCACCAACGTTGTAAACCTCGTCGATCTTACAAAGCTTTGCGACATACAAGATTTCGTCAGCGATTGGCGGAGGTGAACAAAGCACAACCTTACGGCAACCTGCAATTTGAGCGGGAACACCTAACATAAGAACCGTTGACGGAAGTGGCGCGCTGCCACCTGGAATATAAAGGCCAACAGTATTAATCGCGCGAGTCACTTGCTCACACACTACGCCCGGTTGTGTCTCAACCTTAATTGGCTGCGGCTTTTGAGCTTCGTGGAACTTAGCAATGTTGCTATAAGCTTGCTCTAGCGCTTGCTTCATTTCTGGTGTTAGACGAGCACACGCCTCTTCAATTTCATTTGAACTGACTCGAATAGATTCAGGAGTTACACCATCAAACTTTGCAGTCAGCTCTTTAAGCGCGCCATCGCCTTCATTCCGTACTTTTGCAATAACATCAGAAACGGTCGCTGTGATGTTTGCACCTTCAGTAATAGCTGGACGCTCTAATACCGAGTCTTGCTGTGATTCACTTAAAGATTGCCAAACAACGGTTCTCATCGTCACTACCCCATCATTTTTTCGATTGGTAATACTAGAATCGAGCTTGCACCCAACTCTTTCAGCTGTTCCATTGTTTCCCAGAACAAGTTCTCTGTACTTACTAGGTGAACGGCAACTTTGTCTTTGTCTGTTGATAGTGGAAGAACCGTTGGATCTTCAGCACCAGGAAGTAATGCTTTGATTTGCTCTAGCTGAGATGTTGGCGCGTGAAGCATGATGTACTTCGACTCTTTCGCTTGTTGAACACCCTGCATACGAGTCAGTAGTTTTTCAATCAATGCGGTTTTATCTGCGTCGAACTCACCAACACGTTGAATCAGTGTTGCTTTAGATTGGAAGATAGCTTCTGCTTCTTTTAGGCCGTTTGCTTCTAGCGTTGCGCCTGTAGAAACTAAATCTGCGATAGCGTCTGCTAGTCCAGCGCGAGGAGCAACTTCAACCGAGCCTGTTAGCATACAAGTGCTGAATTCAACACCCTGCTCATCCATGTAGGCTTTCAGTAGTTGTGGGTAAGTTGTCGCAATACGTTTGCCCGCAAGATCTTGTGGGCCGTTGTACACTTCATCTTTGTTGATTGCGATAGAAAGGCGGCAACCACCGAAATCTAAACGACGTAGTGTGCGAAACTCTGATGGCTCTTTTAGAGCAACACGGTCTAGGCGTACTTCTTCTAGTTCATTTTCACCGATGAAACCAAGGTCAACCACACCATCCATGATAAGACCTGGGATGTCATCATCACGAACTAATAACAAGTCGATTGGCATATTTAGTGAATGAACAACTAGGCGCTCACCCATGATGTTAAATTTAACACCACATTTTTTAAGTAGGTCTTGGCACTCTTTACTTAAGCGACCTTTCTTTTGAATTGCGATTCTTAGGCGTTGTGTCTGCATTGCTGTATCCCTGTGCAAATATTTGAATTTATTGATTATTTAAAAGCGCTAAAACTAAAAAACCCTCGGAAGACCTTGTCATCCCGAGGGTTTAAATCTAAATTCTTTGACTTAACCTCCGGGAGAATTCTTGCTCCCGGGTATACGTAAATCTCCCCGAAAGACTAGATAGGGTGATGATGGTGATGAATGTTCATTACTAATTTACGCATACTTATAAGCTCTTCAGTTGTTTGCTTTCTTATCTCCACACTAACTAAGCTGAGATCCTTTTTCAACCATTTATTCGAACTTTTTTCACGAAACTTAAAATTAAATTAACAAGCACAAAAAAGGGAGGCTAATGCCTCCCTGATAGTTTACTGATTAGCTTTCAGTTTTAGCTTTTGCACGTCGCCATTTTGCAGCGAGAGAAGTAAGCCAATGCAAAACATACAGCAACAAACGTTAGAGACGCTGCGCCAAATGCGATGCCAATTGAAGATGTCATACCTAGGGTAATGAAACCAATGCACGATACGAACGCCACAGACAGCGCATATGGAAGCTGAGTCGATACGTGGTCAATGTGGTTACAACGAGCACCAGTAGAAGACAGAATCGTTGTGTCTGAGATTGGAGAACAGTGGTCACCAAATACAGCACCCGCTAGAACCGCACTTAGCATCGGCAGAATTAGCGCGATGTCAGATGCAGCAGCCATGTCACCCGCGATAGGTAGCATGATACCGAACGTACCCCAAGATGTACCTGTCGAGAAAGCCATAATGCCAGCAAGAAGGAACAAGATAACTGGTAGCCAGTGGTAATCAATGCTGCCCGTTACTAGAGACGATAGGTAAGAACCTGTTTTCATGTCGCCGATTACAGAACCGATAGTCCAAGCAAACACAAGAATTAGGATAGCGCCAAACATAGAGCTTGCACCAATCCACATCGTTCTTGCGATATCTGCCATAGACAGCTTCTGTTTGAATACAGTTGCTAGAGCAACGATTAAGCCGATAACGCCACCGTAAACAAGTGACTTACCTACATCCGTATTTTCAAACGCACCTAGAAGGTTAAATGCTTGACCATCAGCAGTAAGCGCTTGGCCACCGGTGTAAAGCATCGCAGCAACCGTCGCTACGATTAACGATACGATTGGCATAACCAGATCAGAAACTGAACCGTTTTCGCTCTCTTCGATGTCTAGCTCTTCATTTAGATCGTGAGCTTGCTTTTGATCGTTGTCGCCTTCAAAGCCACGGCCTTGAGATGCTTCGATTTCATGCTCACGCATCTTACCAACGTCTAGACCGAACCATGCCACTGCAAACACCATTAGTAGTGCGAATACAGCGTAGAAGTTCATTGGGATAAGACGAACGTATGCACCCAGTGCAGAATACTCTGTCACACCGTGTGTTACTAAGATGCCACCAATGATAGTGATGATGTAAGCACCCCAGCTAGAAGCAGGCATGATCACACACATAGGAGCAGCCGTTGAATCTAGAATATAAGCAAGCTTAGCGCGAGATACATAGAAGCGGTCTGTTACAGGACGAGAGATAGCACCAACCGCTAGGCTGTTAAAGTAGTCATCAACAAAGATGAATACACCTAAGAAGGCAGCAAGTAGTTTTGAACCACGTTTGCTCTTAACACGAGACTGCGCCCACTCCGCGAATGCGCGAGTACCGCCAGACAGTGTTAATAATGCCGTTGTCATTCCGAGAATAATTAGGAATGCAATGATGCTCATGTTCCAAGTGTTGATGCCACCATCTTCGATGAAAACACCAGATGCTTTAGTAAACACGTAACTAGCTGCGTTACCTACTGAGTAGTCAGCAAGTAGAATCGCACCCATGATGATACCGACACCCAAAGAAACCAATACACGGCGGGTAACAATAGCAAGGCTCAAAGCCACAAGGGGCGGAAGCAAAGATAAAGGTGATGTTGCAAAATCTATTAAATTCATGATCTTCAAAAACCAGTTTTTTATTTGGCTAGAGATCTACTGCAGACAAACTTGATACGGCTGACCAAGCTCATGTTGAACTAAGCGAAAGGGAAGTGAACACTTCACCCAACCCTACAGTAGCGCTCCATAGTTTAAAATTAAGACTATGGCAGTGTTGTACCTATTGAGCACAACCCCAGCAAATTGCTTAGATATACAATTTACTTCGGCAATTACACCTTTCATTCCCGTTCATTGGCATCACCCCAACGGAAGTTACTTTTTATAATTGCACCTCTACGTGCGATAACATTATTAACCGTGTAAACCAGAGTTTAACAACAAATTAACCAACACCTCGCATCAGGTAGCCGCAATTGTACTCATCAAGAGCAACAATGCAACATATCATTCCGAGAAAAATAGCTTTTTGCTAATGAACTAATCAATAAGAGAATAGTCTACATAAGTTAACTACTCCACCAGTCACATATCAGTTTTTAAGATAATCTTAATAATTATTATAAATTCGATAGAAATACGGCTCTGAATTTTCAACTATTCATCTCACTTTTATATTTAAATATGTAATAGAAGAAATACTATTTGTTTTATTCCTAGGCTCTGTTTATTATTAGGAAGATTATTTAGTTTACCTTGATGGAAAATATCATGTCTGAATTAACAAAAACTCTATTAAATATCCGCAGCCTTCGTGCGTTCTCACGTGAATTAACTCTTGAGCAACTTGAAGAAGCGCTAGACAAGCTGACTATTGTTGTACAAGAGCGTCAAGAGTCTGAAGCTGAAGAGCGTGCTGCTAAAGCAGAGCAAGAAGCTAAGCTTTCTGCTATTGCTGAACAAATTGCAAAAGACGGAATTGATGTTGCCGATCTTATTGCTGCACTTTCTGGTGAAGCAAAATCTAAAACAACAAAAGCTAAACGCGCTCCTCGCCCAGCGAAATACAAATACGTAGACGCAAACGGCGACGAGAAGACTTGGACAGGTCAAGGCCGTACGCCTTCAGCTATCCAAGAACAGCTAGATGCTGGTAAATCTCTAGAAGAGTTTGCTATCTAAACATTTAGTTTACTTAGTGTAGTAACCAATTACACGCTAAGCAATAGAATTAATATTTAAGTCGACCAAAGTATTATTTACGACTTCAATATATTCAGAAACAAAAAAGGCTCCTTTCGGAGCCTTTTTTATATTTGTACTATCAGTATTAGAAACCAACTGATACTGATAGTACTACTGATTAAAGAAAGTAACTTATCTTTCCCAGTACGCTTCTTCTAGGCTATCTTCTCTTTCAGGAAGGCCTCGAGATAAACGTGGAGAGTGTTGAACCAACACTTCATAGCTTGCACGGTTAGAATATTTACAAACTTGTGAGAACGAAGAGTACGTCAAGAATGAATGTTGGTGCTTACTTGAGTTTGGCACGTTTTCTTTGTGGTACTTATTAGCAGCCATATCATGTAATAAAGCTGATAACGCAGCATCACCTGCACCGTTAGTGTTTTTGATCTTTTCTGGACCACCCATGTATGGCGCAATGTGCGAATACACTTTAGTTGGGTTTTCACATAAATCTTTATGCGCAGGACGGCTAAATTCAAAACGGTTGAATTCAGCAATTGAACCTGGAAGTAAAGGCAGTGACGTTTCACGCTTAGCTGCATCTTCTGTATAACCAGCCATAAATAGGCCAACAGGTCCCGCAGTACATAGAACAAGGTCTACCCACTCTAACGCTTTATCTGATGCAGCCAGTGGATCGCTTTCACCCGTTAATGCTTCAGCTTCGTCTTCATTCATTGCAACAACCGTTACGTGTTGCTCAAGGAAATCTTTCCAGAATTCTGGATCATCTTGAATAACGAACTTAGTACCTAGTGTAAGCACGACTGGCACATCGTATTTCTTCGCGTATTCGATCGCTTTCATTGTTGCTTCAGGCATAGGGTCGCCTGGCTTACAACGAACTAAATAAGCGGTTAAGACTAAAGCAGAAGCACTTTTGAAGATTTTTTCAGGAATGCTTTCTGGTTTTAATTGGTTCATTTGTCCTTCGCTAATTGCGAAAGTACGTTCACCGTCTTCTGTAATTAATGCAAAGCAGCGACCAATTGCGCCATCTACCCCTTGTAAATGGTTCAGATCCATTCTGCTTGATGTATTACATAAATAGCGGTAACCGTAACTACCAATCTTAATATCTTGGCTCATTACACCTAACAGTGTAGATCGGTCATCCGCTAGCACTGAATAGTTGTGTAATGTGTTACCAATTGTGCCACCAGCGTATTCATTGGTAATCAGGCACTGTTCTTTTAATTCTTGATATAAAGATTCAGCGGCTGCGTCGCCAATAACCAGTGAATGTCCCTTGCTCAAACCATACTTCTCAATAAGTTCAGAACTCACCTTTGCTTCAATATCCACCAATGTTTGGTCAATACCGATAATATGAGTGCGTGACATTCTTTTACTGCTTTGAGCTTGGCTCACTAGAGGATCACGAGCGTGAACCGGAAAGTAGTGCTTTGATTTACGTTGTCCAGGGAATTTCATAGGGCTAGTCTAAGTCAAGGGGAAATAGGTGGCGGATTCTACCGCGCTATATTTAACGCGGCAATCTTTCAAACTATAGCAAACGTTTGCTGAAGGTTTTTTTTATTCGCCTTCCATAAAGCTTAAATCAGGCAGCATCCCCAAATGCTCTGCGTAACGTTTTTGGTTAAACTCCGCGCCGTTTTTCATAACGTCAAATACTTCAATTGCCAGTGCACATGCCATAGCCGCAATTGCCTCTTCACGAGGAGTGCCAGTCATCATTAAACGCATCAACGTCTCTTTCACTTTCACTGGTTCGCCATCTTCAAGCTGGTTCTCGATAATCTCAATCAGCTCTTCTTCTTGCATAAATTCGTTTTGTTCAGACATTTTTTTATCTCAGGTCTTGGATTTCGAGCGACTATGCCACATATACTTCTGACATCCTAGCGACTCACCTCGCTCTCATGCGATTCTCTAACAAAGTCAGCGCACTATTTGTGCAAATGAAACTGTGATTCCGGTCTCGGATCTGTCACGGCGTTTCTCTTTCTGTTAGAATCTGCGACCAAGTAATAGTAACGGTGTTTAGACATGTCAGATATCAGCTCTGGAAACAGCGAAAAGAAAGTAATTGTCGGTATGTCCGGCGGTGTAGATTCGTCAGTATCGGCGTATCTTCTTCAGCAACAAGGCTATCAGGTAGAAGGCCTTTTCATGAAAAACTGGGAAGAAGACGATAACGAAGAATACTGCACGGCAGCTGAAGATCTTGCTGATGCTCAAGCGGTATGTGACAAACTAGGTATCCACCTTCACACTATCAACTTTGCTGCAGAATACTGGGACAACGTATTCGAATACTTCCTTGAAGAGTACAAGGCAGGTCGTACACCTAACCCAGATATTCTTTGTAACAAAGAAATCAAATTCAAAGCATTCTTAGAGTTTGCGGATGAAGTGCTAGACGCAGACTACATTGCGATGGGTCACTACGTTCGTCGTACTTTCCCAACTCAAGAAGAGCTTGATGCTGGCGTAAAACCAGAAATGCTACGCGGTCTAGACAGCAACAAAGACCAAAGCTATTTCCTATACACGCTAAGCTCAGATCAAGTGGCACGCAGCCTATTCCCTGTCGGTGAATTAGAGAAGCCAGAAGTGCGACGTATTGCTGAAGAGCAAGACTTGATCACAGCGAAGAAGAAAGATTCAACAGGCATCTGCTTTATCGGTGAGCGCAAGTTCACGGAGTTCCTAGGCAAATACCTACCAGCACAGCCGGGTAACATCGAAACACCTGAAGGCCAAGTGATTGGTCAACACCAAGGTTTGATGTACCACACGCTAGGTCAGCGTAAAGGCCTTCATATTGGCGGCACTAAAGGTGGCGGCGGTAACGAAGAACCATGGTTTGTTGGTGAAAAAGATCTGAAGCGTAATGTTCTGATCGCAGTACAAGGTAAAGACCACCCTCTTTTAAAATCAGAAGGTTTGATCGCTTCTCAGCTTCACTGGGTAAATCGCACACCAATTACTGAAGTTATGACATGCACGGTAAAAACACGTTACCGTCAAACCGATATTCCTTGTACAATCATCCCAATTGATGATGAGAACATTAAGGTTATTTTTGATGAACCACAGATTGCTGTGACCCCAGGTCAATCGGCAGTGTTCTACCTAGACGACGTTTGTCTTGGTGGCGGTATCATCGAAAAGCGCATTTAATCAAATCGACGAACAACAAACGATAGAAGACAACTAGGAGTTACTACGTGGCTAATACACTTTATGACCGTACTATTGCTTTCGCCGGAATTTGCCAAGCTGTGGCTTTGGTTCAACAAGTAGCGAAAGACGGCCATTGTGATAAAGATGCCTTCGAAGCTTCACTCAATGCTATTTTAAATACCAACCCGGCGAACACCGTGGGCGTATTTGGACGTGAAGCGAACCTAAAGCTTGGCCTTGAGTGCTTAGTAAAAGGTATCGATAGTACTCCAGCTGGTAGCGATATTACGCGCTACATCATCAGCTTGATGGCTCTTGAACGTAAGCTATCTTCTCGTAATGACTCTATGTCTCAGCTTGGCGATCGCATTCAAACTGCAGAACGCCAAACTGAACATTTTGATCTGTTTGACGAGCAAATGATCAGCAACCTAGCGAGCATCTACCTTGATGTTGTGAGCCCTATTGGTCCACGTATTCAGGTATCTGGCACACCAGCAGTACTTCAACAGACATCGAGCCAGCACAAAGTTCGTGCACTCCTTTTGTCAGGAATTCGAAGCGCTGTTCTTTGGCGCCAGGTTGGTGGTAAACGCCGCCATCTTATCTTCGGTCGCAAGAAGATGATCGAGCAGGCTCAAATCCTACTAGCTCGAATGTAATTTATTAGCTCGCGCCTCGTCGCGAGCTTGTTTTTTGTATCAACACAACTCTCACGCAAACGATTGCGCAATGTGCGTGACAATTGAGATTGTTACTGGTATAAACCTCTCAAAATTTAGAAAACTCAATTCAGGAGAACACCATGGAACTGTCAGCATTGACTGCTGTTTCACCAGTAGACGGCCGTTACGGAAGTAAGACTATTGCATTACGCAGCATCTTTAGTGAGTTTGGACTACTAAAGTACCGCTCTATCGTTGAAATTCGTTGGTTACAAAAGCTTGCAGCAACTGATGCAATCAAAGAAGTACCAGCGTTCAGTGCAGAAGCTAACCAGTTTCTTGATGAACTAGCCGCTAACTTCAGCGAAGAAGATGCTCTGCGTATCAAAGAGATTGAGCGCACGACAAACCACGACGTTAAAGCGGTTGAATACTTCTTGAAAGAGAAAGTTGCTGGCGTTCCTGAGCTTCACGCAGTTAACGAATTCATTCACTTTGCATGTACTTCTGAAGACATCAACAACACATCTCACGCGCTTATGCTTAAAGAAGCTCGTGACACAGTGATTCTTCCAGAAATTCGCAACGTAATCGATGCTATCAAAGCTCTTGCGAACGAGTACCGTGATATTCCTCTTCTTTCTCGTACACACGGTCAGCCAGCTTCTCCTTCTACTATGGGTAAAGAGATGGCTAACGTTGCGTACCGTATGGAACGTCAATTCAAGCAAATCGAAAGCGTTGAGATCCTAGCGAAAATCAACGGTGCTGTAGGTAACTACAACGCTCACCTTTCTGCATACCCTGAAGTTGAATGGCACCAATTCAGCGAAGAGTTCATCACTGAATCTCTTGGCGTAACTTGGAACCCGTACACAACTCAAATCGAACCTCACGATTACATCGCTGAGCTATTCGACGCTGTTGCTCGTTTCAACACGATCCTTCTAGACTTCGACCGTGACGTTTGGGGCTACATCGCTCTTGGTCACTTCAAGCAGAAGACTATTGCTGGCGAAATCGGTTCTTCTACAATGCCGCATAAAGTTAACCCAATTGACTTCGAAAACTCTGAAGGCAACCTTGGTCTAGCTAACGCAGTATTTAGCCACCTTGCACAAAAACTTCCAGTTTCTCGCTGGCAACGTGACCTAACTGACTCTACGGTTCTTCGTAACCTAGGTGTTGGTGTTGGCTACGCAATCATTGCATACACTTCAACTCTGAAAGGTATTAGCAAGCTAGAAGTTAACCGTGAAGCGCTACTTGCTGAACTAGACAAGAACTGGGAAGTACTGGCTGAACCAGTACAAACAGTAATGCGTCGTTACGGTATCGAGAAACCATACGAGAAGCTAAAAGAGCTAACTCGTGGTAAGCGTGTAGATGGCGAAGGCATGCGTGCATTCATCGACGGTCTTGAAATCCCTGCAGACGAGAAAGTTCGCCTGAAAGAGATGACACCAGCGAACTACATCGGTCAAGCAATCGAGCTGACTGACAAGCTGTAAGATTCGAACAAACGAATAAACAAAGGCTTCCCACGTGGAAGCCTTTTTGTTGTGTAGAACAAATGTTTCGAACAGTAGTCCCTAAGTAAAACAACCGTCGTCAATCTAGCCTGACTTCTTCCAACTAGCCTCCCCCATTCAAATACTGCAAACCGCATTAGACAGACATCCGTTCCTTTTCTTAAGCAGCAAGTACAAAAAAGGCCTCCCGAAGGAAGCCTTTAGAATACACATTGCCGCTTAACGACAGCAGCTTGTATTAGAGATTACATGTTACGTAGAGAAGCAATACGCTTATCTAGCGGCGGGTGGCTCATTAGAAGCTCAGTTAGAGACTTCTTACCGTTGATACCAAACGCCATCATAGAACCTTCTAGTTGTGGCTCGTGGCTCACCTTTAGACGCTCTAGCGCTGCAATCATCTTCTCTTTACCTACCAAGTGCGCTGCACCTGCATCAGCATGGAACTCACGATGGCGGCTGTACCACATGGTAATGAAGCTCGCTAGGAAACCAAATACCAGTTCCAGCACCATAGATACACCGAAGTACACCATCATGTTGCTGCCACCCTCTTCTTCGTTGTCATTCGACGCAACAATGTTGGCGATGAAACGAGACAGGAAGATAACGAACGTGTTCACAACACCTTGCATTAGAGTCATGGTCACCATGTCACCATTCGCGATGTGGCTAACTTCGTGAGCTAATACCGCTTCAGCTTCGTCACGCGTCATACTGTGCAGAAGACCCGTTGATACTGCGACCAATGAATCATCACGCTTAGCGCCAGTTGCAAATGCGTTGATGTCTGGCGAATCGTAGATCGCCACTGTTGGCATACCAATACCAACTTGTTGAGATTGACGGCTTACCGTCTCCATCAACCAATGTTCTGTTTCGTTACGTGGGCTTTCAATGACCATGCCGCCTACAGAGCGTAGCGCCATTTTCTTCGACATCATTAATGAAATGAATGAGCCGCCAAAACCAAATACCGCAGCCATCACCAATAAGCCTGAGAGGCTACCGGGTTGCATACCTGTAACTGCGTATACAATATTAAGAACAACACTTAGTACCAATACAACCGCTAGGTTGGTTGCAAGGAACAACATTACTCGCTTCATTACTTATCTCCGCATGAAAGCTGTTTTTATAAAACTTATTGTTATAGACAAGGCAGACAGCAATAGATTCCAACCTTGAGACTTATACTTACTTATACATATAGTCTTAGATTAAGAAAACAAGGTTAAGCATTAAATTGCAACATTTGATTACGAGACCATATCCGAATTAAATCCACTCTATTAGACCTAAGTCGTATGGTGTCGATATAACAATCCGTTTACAGTGACTTCAGATGATTTATTGGCTAGTCCATGTACAAAAAGGGAAGGATCATGGTTGAAGGTACTAACACTCAAATGGCTATCGATTTACTGTGCTGTCACCTAGGGATTACTGAAGAAGAAGCGAAAAAGCAGATTGGAATCCTAACACCGCAAACGGCACAGACAAAAATCACAGAAACTCAGCAAGCTTTAATGGGACTGACGAAAGAACATTAATTCTAAGCTTGTTTATTAAAAGATCGGTTGTTTATCAACTCAAGGTCTAAAGGCTTAAAATAGCAAAAGGGCTGCAATCGCAGCCCTTTTCTTATTTAGTACATAGCGTGATAATTAAAGCGCAAGCAAAGGCTGCACATCAATGTACTTGCCAATGTTCTTAGACTTCGCTTTTGGTACGTAAGGGATTTCACCTAATTTTGGCGCACCTAGCTTATCTTCAAGCATCGCAATAATATCTGCGTAGTGCTCAGTACCTGGATTGATACGGTTTGCGACCCAGCCTACTAGGTTTAGGCCGTCAGCACGAATCGCTTCTGCCGTTAATAGAGCGTGGCTCAAACAACCAAGTTTAATACCCACAGTAAGTACTACTGGCAGCTGCTCTTTTTTAACCCAGCTAGACAGATATTCATCATCTGAAACCGGTACACGCCAACCACCAGCACCTTCAACTAACACGATGTCAGAGTTTTGCTTATGCTCTTTCAGCTTTGCAGATAATACGGCTTCATCAATCACCACACCGTCATGCTTCGCAGCGATGTGAGGCGATGACGGTAACAATAGTGCATACGGGTTTACGTCTTCGTAAGCAATATCTTGCGTCGCCGCTTCTTGAAGATGCAGAGCATCACTATTACGTAAACCTTCAGGGTATTTCTCACACCCTGCAGCAACTGGCTTATAACCAATTGTCGATAAATCTTGTGCGGCCAAAGCTTGAAGAATCGCTTTTGAAACCACAGTTTTTCCCACTTCGGTATCCGTACCTGCAATAAATAATGCATCAATCATAATTGAATAACCCCTAAACAAACTTGATATGTTGCTGGCAAGAAACCTTGATGGTTTTTAAACTCTCGATATTCCCGTTCAACAAGCTGCAACATGCTGCGACTTGTTAAACCCTGTGAGCGACCACTTACGTGATTAGCGCCGATGCCTTTAAGGTCGCGCATCAGTTCAAACGCAGTGTCGTACCAAACGGTGATGGTGGGCAAGTCTAGTTGATGAACCGTACAGCTAGATTGCGCTAACGCAATTTTTACCTGATTGATTGTAATAAAATGGTTAACGTGTTGATGTGCGTCAATTTTGGACCATGACTTTTTCAACTCAAACAGTGACCCATCAAGCAAAGTTGAGAAAATAACACGCCCACCAACCGCTGTAACACGCTTCATCTCTCTCAAAGGCGACGACAAGTCGTCACACCATTGCAACGCAAGGCTAGAGAAAACGATGTCAAAACACCCATCTTCAAACGGCAATTGTTCGGCATCGGCTTGTTTATATAAAGAGACAGATGCACCACACCGCTTCTCTGCTGTTGCTAACATTCCAACAGAAAGATCAGCGCAAACCACTTCGGCGCCTCGTTTTACAAGTTGCTCTGAGAAATAGCCGGTACCACAACCTAGATCCAGCACCTTAAAGCCTGATAGATCGCAGGGTAATTTATCCAATAATCGGTGGCCAACATCTCGCTGAAATTCAGCGTGTTTGTCATAGGTTGTTGCCGCTTTACCAAAGGCTTCAGCAATCGCACTCTTATCTTGGCCAACGTAATTATGCACTACTGCTTCTTGTGACATTTACTGAGCCTCTTTATTTGATTCAAAGCTTGGATGGATACCCGATTTAATGCCTGAGTCGATGTTTCGTTCAATGGCTTGATGCAACGACCTGGTTAACTGGAGAATCTGTTCATGGCTATGGTTAGCCGTTAACGTGATTCGTAACCGAGCGGTTCCTCCAGGAACGGTTGGCGGCCTTATTGCGGTCACCCAAACTTGATTTTTCTTTAACTCTTCAGCGATAGATAATGCCGCCTGAGCTTCACCTATCACAAATGGCTTAATCGGAGTCTGAGTATCCACAAAGCCTTTCAAGCCTCTCATCTGCTCTGCATAGAGAGCCCCTAATTCGATCAGCTTTTCTCGGCGCCATTCTTGAGTTTGAATCATCTGACAGGCATGAGACAAAGCTACCACTTGTGAGGGTGGCATTGCCGTAGAGTAAACATGATGACGAGCAAACTGAGTTAGATAGTCACCGACTTCTGACGAACACAAAACAGCAGCACCAGATAGGCCAAATGCTTTACCAAAAGTGACGACTAGAATATCGGGTGAGATTTGTGCCGCACTGCAACTCCCAGCCCCTTTATCACCTAATACGCCAATACCGTGGGCATCATCAACCGCCAACCAACTGTCGTATTGATGGGTCAGGTTAGATATCTGACTGAGAGGCGCTTGGTCGCCATCCATGCTAAACACACCTTCTGTCACGACTAACGATTGCGAAGAGCGGCTCAATAGCGACTCTAAATGTTGCGTGTCATTGTGCTTAAAGCGTTTCATGGTTGCAGGAGAAAGCATCCCCGCTTCCATCAAAGAGGCGTGGTTAAGTTTGTCTTGTAACAGAGAGTCGTCTTTTTCGAGCAGAGAAAACAACAAGGCTTGGTTAGCACTGAAACCAGAACTAAAGAGAATGGCGCGTTCAAAGCCAAGCCATTCACACAGCTGAGTCTCTAAATTTCGATGAGCAGGACTAAAACCCGTGACCAATGGCGATGCCGCACTGCCAGCACCATACTGAGAAAGCCCCGCTTGCCACGCCTCCACCAATTCAGGGGCGTTCGCCAAACCTAGGTAATCATTACTCGAAAAATTAATAAAGCGAGAGCCTTCGCAAGTAAGCAAAGAGCCATTACTGTTTTCGAGTACCTTGAGTTGACGAGTTAGCCCCTGTTCACGGCGTTGAACAAGGGCATCTTTGATACGGGATTTAAACAGTGGCATCGTAGAACATGTCATCTTTCGTTGGACGAGCAGCAACGCGCTCCACCACTTGATCTAACAGTTCGTTTTCTTGAATTTCATCAGGCTTCTGAGCCACTTGTTGGCTGTTGATACCTAACTTCTTAAACAGCTGCATGTCCGTGTCTTCATCTGGGTTTGGCGTAGTCAGTAGCTTACAACCGTAGAAGATAGAGTTCGCGCCAGCCATGAAGCACATCGCCTGCATCTGTTCATTCATATTCTCGCGACCTGCAGATAGACGAACCGCAGACATTGGCATCATGATACGAGCAATCGCAATTAACTTAATGAAGTCAAAAGATTCAACATCATCGACGTTTTCCATCGGTGTGCCTTTCACTTTTACGAGCATATTGATCGGCACACTCTCAGGGTGCACAGGAAGGTTCGCTAGCTCTACCAGCAAACCTGCACGGTCATTGGTACTTTCGCCCATACCAATAATGCCACCAGAACAGATCTTCATACCGGCATCGCGCACGTGAGATAACGTATCTAAACGATCTTGGTATGTACGAGTGGTGATGATGCTGCCGTAAAACTCAGGAGACGTATCAAGGTTATGGTTGTAGTAATCCAAACCTGCATCCGCTAGCTCGCCGGCTTGATCTGGCGTTAACATACCTAGTGTCATACACGTTTCTAGACCCATACCTTTCACACCTTTGATCATATCAGTCAGGTGAGGCATATCGCGTTCTTTCGGGTTTTTCCACGCCGCGCCCATACAGAAACGAGTCGAGCCTGCGTTCTTGGCTTTTTGCGCCGCATCCAAAACACGCTCTACTTCCATTAGGCGTTCTTTGTCGACATCCGTTCGGTAGTGAGCACTTTGAGGACAGTACTTACAATCTTCAGGACAAGCACCGGTCTTAATCGATAGAAGCGTACTCACCTGCACGTGGTTGTGCTCTTGGTATTGTCTATGAACCACTTGAGCTTCAAACATTAAATCCATAAACGGTTTTTCAAGCAGCGCTGTTACTTCAGCAACTGTCCAGTCATGACGAACTTCCACGTGTCGATCCTTTTTTTATTATTTGATGTTTCATCTCGATCAATAGAGATTGCATTTATGCTTGGCTAGTCTACCGACAAGCTTTAGACTGTCAACACATTGATAATATCAAAAGTTTACATCTGGTTATTTTTTAATCACACCAAGAATGGAAGTTACTATGGATCTCGCCTTTGATCGCCAGCATATCTGGCATCCCTACACATCAACGTTAACACCTCTGACCTGCTACCCAGTCACCAACGCAGACGGTGTTTACCTAGAATTAGAAGGCGGGAAACGAATTATTGATGGTATGTCATCTTGGTGGTCAACCATCCACGGCTACAATCACCCTGAGCTAAATGCTGCAGCTCACAGCCAAATCGATAAGGTTTCACACGTTATGTTTGGTGGCATCACCCACCAACCCGCTATCGATTTATGTAAGAAGCTTTTGAATCTCGCGCCAAGTAATCTTGAGCATGTATTTTTGGCCGATTCAGGTTCAGTAGCCGTAGAAGTTAGCCTCAAGATGGCACTGCAATATTGGCACGCTAAAGGACAACCTCGTTCAAAATTCCTCACACTAAGAGATGGCTATCACGGTGATACCTTTGCGGCGATGTCAGTGACCGACCCTGACAACTCGATGCACAACCTCTACAAAGGCTTTTTACCGGAACATATTTTCGCTGATTCGCCAAAAACAGGCTTTTGGGATGAGTGGAACTCAAGTGACATCGATAGCTTTCGAGAAAAGCTGGCAGCACACCATCAAGAAGTCGCAGCCGTGATCTTAGAGCCAATCGTGCAAGGTGCTGGCGGTATGCGCATCTACCACCCTGAGTTCCTAAAACAAGTGCGCTTACTGTGTGATGAGTTCAACGTATTGCTGATCTTGGATGAGATTGCGACCGGATTTGGCCGCACAGGGAAACTGTTCGCTTGCGAGCATGCCGATGTTCAACCGGACATCTTATGCGTAGGCAAGGCTTTAACTGGTGGCTATATGACATTGTCAGCGACGCTTGCGAGTAAAGAAGTTGCTGACACGGTATGTGGCGGTGAAGCGGGCTGCTTTATGCACGGGCCAACCTTTATGGGCAACCCATTGGCTTGCGCAGTCGGTGCGGCAAGTTTATCCATCATCGAGCAAGGTCATTGGAAAAATCAGACTCAGCAGATTGAACAGCTTTTCTCTGAGATGCTACCACCGTTGCGAGAGCATGATATTGTCAAAGACGTTCGCTGGTTGGGCGCGATTGGCGTCGTTGAAACCCACACACCTGTCGATATGGAAACCATCCAAGCTCACTTTGTAGAGCAAGGCGTTTGGATCCGTCCGTTTGGTAAGCTAATTTATATGATGCCTCCATTTATCAGCGAACCTACGCATATCGAGCAACTGGTCTCTGCAATTGATAAAGCTCTGCAACAATCTGCTTGCTTCAAGTCAAATTGATATAAACAAAGCTAAATAGAAATTCCGAAAACTTATAAGTATATAAGCTGATACGCCGCCTTTAGAGTACTAAAGGTGGCTTACTCACAAGGCAAATAATCAGACAGTCAATAAAAACATCTCAATCTGATATTTTATCTATGATTCCACACTGAAGAATCTCACAAATAAATTTAATCCTCTCCATAAAAACAATTAGCAAAAGAGTGTTACCTATCGGGTCAATAGCCGCTTAAAATACAAGCCATTTTTTTGTCGGATATTATGATGTGCTTCCTCATTCGATTTCATTCTAGAATCAAATCAGCTAATTTAATTCGACTGTACTTAGATAATAAATATTAACGAAAGCTTGTATCAACTTGGTAGAAACAGAGCTTTTCTGTTTTGTCGATCGAGCAAGACAGCAAAGCAACCCGTAATCGCTGCGGAATTCACGTCAGTAAATAATTTAAAGTAAACATGAAATTAAACCAACTCAATGTACTTATCGTTGACGACTCATCGATCGTGCTATCAACCATCCGCAATATGTTGATTCATATCGGCTTTTCAGAGCGAATGATTTCAATTGCTAAATCCCCTCGCATCGCTATGACGATAACAAGCGAGACGACTTTTGATGTGATTATCTGTGACTACAACTTTGGTAACACCATCAATGGCAAGCAGCTGTTTGAAGAGCTTAAACAATCGAATAGATTGAAAGACGATGGAATATTTATTCTGGTTACAGGTGAGAATTCCGCTTTATCAATCCGCCCTATTTTAGAGCTTCGACCAGATAATTATTTATTAAAACCATTCAATCGTGAGACCTTAAAACAACGTATTACAAGCTCTTTAAAAAAGAAGCTGGTGCTACAAAAAATCTATAAGGCCGAACGAGAAAATGACTATGAAGCCGGACTTGAGTTCTGCGAAGAGCTGATCGCCTTTCATCCTGAATATTTTACGACCATCCAGCAATTTCGCGGAAGCTTTTTGTCAAAGCTTAAGCTTTACGAAGAAGCAAAGAACGTATATGAGAAGGCGCTTGATGAAGGCAGTTTTGATTGGGCTCAAGCGGGTCTAGCAAACAGCCTTGCGAATTTAGGTCAGATCAATGAAGCACAACAAATGATCGAAAGCTTGATTGATTCGGCACCCACCAGCACCTTGTATCGCGACCAAGCAGCTCAAGTGAACCTTATCAGTAATAAAGTTCCTGCTGCGATTGCCCATTTTAAATTGGCAAGTGAACTCACACCGGGTAACTCAGAAAGGGAACTGGCAATCGCAAATCTGTGTCTCTCCGTGAATGATACCAAGACGGCGTTGGTTCACTATCAGAACTATGTGCAGATCAATAGAGATACCTTTCGAGATAACCTCTATATGAAGCTCAACCATATTCGATTTTTGCTCTATTGCGCATCTGGTGAGAGCAATAATAAAGCAACACTCGATCAAGTAAACTATCTGATTTCGAAAATCCCTACAGAGGCAAGAGCAGGTCTTCAAACGGATTTAGCACTCATTGCAGCACACATAGCAATGGAATCAAAACAGTACCAAAAAGCGGTGACTATTTTGACTGCACTGCATGACAGAAATAGCTTTAATGCATTCCCGGTTATCTATCACCACACCTGGTTGTTAGACAGAATGAGTTGTGAGAATGAGTTTAAAGTCGCAGAGAGCCGCTGTGGCATGATGATCATCCAAACGGCGAACGAAACCGTTGTTTCTAGCCAAATGACCATGTGCAGTGAGATGAAACGCCGTAACGCAGAAAAGATGGAATGGCTCAAACAGAGCAACGTCAGCATTAAGCAGGCTTCGTCGGATTATAAACAGATACTGGTCGCTTATTTAGAGATTCACAAGCGATGCCCGATGATCAAAAACGTATGCATGAACATCGTCAAACTGCTCTCTGTTATTTGGCCTGACGCAATGGGTGCGAAACAGGTTTCAACGATTATTCAAAAATGTGATGGTGTGGTCACTCAACTTTATACGCTTGATGAACTGACCAAAAACAATTATCAAAATTACTATCGAAAGGCGTTATTAGCTTGTAAGCAAGCAGACGAAGCAACCAAAGCGAGCTTCTCTTTTATGTAGCTTCTCTTTATACAGCTTCTACTTGGGTAAGCTTCAGATACGAAAAAGGCTTTGCCATTACAGCAAAGCCTTTTAAATATTTTGGCAAGTCAGATTAATCTAAATTTGATTTACCTAAATTGGCATTAACCGATGTGCGTTACGCCGCCCATGTATGGCTGAAGTACTGCTGGGATTGCAATACGGCCATCAGCTTCTTGGTTGTTCTCAAGGATAGCAACCATAGTACGACCAACAGCAAGACCAGAACCGTTTAGTGTGTGTACAAGTTCAGGTTTTTTCTCGCCTTTACGACGGAAACGAGCTTGCATACGACGCGCTTGGAAATCCCACATGTTTGAACAAGAAGAAATCTCACGGTAAGTCTCTTGTGCTGGAACCCATACTTCTAAGTCGTAAGTTTTCGCAGAACCGAAGCCCATGTCACCTGTACATAGAATCACTTTACGGTAAGGAAGCTCTAGAAGTTGAAGTACTTTCTCAGCGTGGCCAGTTAGCTCTTCAAGCGCTGCCATTGAGTCTTCTGGCTTAGTGATTTGTACTAATTCAACTTTGTCGAATTGGTGCATACGGATAAGACCACGAGTGTCACGACCGTAAGAACCCGCTTCAGAACGGAAACATGGCGTGTGAGCTGTCATCTTAAGTGGCAGTTCAGCTTCATCAGTAATCGTGTCACGAACCATGTTCGTTACCGGTACTTCCGCAGTAGGGATAAGTGATAGAGTCTTAAGAGGTACGTCACTTACTTGCTCAGTTAGCGGGCTTGTGTGGAACAAGTCTTCGCCGAACTTAGGAAGTTGACCAGTACCGTAAAGGCTATCGTGGTTCACTAGGTACGGTACGTACATTTCTGTGTAGCCGTGCTCATCAGTGTGAAGGTCCAGCATGAACTGAGCAATAGCACGGTGTAGGCGTGCAAACTTGCCTTTCATCACGATGAAACGAGAACCAGAGATTTTAACTGCGCTAGCAAAATCAAGACCGCCAGACATTTCGCCAAGATCGACGTGATCTTTCACTTCAAAGTCGTAAGTCTTAGGTTGACCCCAACGAGAAACTTCTACGTTGTCATCTTCGTCTTTACCATCTGGCACTTCTGCATCAGGTAGGTTAGGAATAGACATTGTGATCGTTTCTAGCTCAGATTGAAGGTCAGCCAATGCTACTTTAGCTTGGTCTAGTTCTGCGCCTAAGTTGCCTACTTCAGCAAGGATACGCTCAGCTTCTTCATGGTCGCCTTTTGCTTTCGCTTGACCAATGGACTTCGATCGAGAGTTACGTAACGCTTGTAGCTCTTCAGTTTTCATCTGAAGGGACTTACGTTTTTCTTCAAGTTCACGAATTGTCTCTACATCAAGGGTGAAGCCTCGACGTGCTAATTTTGCCGCTGTTTCATCCAGCTCAGCTCGAAGTAATTTAGAATCCAGCATTGCTAATCCTATGCTTTAGTTATTTGAATATTCAGTAGTTTGCTACTGAATCACTGCTAAACCCCTAAAACTGGTGCTATTTCGACCAATTTATAACGATTTAATTGAAATTTTATGACTAGGTAACGATATCCAAAAAAGACTACTTTTCATAGCGTTTTTGTGGGCTTTTTGCGTCCAAATCCGCCAGATAATCTAGCTTCTCGCCAATTTTGGTCTCTAAGCCTCGTTTTGTTGGGAAATAGTATTGCTTCTCTCCCATTTCAGGAGGCAGATACTTTTCACCCGCCGCGTAGGCTCCTGGTTCGTCATGAGCATAACGGTATTCTTGCCCGTAGCCCATGTCCTTCATCAAAGTTGTCGGTGCATTTCGCAAATGATGAGGGACTTCATATTCAGGAAGATTGTGAGCATCTGTTAGAGCTTGCTTCCACGCGGTGTAAACGGCGTTACTCTTTGGTGCACACGCAAGATAAACAACCGCCTGCGCAATCGCACGCTCCCCTTCGGCTGGGCCAATGCGAGTGAAGCAATCCCACGCCGACATCGCAACCTGCATTGCTCTTGGGTCAGCGTTGCCAATATCTTCAGAAGCAATCGCCAGCAAGCGTCTAACGATATACAAAGGATCACAACCCGCAGCAATCATTCGTGCTGACCAGTACAAGGCCGCATCAGGGTTTGAGCCACGAATTGACTTATGAACCGCGGAGATTAGGTCGTACCAAATATCACCCTTGTTATCGAAACGAGCGACTTTCTCACCAGCCACTTCAGCCAACAACTGCAAGGTTATCGCTTTCTCGCCTTTATCGTTATCTTCTGCCATGTCATACAGCAGTTCAAGGTAGTTAAGCGACATACGTGCGTCACCGTTAACCAATTCTGCAAGGCGATCTAAAACATTATCAGCAAAATCAGCAGGCACATCACCTAACCCGCGTTGCTTGTCTTCAATCGCTTGGCGAATAACGAGAGAAATATCATCTGTATTCAGGGACGTCAGTTTATAGACACGCGCACGTGACAACAAAGCGTTGTTCAATTCAAAAGAGGGGTTTTCTGTCGTCGCACCAATAAAGGTCACGGTGCCATCTTCGATATGAGGCAGAAAAGCATCTTGCTGACTTTTGTTAAAGCGATGGACTTCGTCCACAAACAGGATAGTTCTGCGCCCTGCTTGCTTGTTCTCACGCGCTTTATCAATCGCAATACGGATGTCTTTTACGCCCGAAGTTACCGCCGATACACGTTCTACTTCAGCATTGGCATAGTTTGCTGCCACTTCCGCTAACGTCGTTTTACCGGTGCCCGGAGGCCCCCACAAAATCATCGAGTGGATATGGCCCGCTTCCAATGCTCTGCGAAGTGGTTTACCTGGGCCTAATATATGCTGCTGGCCGATGTACTGTTCGACAGTTTCCGGTCTCATACGAGCAGCAAGGGGACGAAAATCTTCGTCCCCCGCAAAATCTAAGCTGTAATTACTCAATTGCAATCTCTTGATTCGTTGATGGCATTGATGCCTATCGACGTACTACCAAACGATCTGCTTTTTAGATCAGTTTCTTTGGTCGTCGACCTCGACACCTTCCGGTGCCACAAAAGTAAAGCGGTCTGCTGCAGGTTTACCCAAGTCAACATTGATAAAGGTAAACTCACCTTTTTGACCATCTTGTTCAATCACATTAAAGCCCTGAACAATGCCCTTTTCGGTGATATTAATCTGGAAGTCGCCCTGATTAGAATCGACAGCAGTTGGCGTTAGCGTAAATTGGTTACCCGCTTGCGCCACATTATAGTTATCCCAATCACTTTCTTGGTTACGTGTAAGCAGGACAAAAGGTGTTTGTGATGTCGCTTGCTCTTGCCAGTAAATGCTCACTTGCTCAATGAACGGGCTGTAGTACCACAAGCTTTGGCCGTCAGATACCAACAAGTTTTCATCAGGAAACGTGGTCTCCCAGCGGAACAAGCTTGGGCGTGCAATCTCTACCGTGCCCTCACCTTCCATAACAACATCACCATCAGGGCTGGTCACGACTTGTTTAAAGTCAGCGCTGAAGCCTGCGTTTAATGCCAAACGGCTACTCAACTCTTCTTTCGGAGAAGCAAACACTGAGAAGCTCATAAATAAAAGTGCGAATACTTTTTTCATCAATAATCCTGTTAGAACATAAGTCGGTCATATTTTCGATTTGACCGACTTAATGGGTATGAGTTCCTAGTGGAACTAATCTTTTGGTGGCGCTGGTGCTAAGACTTCTCGGTTACCATTATGGCCTGGAGCACTTACGATACCTTGAGCTTCAAGTTGCTCGACAATACGTGCAGCACGGTTGTAGCCAATCTTGAATCGACGTTGTACGCCTGAGACTGAGCCACGACGCGAATGAACAACGTGTTCTACCACTTGATCAAACAGAGGATCGACCTCTTCATCACCTTCCATCTTCTCACCCGGAAGCAAGGTTTCTGGGGTTTGTTCGCCGTTGGTGATCTCATCAATATAGTTTGGCTTACCACGCGCTTTCCAGTTATTCACGACTGCGTGTACATCATCATCAGATGCAAAGGCACCGTGAACACGAGTTGTATGGCTAGAACCCGGTGGCAAGTAAAGCATATCACCCATCCCCAATAGTGATTCCGCACCACCTTGATCAAGGATAGTTCGTGAGTCCGTTTTGGTTGATACGGTAAAGGCCACACGGGTTGGAATGTTCGCTTTGATAAGGCCGGTAATAACATCCACAGATGGACGCTGCGTCGCTAGAATCAAGTGAACACCCGCCGCACGTGCTTTTTGTGCCAAACGTGCAATCAGTTCTTCAACCTTCTTACCAACCACCATGATTAGGTCGGCAAATTCATCAACGATAACCACAATGTAAGGCAGCTTCTCAAGCAATGGCGCTTCAGGGTCCATGCTGTCGCCCGGCTTCCACAGCGGATCGTGAATTGGGTGACCCGCTTCCGCTGCCATCTTAAGCTTATCGTTGTAACCTTTAATATTACGAACGCCTAACGCTGACATCAGCTTATAACGACGTTCCATCTCGCCAACACACCAACGAAGGGCGTTCGACGCATCTTTCATGTCGGTTACCACTTCAGACAATAGATGAGGGATGCCTTCATAAACCGATAGCTCAAGCATTTTCGGGTCGATCATGATGAATCGAACATCTTCCGGTGATGCTTTGTAAAGCATACTCAGAATCATTACGTTCACACCTACCGACTTACCAGAACCGGTTGTACCCGCAACCAGAACGTGAGGCATTTTCGATAGATCAGCAATGACCGCTTCACCAGCGATGTCTTGTCCTAGAACCACTGTCGTTGGCGATTTCGCTTCTTGGAACTGAGGGCTAGCAACTACATCTGAGAAGAATACCGTTTGGCGACTCATGTTCGGCAGTTCTAAGCCAACATAAGGTTTACCCGGAATCACTTCTACGACACGTACTGCCAATGCAGAGAGTGAACGCGCTAAGTCCATAGAAAGGCCAGAAATACGGCTTACTTTCACGCCCGGAGCCAGATCGAGCTCGAATCGAGTGATTACTGGGCCAGGGAAAATGTCGACAACGTCTGCTTTGATCTTGTAATCCGCTAGCTTAGATTCAACAAGACGAGCAATTGCCTCTAGTGCATCACGGTCAATAAAGGTTTCACGCTTTTCAGGGTGGAATAACAATTCAAGCGTGGGTAATGGCTCAGCAGGCTTCGGTAAATTAACATCTTGTTGAACCAAGAACGGATTCTGCGTCGCTGCCATATTCGCTTGGGCTTCAGAAACAATGCTTTGGAATGCGGCGACATCTTGATCTTGATGCGCAGATTCTTCTTCCGTTACTTCTTCCCAAGGAAGATCAACAGCTGGCTCTTGGCTTTGTGCTGTTGGCTGTTCAGGCTCTGAATGTTCTTCTTGATTAGAGAAAGGTTCAAACTGTTCTTCGGTTAATGCTGCGCCAACTAACTCAGCTTCAGTCTGCTCAGACTCAAAATCTGAACCCTGTTGGTAGCTTTGCTCTTCCGTCACATCAAACGGTGAAGGTTGTGCAGAGAAATCGTCTTCCACTGTTGCTTCTGGCTCGCCCATAGGTGAAGCGTATAAAGATTCAGGTTGAACATCTTCAGCACCGAATTCGCCATTTACTTGTGGTGAGCTATCTAATTCTAGTTCAGCACTTTCAAGGTCAGCATGAGCTGGGCTAACTTCTGGTTGTTCGTTCTGCATGTATTGTTGGTAAGCAACCTGAGAATCATGCGCGTCGAGCTGTTCTTGTTCTGCTAGATCATCTTCATACATGGCCGCATTTTCTAGCTGCTCTATCGTTGCATTCAACTGTTTAGAGCGCTCAATGCCTTCTTCTAACGGTTCTTCTGGCGCTTGGTAAACAGGCGCAGCAGGGATCGGTTGCTCTGATTCAATTACCGCTTGAGGCTGAACCTGAGGTTCTTCATGAACAGAAACTTCTTGCTTCGCTGGAGCTTCGACAGGCATATGAATGTTGTAATGACGCTTCGGCGATGCAGTATTATCTCGAGCATTTGTCTCCACGTCTGAAGAATCATTGGTCGCAGAAAAGCTCATTGCAGGATCTAGTGGATCATGCTCTGTTGATTCTTTGTTATCTTCTAAAGCAGGAACATCACGGTAACTCGGCTCTTGATGACGTTCTTCAATTAAATCGCGGTCTGCTGATTCTCTTAGCTGAGGCTCTAGTAGCTCTTGATCTTGGCCACGAGCCTTATTAACAGCAGACGTGAAGAATTTGATGGCACATTCACCTAACCATTCCACAATGCTTAACCAAGAAATACCAGTTAATAGAGTAAAACCAGCACCCCATAAGAAAAGAAGAACCAGCGTACTACCAAGAACATTCAATGTTGGAAGAGCAAGGCTTGTTAAGACGTCGCCCACTACGCCACCGGATGAAAAGTACCAGATGTCGTCAAAGTTGATATCCGCGAGACCACAACTAGTAAGAATTAGGATAGTCAGACCAAGTAAGCGAGTGCCCCACAGCATGAAGTCGATCTGCTCGTCTTCATTACGTTTGCGGAATAATACCCACGCAGCAACCGTCACTAAGATAGGCAAAGGGTAAGCCAAAGAACCGAATACGAAGAAAAGCGTATCCGCCAACCAAGCACCTAGGTAGCCACCCGCATTTTGAATGTCACCACCCCACGCCGTTTGCGACCATGATGGGTCCGCAGGACTAAAAGTTAATAACGCAACGGCAAGTAGAATAGAGAAGAGAACACCGAGAATCAGACTGCACTCTTTGAGACGTTGAGAACCACTCAAACGAGGAGACTGAGGCTCTTCACTCGTTTTAATGATTGTTTCTACTTTATTACTGCTCTGCTTGAACATAAACCAACTTAATAATTAAACGGGATAAAAACATCTCGAGCGGCCAAAGCCGCTCGTTTCAATGAAACTACTGTTGATTTAACCATATCAAACAGAAAAACCCAATTCCAGAAAGCAAGAAAGCGGAACAAATGTCCGCTTTCTTTCATTTCACCAATTGTGACTAACGAGTTTTAATCACAAGTTGATTGGTTTGTTTCACTTCTTCCATTACTACGTAAGTTCGAGTGTCGTTTACGCCCGGTAGACGAAGTAACGTATCACCCAGTAGCTTACGGTAAGCACCCATATCAGATACACGTGTTTTTAGAAGATAGTCAAAATCACCCGACACTAAATGACACTCTTGGATGTCATCCAGTTTCTGCACAGCGGTGTTGAATTGTTCGAACACATCTGGCGCACCACGGTTCAACGTAATTTCAACAAACACTAAAAGTGAAGCATCAAGGTACTGTGGGTTCAGCAACGCTGTGTACCCAGTAATGTAACCTTGACGTTCTAAACGACGAACACGCTCAAGACATGGAGTTGGAGAAAGTCCTACTCGTTTTGAGAGTTCAACGTTTGAGATACGACCGTCTTTTTGCAACTCATTAAGAATGTTGCGGTCAATACGATCTAGTTCCTTGGACGGCTTCTTATAATTGTCTGCCATTTTTTATTCCACCTTATTACTTCCTTGCAAAAAAATATACTACAACTTTTTAATATTCAGTATCAAATTTTATCTGAACCTATCTATACTAGATATTAATTCGACAGAATTACCCTACACATAGATAAAACAACCAAAATAAAATGAGGAGTCAGGATGATCATTGGCGTACCTAAGGAAATCAAGAACCACGAATACCGCGTTGGTATGACCCCAGCTAGCGTGAGAGAACTAATCTCACACGGCCACCAAGTTTTTGTAGAAACCAATGCCGGTACTGGTATCGGTTTTTCAGACGATGATTACATCGCTGTAGGCGCATCCATTCTTCCTACTGCTGCTGACGTTTTCGCGAAAGCAGAGATGATTGTAAAGGTTAAAGAACCTCAAGCTGTCGAGCGAGCTATGCTTCGCGAAGGGCAAATATTATTTACCTATTTACACCTTGCACCAGATTTTCCACAAACTGAAGAGCTTATCAAGAGCAAAGCTGTCTGCGTAGCCTATGAGACTGTAACAGATAATATGGGTCGCTTGCCACTATTAGCACCAATGTCTGAAGTCGCTGGTCGCATGTCTATTCAAGCAGGTGCACAAACATTAGAGAAATCTAACGGTGGTTGTGGTCTTCTTCTTGGTGGTGTTCCTGGTGTTGAACCAGCAAAAGTTGTTGTTGTTGGTGGCGGTGTTGTGGGTGCTAACGCAGCACGTATGGCTGTAGGCCTTCGCGCTGATGTTACAATTCTTGACCGTAACGTAGATACACTGCGTCGTCTTGATGAAGAATTCCAAGGTCGCGCAAAAGTGGTTTATTCTACTGAAGACGCTATTGAGAAGCATGTTCTAGAAGCAGACCTAGTGATTGGTGCAGTACTAATCCCTGGTGCAGCAGCGCCAAAACTGGTTACAAAAGAGCACATCGCTAAGATGAAGCCAGGTTCAGCAGTTGTTGACGTTGCAATCGACCAAGGCGGTTGTTTCGAGACTTCTCACGCAACCACTCACGCAGATCCGACTTACATTGTTGATGACGTAGTTCACTACTGTGTTGCAAACATGCCTGGCGCTGTTGCTCGCACTTCAACTTACGCACTAAACAATGCAACACTTCCTTACATTGTTAAGCTAGCGAACAAAGGCTACCGCGAAGCACTTCTATCTGATGAAGGCTTCCTAGAAGGTCTAAACGTTATTCACGGTAAAGTAACTTGTAAAGAAGTTGCAGAAAGCTTTGACCTTGAATACGTAGACCCAGCTGAAGCAATCGCAATGTTTAACTAATGCTGTAATGACTAACTGAACGCAATAACCTTCTCGTTGAAGCGCTCAGTTAACTCATACACATTAAACAAAAAGCCAGTACGACATTATGTCGCGCTGGCTTTTTTGCATTTCTGACTTAATTTGCATTAATGGATTTAGGTCGTAAACACACTTAACAGTACGGTTTATCACTAGCGCTCAATTTTAATCCCATGAATCAATAGGTTTCTTGGCGTAATACTGCGTTCGCAGAACTCTTCAATCGAAGCTTCATAACCTTGTTCTTGCAGATAGATAGCTCGATCTAAAGCTAGCCATATCTCTAATGGTCGTCTAAAGACTTGTTGAACCAAACTCAGCTTTTCCATTTCCCAGAAAAGCACTTCGCCTTGAACAAAATAAGAGTCAAAATCAATATCTGAACCCAGCGACAGCTCTTTCACTTCAGATGCCCAACGGCAGAAGGATTCAAACCCCTCAGCTAACTCTGATTTTTTGATGCTCGGTACAGGAATGTATTCGTCAATGCTAAGTTCAGCCTTAAGTAACTGGCTGAAGCCTAAACGGTAACTCATCTCTAACTGTCGATGTCTCTTTACTCGTTCACCACCAGTGACGGTTTCTTGAAGCGGGATTCTCAAGTCACTCTTACTTAACGTTAATACTGAGCTTTTCGCGATAGAAGACATCGCTTTGTAGTTATCGTCTCGAATAAGATGATAACAACAAGGAGAAATAGTGACCGCTGGTAGCCCATGTGACACTGACTTTTTAACTAGCTCAACATGAAGATCGCCACAAGCATGAAGGGCTACGGCATGTTGGTTTGAGTTAAACACGTCATCAGCACTTTCAGAAAACGCATCACCTTGAACAAAGTTCATCGCTAATTTCTGGTCATCCGCAATCTTTTGACCGCATTCGCATAACGATTGCTGCCATTCAAAGCTCGTGACTTTTTGAGCAGATTGTTGAGATAAGATTCGACCAAGAAAGCCTTTACCCGAACACCACTCGAGCCACTCTTTTCCATGGTGATGCTCTAATACAGCCTCACCCATCGCGACAATTTGATGTAGCTTTCGGCCAGGAATACCATCAGCAGTACCACGTGGGAGGTCTAAACCAACCAAAGCTGTGTTATCGAACTGGATGTTTTGGGTAGCAGTATCTAATTCAGGAAGGAAACGAGTCAGTTCCTCAACCAAAAGCTGAGGCTGCTCTTTTAAAGTTTGAATGCTTTCATTATCTAAGCTTTCTAACCAATCAACGAGTGGAAGATTGACCTCCTTCCACGGCTGCTGTTGAGTTTGGCATAGGTGAAAAGGCTCTGAACGCCAGTAAATCTGGTGCTCTAGCAAAAATGAATCGAGAATTGTAAATCGTGAATGCATGCTACCCCCTATGATGCGTGGATTGTAGGGGTAAGAGGTCGAAATGGAAAGGATCGATAAAGAAAACGAAAGCTAAAAGCCCAAAAGAAAAACGGCCTGCAAATACAGGCCGAATAAGAATCTAGATTTACACTATGAGATTAACGAACAGGCAGCTCGATATCTTTAAACATCTCTTCGATCTCTTCATTCGATTTCAAAGAAATAGCTTGCTCAACCACAGGGCGAGTCAAGTGCGGTGCAAAACGCTCCATAAAGTCAAACATGTAAGAACGCAGGAAGGTACCTTTTCTAAAGCCAATACTGGTTGTGCTCGCACCAAATAAATGGCTCGCATCAATCGCAACCAAATCAGTATCTTGCTCGTGGTCAATCGCCATACTTGCGATTACACCAACACCAATGCCCATACGAACATAGGTTTTGATTACGTCTGCATCGGTCGCGGTAAACACAACACGCGGTGTTAACCCTACTTTGTTGAACGCCGTATCAAGCTCAGAACGACCAGTAAAACCAAACACGTAGGTCACTAGGGAATAAGCCGCAAGATCTTCGATCGTGATATTACGCTTCTGTGCCAGAGGATGATCCTTGGTCACGACGATCGAACGGTTCCAGTGGTAACAAGGCAGCATAATCGCATCTTGGTAAAGATGCAGCGCTTCCGTTGCAATAGCAAAATTCGCAGTACCCTTAGCGACGGCTTCTGACATTTGGCTTGGCGTGCCTTGGTGCATGTGAAGCGATACTTTAGGGTAGCGCGCCGTGAAACCTTTAATTACATCAGGCAGTGCATAACGAGCTTGAGTATGAGTCGTTGAAATATTCAATGTACCCATCTCTGGATGAGTGTGTTCACCCGCTACCGCTTTAATACTTTCAACGCGCGCCAAAATCTCTTGAGAGATACGAATGATATCCTCACCCGCTTGGGTAACCTGCGTTAGATGCTTGCCGCTACGCTCAAAAATCTGAATGCCTAGTTCGTCTTCAAGTAATCTAACTTGCTTACTAATGCCAGGCTGAGATGTGTACAAACTCTCTGCTGTAGCTGAAACATTTAGGTTATGGTTTACAACCTCAACAATGTACTTCAGTTGCTGTAACTTCATATCTAACCTCGTAATCCTTTACTCATTTCTGTGCTAACTTATTTGCAAAGAGAGCGTGATAGTCGCGTGTAATATAATTAATAGTTATAACGCTTCGAACACAAAAATGACAGGAAAATTGAGTTTTTCTAGCTTAACAAACAAAAACATCACTAACGCTTTGCAACCCAACCCTCATTCTCATACATTAGTTGGTAAGTTTTGATTGCCGATTTCGCTCAACAAGAGATAATCAGAAATTGCAATTTACGAGTGCCGATACACAATGGAATCGTGTATCCTCTCAAGTTAGCTATAGAAAATAATAAGCAGACTCAAATATATGAATATTGGTTTAATAATCGCCTTAGTAGCCGTTCTTTTGGTGTTAGTTTTAGGCTACAACATCATGCTTCAATATAAAGTTAAGGTAGAAACAGCGAAGAAACAGGAAGCTTCTCGTTATCTAACCATTATTGACGGTACAGAAGAACTAATTGGCAACGCTCATCACATGCCGTTTAGCCAAGATCTTCTTGTATGCTTAAACAATCGAATTCTTGATGCATTAGAAAACATGTATCAACTCGATCCAAAAAATAAGCAGCTTGCCCAACGCATTGAAAGTGTAAAGCAACAAATCACTCAGCTTAAAGAGAACTACAAAGGTGGCGAGAGTACAGCCTTCCGCGTACCAAGTAGTGACAAGCAAGCGATCATGATGCTTAAGTTAGTTAAGCGCCTGCGTGATACAGTACGTAACGAGCACAATAAAGGCCGTTTCGAGACCCAAGCTTATGTGGTTGAAAATGCTCGCCTAGAGACGATTCAAATTCGTATCAACATTGAGAATGTTATCAAACGAGCAAACGATTCGATTTCTCGCGGACAACCGGGAACAGCGATCCAGCTATTACGCAAAGGTATTGATGCTTTGGCGACTAAGAACGACTCGTACTCTAATCAAGCCAAAGAAAAGCTTCAACAGATGCTCAACGAGCTTGACCAGAAACGCCAAGACAAAAACGCTCAAGATTTGCAGCAGATGGAATCTAAAGAGCGTGAAGACGATATGGACGCCCTCTTCGGTCAGAAGAAGAAATGGTAACAGTCTAACTCAACACTTAAAGGCCGCCTTATTTACATTAAATAGGCGGCCTTTTTTGTAGCTGTTGAATTTCCTTTCTCTGTATAGGGAGATCTCTTTAGCTGTGATAAAATCCCCGCATTATCAACAAACTTTCCCTGACCATGTATCAAGAATTACTCGCTCCAATCCACTCTTTTCTTAAAGCCGAAACGCCAGATTCATGGATAGATGAAGCCAAAAAGCCTGAAAATCTTCACATCATTCTACGCGATCACATGCTGTGTGAACTTAAGGCGGCACAGAGTGCTTTGTTCCTTATCCGCAAGTACGCTGTCGATAAAGAAAGCGCGAAGCAACTGAATGAGTGGATTTTGCCATACGAACAATTTGCTTACCGTCGTATTGGAGACTTAGAGTCTCTGCGTGGTAAAAGCAACGTATCCAAGCAAATCACCGCGAAAGAAGGCTGTAATTACGGTGCTGACCTGATCGATAAGATGGTACTGCTGATCAAAGAAGAGCTGCATCACTTCTATCAAGTCATGGAGTTGATGGAGAAGAAAGGCGTGACTTACCAGCCAATTGAGGCGGGTCGTTACGCTAAGGGCTTGATCAAGCAAGTTAAGACTTACGAGCCTGACGCTCTGGTTGATAAGCTTATCATCGGCGCGTTTATTGAAGCTCGCTCTTGTGAACGCTTCGCTAAATTGGCTCCTTTCTTGGAAGAAGATATGGAGAAGTTTTACGTGTCTCTACTTCGCTCGGAAGCTCGCCACTACCAAGACTATCTTGAGCTAGCAGAGCAGATCGCAGGGAAAGATATTTCAGAGCGTATTGCGCATTTTGCTCAAGTAGAAGCTGATCTTATCACTTCAGATGACAGCGACTTCAAATTCCATAGTGGTGCTCCGGTTTAGGCTCCACACTGAGCACTCAGTCCGTTTAGACTAATCCAGACAAAAAAATTAAGGCCAGCAATTTGCTGGCCTTCTTTATTTATATCTCAATCTAAATATAGACGTTAAGCTAACGTACCGTTGATCTCTGCAAGCACAGCAGCAGGGTCTATCGCTTGCGTAATCGGACGGCCGATAACAAGGTAGTCTGAGCCTGATTCAATCGCTTTAGAAGGCGTCATGATACGCTTCTGGTCACCCACGTCAGCGCCGACAGGACGAATACCTGGAGTAACTAGCTTGAACTCCTGACCAAGTGCACCTTTAAGTAAAGAAGCCTCTTGCGCAGAACATACAACACCGTCTAAGCCAGAGTTTTTCGTTAGAGAAGCCAAGCGCATCACTTGTTGTTGTGGTTCAAGATCCAGACCGATACCCGCTAAATCAGATTGCTCCATACTGGTGAGTACCGTTACACCGATTAACAGTGGACGGTCTTTGCCATAAGGTTCTAAGATTTCGCGAGAAGCCGTCATCATGCGCTCACCGCCACTTGCGTGTACGTTCACCATCCAAACACCTAGTTCTGCGGCAGCACGAACTGCTTTTGAACATGTGTTCGGGATGTCGTGGAATTTAAGGTCTAAAAATACTGAGAAACTACGCTTATGTAATTCACGAACAAATTCAGGGCCAAACAGGGTAAACATCTCTTTGCCCACTTTTAGGCGGCAAGATGCTGGGTCAATACGATCGACAAAGGCTAACGCATCCGCTTGATTATCATAATCCAAGGCTACAATGATTTTTTGGTCGTTCATTTCATCTCCTAACGCAGTTAACTTTCTAAAAATTTCTAATCACCTAAGCAGGTGATAAATAACAGTCATAAAAATGCAGCCCGAAAGCTGCAATTAATAATTTGGTCTTAAAGTGACCACAAATCTATTCACCATCAAGCCCACGAATAGGCTTGATCGTCCCCCACCCTTTACATGAAGGGCAGTGCCAATACATTGAGTGTGTTGAGAAACCACACTGACGACAACGGTAATGAGGCTTAACCTTAAGCTGTTCACCAACCATAGATTGAAGTGTGGTTAAGCTGTCTTTTGCTCGGCCTTCTTCTGCTTCCGCTAGGTGGTAATCGATTAATCGATAAAAACCTTTCATGGTTGGATTTTTAACAAGCTGCTTTGTCAGTAGCTCTTGAGCAGAGCCTACATCTTCATGGTGAGCAACCAATTGCGCCAGCATCAGTTCGGCAGATACACCGGCTTTCTTCTGAATACACGCTTTGAGGAACTCAACCAATTGAGCTTCTTGTCCAAGCTTGTGGTAACACTCAGCAAGGGTTGGCAACACCTCACTGATAAAATCGATATCTTGTTCAAGTACCGATTCAAGACAATCAATTGTCTTTTGGTAGTCTTCGTTCGCTAAGTGGAACTTCCCTAGCGCGATACTTGCGCGAACACATTTAGGGTCTTCAGAAAGCGCCTTCTTAAAATGCTGAAGCGCTTTAGAGCGATTACCATCGGCTTGTTCTTGCATCGCAAGCTCACACCAGAAATGCGCAACGGTCGCACGCATCTTCATTTTTTTCTTGCCTAGCTTAACTAAGATATTTCCGTAATGGATAGCCTTGTTCCACTCACGTGTCTGCTGATAAATAGCCACCAACTGCTGTAAAGCGCCCTCTTTATGGTCAGGTTCTTCTACAAGCTGCTCAAAGATTTTTTCGGCGCGATCAAGGAAACCAGAAACCATATAGTCTTTGGCTAATTGTTGCAGTGCGAGGTTTTTCTGATCGAGGGTAAGCCCCGAACGAGAGATGAGATTTTGGTGAATGCGAATAGCGCGGTCGACTTCGCCTCTTGAGCGGAACAAGTTGCCCAAAGCCAAGTGAGTATCGATGGTTTCATTGTCTACTTGAAGCAGCTCAATGAAGTGATCAACCGCTTTGTCAGATTGATCTGACAGTAATAGGTTCAAACCCGTCACGTATTGACGGGAGATCTGGTGTGATTGCTTTTGTTTTTCTTGCTGAGCATTACGATTACCCATATACCAACCATAAGCGGCTGCGATGGGCAAAAGTAAGAACAGTAACTCTAACATCAAATATAGCCTTTAAGCTTTAGTATCAGCAGCGACCTGCTTTGATTGCTTATTGAGTTGCTTCTTCAAGCGATGAATTTTTAGCTGAGACCGCATGTGCATATTACCAAAGACTAACCAAGCAAGGGCAAAGCCTGAAACGAATACAACACCTAATAAACTTGATAGGTGGAAGTCACCTTGCGCTAGCAGATAGTTGAAATTCACAGTTGTTTGGTTTTGAGAGCCCAAAGCCAGTGCAATTAGGAAAAGTGCGATAACGGCGACTATTTTTATAATTTTCATAGTTCATCACTCATTGGTTGGTTAGCTGTACGATTATGCAGGAAAATTACTAATCAGACCACCATATTATGGTCATAAAAAAGCGGCATACATTATAGTATGCCGCTTTTCTTAATTCCGATAAGTAGGCTACATTCCTGAGTTTACTCGTTCACGCAGCTCTTTACCTGGTTTGAAGTGAGGAACGTATTTACCTTCTAACTCTACCTTGTCACCAGTCTTTGGGTTACGTCCAACACGAGGCTCACGATAATGCAGAGAAAAGCTGCCAAAACCGCGAATTTCGATTCGATCACCACTTTCTAGTGTTGAAGCCATATGCTCTAAAATGTCTTTTACAGCGTCTTCAATTTCTTTTGCAGAAAGATGCGTTTGCTCAGCGCACAGTCTTTCAATCAATTCAGACTTAGTCATAGTTACCCTCGTTGGTTTTCTTTTTAGAAATTATAGACCTATCGGAAAAATAAGCAAAAAAAAAGGAGCCTTACGGCTCCTTTCTTGGCTAGATAGCTATAATTCTCTTAATGAGAAGCTATTATTCGCCTTTAGCAGCTTTGAATGCGTCTGCCATTGCGTTACCGAACGCGCCTTCTTCAGACTTGTTCAGTGAAGCCATTGCTTCTTGCTCATCAGCTTCATCTTTAGCTTTGATAGATAGGTTGATTACGCGGTTCTTACGGTCTACACCAGTGAACTTCGCTTCAACGCTGTCGCCAACGCTTAGGATTAGAGATGCATCTTCGATACGGTCGCGAGAAACTTCAGAAGCGCGGATGTAACCTTCAACGCCTTCGATTAGCTCGATAGTAGCGCCTTTCGCGTCAACTGCAGTAACAGTACCGTTTACAAGAACACCTTTCTTGTTGTCAGCAACGTATGCGTTGAACGGGTCGTTTTCCATTTGCTTAACGCCAAGAGAAATACGCTCACGCTCTGCATCTACTGCTAGAACAACAGCAGAGATTTCGTCGCCTTTCTTGTATTCACGTACAGCTTCTTCGCCGGCAGCGTTCCAAGAAATGTCAGATAGGTGTACAAGACCGTCGATACCGCCTTCTAGACCGATGAAGATACCAAAGTCAGTGATAGACTTGATCTTACCAGTAACTTTGTCGCCCTTAGCTTGCATTTCTGCAAATGACTGCCATGGGTTAGCTTTACACTGTTTCAGACCTAGAGAGATACGACGACGTTCTTCGTCGATATCAAGAACCATAACCTCAACTTCGTCGCCAACATTAACAACTTTAGAAGGGTGGATGTTCTTGTTAGTCCAATCCATTTCAGAAACGTGTACTAGACCTTCAACGCCTTCTTCGATTTCAACGAAGCAGCCGTAGTCAGTTAGGTTTGTAACACGACCAGAAAGCTTGTGACCTTCTGGGTAACGCTTAGCGATTGCTACCCATGGATCTTCGCCTAGTTGCTTAAGACCTAGTGAAACACGAGTGCGCTCACGATCGAACTTAAGAACTTTAACTAGGATTTCGTCACCAACGTTAACGATCTCTGATGGGTGCTTAACGCGCTTCCAAGCCATATCTGTGATATGTAGAAGACCGTCAACACCGCCAAGGTCAACGAATGCACCGTAGTCAGTAAGGTTCTTAACGATACCTTTAACTTCAGTACCTTCTTGTAGAGTTTCAAGAAGTTCGTCACGCTCAACACTGTTTTCAGATTCGATAACAGCACGACGAGAAACAACAACGTTGTTACGCTTCTGGTCTAGCTTGATTACTTTGAACTCTAGCTCTTTGTTTTCTAGGTGAGCAGTGTCACGGATAGGACGTACGTCTACTAGAGAACCTGGAAGGAAAGCACGGATACCGTTAAGTTCAACAGTGAAACCGCCTTTAACTTTACCGTTGATGATACCAACAACAGTTTCAGCTTCTTCACAAGCTTTCTCAAGTACGATCCAAGCTTCGTGACGCTTAGCTTTCTCACGAGAAAGTTGAGTTTCACCGAAACCATCTTCAACAGCGTCTAGAGCTACGTCTACTTCAGCACCAACTTCAACTTCAAGTTCGCCAGCAGCGTTCTTGAATTGTTCAGCAGGGATAGCAGATTCAGACTTAAGACCAGCGTCTACAAGAACGAAACCGTTCTCGATAGCTACTACAGTACCTTTAACGATGCTGCCTTGTTGGAATTCAGTTTCAGATAGAAACTCTTCAAAGAGTTGAGCAAAAGATTCAGTCATTATTTAATCTTCAATAATTAAACGTCCATGGGTATCCTACCGCATGGGGTTGATAAATTCGCCAGTCATCATCCTTGCGACCAACGTTCGTACTAGCTCGGCGAAATTACCCAGCCAGTTTCGATTCAATATAGTGTAGTGCTTTTTCTACTACCTGCTCAATATTCATTGAGGTGGAGTCAAGCACTAGAGCATCCTCTGCAGGGCGAAGTGGCGCCACTGGGCGATTACGATCTCGGTCGTCTCGCTCTTGGATCTCGCTCAAAAGGTCGTCAAATTTAACATCTAACCCCTTCTGTTGCAACTGTTTAAGGCGGCGACTCGCACGCTCTTCAGCACTTGCATCTAAAAATATTTTCGCTTCAGCTTCAGGAAACACAACCGTTCCCATGTCACGACCATCTGCAACCAAACCAGGCGCAGCGCTGAATGCACGTTGACGACGAAGCAGTGCTTCGCGAACGCGAGGTAAAGCAGCAACTTTTGAAGCCGCCATGCCAGTCTCTTCTTTACGAAGTTCACCAGACACATCTTCACCTTCTAGGATAACCTTAACTAAGTCGCCTTCAGCAATAAACTGCACGTCTAAGTGTGTAGCAAGCGGTACTAAAGCATCCTCTGATTCAGTATCCACACCATGGTGAATTGCCGCTAAAGCCAATACGCGATAGATCGCGCCTGAGTCTAGAAGATGAAAGCCTAGCTTATCTGCTAGCAACATACACAGGGTACCTTTACCTGCACCACTTGGTCCATCAACCGTAATCACTGGGCTTTGAGAAGGCATCTTTTACTCCACGTTTTGTCGTAAGTTTTATTCTGTACTAGCGATTCGCCACTACTTTATAGGCGGCATATTATAGAGAAAAATTGGTACTCGAGCGAGGTAAATCTCAGATAATTCCGTGTTGATGATGCATAAACCAATGCAACTATCTCAATATCCGTTTGCTTAGGTCAATAAGACACACACGCGCTTTTCGATAGCGTACTTTTCGACAGATAGAAAAAAGCCTCGCAATAGGCAAGGCTCATCATTTTTCATTTTGTAGAACAAACAAGAACTCGCTCAACGAAGCTTAGCCAATAATAGCTCGAACCGCTTCGAGGTCTTCAGGCGTATCAACCCCAGCAGCAGGCGCTTCCGCCGCAACGTCTACGTGGATTTTTTCACCGTACCAAAGTACTCGTAATTGCTCTAGGCACTCAATACGTTCAAGAGTGCTTGGTTCCCAATTAATGTAGGTATTGATAAAACCCGCTCGGTAAGCATAGATACCAATATGACGAAGCAAAGGAGATTCCGCTGCAGTACCGTTGTTCGCATAAGCATCGCGATCCCAAGGGATGGTTGCTCGGCTAAAATACAAGGCGTAACCGTCTTTATCAGTTACAACTTTAACGGCATTAGGGTTAAACACTTCATCAGCATGAGTGATTTCCACACCTAACGTTGCCATCGGAGCTGTACTGTTCGCAAGATTGTTGGCAACCTGATTAATGATCGCAGGTGGAATAAGTGGCTCATCACCTTGAACATTCACGATAATATGATCATCAGGAATCTTCATAACTTCAATCACTTCAGCTAGGCGTTCAGTGCCTGACTCATGATCCGGTGATGTCATACAAACGGTCGCGCCAAATGCTTTAGCCGCTTTTTCAACTCGAGCGTCGTCGGTGGCTATAATAACGTTATCGGCACCCGCTTTCATTGACTGTTCGTATACCCATTGAATCATCGGCTTTCCACCAATGTCAGCAAGTGGCTTCCCTGGTAAACGGCTCGATTGGTATCTTGCAGGTATAACAACCGTATAAGACATTACTTACCCTCATCCATAGAAACGGTGCGAGCTTCAGGTTCTAAAAGAACAGGAATACCCTCTTTAATTGGGTAAGCAAGGCGATCAATTTTACAAACAAGCTCTTGCTTATCCTTGTCAAAAGTTAGTTTACCTTTACATACAGGGCAAGCAACGATCTCAAGTAGACGGTGATCCATAGTATTCCATAACCTCTTTTATTCTTTTTAAAATTTGCTGCTGCGAATCTTCATCGAACTGCGCAGAAACTGGAAGATACCACCAGTTATCTTGAGCATATTCTTCGCATTTTACAGCGTCTTTTTCTGTCATAATCAGATTCATACCTTTCTTAGCTAAGGCATGAAGTTCATCTTTATCAAAATCTTGATGGTCGGCGAAGCCCTGTGTGAAAACCACATCACCATCAAGATCTTCCAATGTTTTAAAAAAGCGCGGTGGGTGGCCAATACCGGCAAAAGCCACCAGCTTCTGTAATTCTGCCACAGACCTTTTCTGAGCTGTTTTCAGGTTAACCGCTTGGCTTGGAAGCAAAGACATCGAGAACTCTCGCCCATGCGCTTTACCGCCATTGTTCACCAAAAAGTCGACTTCATCTAAACGAGATACAGGCTCTCGTAATGGGCCTAAAGGAATCAAACTCTCGTTACCAAAACGTCTTGCGCCGTCGATAACTGCAAATTCAATATCGCGTTCAAGAGCGTAATGCTGAAGGCCATCGTCAGTGATGATCACATCAACGCCTTTGTTCAGCAATGCTTTCACTGCGTTAGCTCGCACAGGGTCGACTGCGACTGGCGCACCAGTTCGCTTACGAATCAAGCGAGGTTCATCACCAGAGTGTTCTGCTGGTGTATTTTCATCCAACACCAACGGATAGCTTGGTGCTTTTGCACCGTAGCCACGAGACACGACCCCAGGTTTAAAGCCGTGAGCCTGAAGCATCTCAACTAACCAAATCACAACCGGTGTTTTACCATTTCCACCAGCAGTAATATTGCCCACAACAATAACAGGTAAAGGCGGGCGGTAGGTCTCTTTCTTTCCAGAGAGGTAAGCATCACGACGTTGACTACTGATCATTTTGAACAGCAAACTCAGTGGCCACAATAGCGGCCAGAGAAGATATTTCAACGGGTGATTGTTAAACCAAATCTTTTCGATCACAACAAGACCTAATCTTATCCGCTGAACTGAATTCGGTGTAATTGAGCATAGGCGCCATCATGTGCGATTAGCTCAGCATGTGCGCCCCTTTCTACAATATGACCATCATCAACCACTAGAATTTCATCAGCTTGCTCGATCGTAGAGAGTCGGTGTGCGATAACTAATACTGTTTTGTCTTTCTGCAGCTCTTCTAATGCAGATTGAATCGCTCTCTCTGACTCTGTATCCAGTGCAGACGTTGCCTCATCAAGAATCAAAACCGGTGCATCTCTTAACAACGCTCTTGCAATAGCGATACGTTGTCTTTGGCCACCTGATAGAGTACTACCATTCTCACCAACAATCGTATCAATACCATTTTCCATACCTTCGATAAATTCACTGGCATGAGCAAGCTTAGCCGCGTGTTCGATCTGTTCGCGAGAATATTTATCTTCGGCTGCGTAAGCAATGTTGTTGGCGACCGTATCGTTAAACAGGTGTACATTTTGAGAAACAAGCGCAAAATGCTCACGTAGGTTTTTCAATTCGTAATCACGAATATCATGACCATCCAGTTCAATAGAACCAGAGTCTACGTCATAGAAACGAGTAAATAGGTTAGCAATGGTACTCTTGCCCGAACCTGATCGGCCGACAAGCGCAACCGTCTTACCTTTAGGTATATTGAAGCTAACCTTGTCGAGTGCCGGTTTCTCAGCACCTTGGTAAGTAAATGTCACATCTTTTACGGCAACTTCACCCGTTACGGTTTCAGGTTTCAACGTACCTTTGTTGTGCTCAGTGTCTAGATCCATCAAACCAAATAGAGTCGTACTCGCTGCCATACCACGTTGAAACTCTGACGTGACTCCCGTAAGTGCCTTTAAAGGTCTCATCAAACCAAACATTGCTGAGAAAACAACGGTAAACGTACCTGGAGTAAGCTCGGCTTTTATAGAATCGACACTAGCCAAAAATAGAACAACAACAATGGCAACTGATGCGATCATCTGAATTATTGGGTTTGCAGCCGCTTGAGCTGTTACCAATTTCATACTCTGTTGACGCATTTGGTTACTTACAGTATCAAAACGTTCTTTCTCTATATCTTGGCCACCATACGTCAAAACCACTTTATGCCCTTTCAGCATCTGTTCAGACGAAGCGGCAACGTGACCCATGCTGGTTTGCATATTTTTAGATATTTTCCGAAACCGCTTCGATACAATGCTGATCGCCCAAGCTACAACTGGGGCCACGGCAAACAACACCAAGGACAACTGCCAGCTATTCCAGAACATTAGTACCAGGAGGCCTATGATACTCGCCCCTTCACGGACGATACTGACTAATGCTCGACTAGTTGCTGCAGACACTTGCTCTGAATCGTAAGTAATTCGAGATAGCAATGCGCCTGTCTGTTCTTTATCGAAAAAAGAAACCGGCATGTGCATGAAATGACTGAATATTTTACGACGAATTTCCATCACCACATTGCCAGAGACCCAACTTAAGCAATAAGTTGAGACGAAGCCACTGACACCACGAATAAACATCATGGCAAAGATAATAATAGGAAGCATGCGTAAAAAGTCAGATTCAGCATTACCAAAGCCTTCATCAAGTAACGGCTTTAGTAGAGAGATCATATAGGTATCAGAAACGGCATTTATAATAAGCGCAATTACCGCAACACCTAGACCGGCCTTATATATTCGAATATAAGTCCAAAGTCTTTTAAATGTGACCCAGGTAGTTTCATCTGTTTGTGTTGACATAGAATCGCTTAATTTTCTCACAATAATCTATCTATTCTACTCCCTTACGGAGCATCTGCCTATACCACTGCCCGCCTTGTTGTTCTCTAATCGCATGATATTGCCAACCTTCTTTACTAAGAGTGATGGTTATTTGTCCGCTTTCTCCTGTATCAAGCCAAGTACTCCCCGCTTCCTGATAGCGTTCAATAACAGACTCACTCGGCATTCCCCACTGATTGCCTTTGGCAAGAGAAGCTATTGCCAGCTGAGGTGACACCGCCTCAATAAACGGCTTAATCGATGACGAATCGCTGCCATGATGCGGAACCAACATGACATCACTCCTTAGCTGTTCTCCTTCACGAGCAAGTAACCACTCACTTACCAGTTCAATATCACCAGTGAGCAACATTGAGAAATCAGCACTATGATCTGAGATTTTGACCACACACGAATGTGGGTTATACGCCCTCTTTACTTGCTTAGGAGGCCACAGTACTTCAAAAACAACATCTTGCCAGTTCCAAACTTCTCCAATAGTACATGTTTGAATATTAGACGGAGCTTGAGTGGTAGATTGGCGTTCTTGAATAATATTCTGACTGGTTCGTATCCACTTTGGCTTATAGTTCTCAAGTAACGCCGGATAACCACCAGCATGGTCAGAATCGAAATGACTCACAATCACGCCTTCTAATTCATAAATCCCCCTTTGGTTTAAAGTAGGAATCAACAAGGACTCAACAACCGAGCCTCCTGGCCACGCATTACCAAGATCATAAACGACAATCTGATTGTTTTTTTCTAAAACCAAAGACAACCCATGCCCAACATCCAAGATGTCTATGGTTAGCTTGTCTTGCTGAGGTTTACCGAACTCCCACCACAACACGAACACTGCAGTTACCAATATCGATAATGTTCGCTTGAAATACCGACTAACAAAGCTCAAGAACAAGATAAGGAATACTGATAATGCAATCGTCTGGTTATCGACTTGGATCCAAAATCGCTCAGAGAAAGGAAGACTAAATACGAGAGGCTCAAGCGACAAGTCGACCAACTTCCACAGCTGGCTAACCAAGCCATTGTCTAGCGCCGTTATACCAACCACGCCAGACACTGACTCCGATATTAAGCTTAGAAACATTGCCAGAAACAACAGCGGGATCGTCACCATCGATACCCAAGGCAAAAGGAACAAGTTGTAGAAAACAGAGACTAAACTGACTCCTTTGAAAAACAACATCGAGAAAGGCGCGATCAGGAATGTCAGCATCAGTTGAATCTTAATCAGTTGGAGTGCGCGGTCGATGAATGTAAAGGTTGAAGCTGAGCGCTGTGTATTTAACGCGATATAGAGAACAGCGCCCAATGCACCAAAGGACAACCAAAAGCTGCTCGACAAGGCTGAAAATGGCCAAATCAGCAGAACCACGCACAGACTTAAAGCAACATACCGAAGCAAACTGATATTCTGCCCTCGCCACAAGAAATAACTCGCGATGAAGCACATCACTAAAGCCCTCAAAGTTGGCAGCGTGAATCCAGCAAACCAGCTATAAAAATACGCCAAGCCGAGCCCGAATATTGTAGGTAACCAAAGAAATGAAGAGGAAAGTAACCTGAATATTTTGCCAATTTGATAGCCGATACCAAAGGCAATCCCGATGTGCAGCCCCGAGATAGCCATCAAGTGGATCAAGCCACTGCTTTTAAGCAAATCCCATCGCTGAGGCGGAATAAGGTCTCGATATCCAAAACTCAAAGCGATAATGAGGTCTTGATTTGCCAGCAGACTTAACCTTTCAAGGCTGGTTTCAAACCACCGGGATCGCAAGTTGGCGCTAGAGTGAATTCGATATTTGGTATCTGCTCTGTAAGTTGCATTGGCAACCACGCCAGCACTAAACAAGTACTTTTCGAGGTCAAAGCCTGCTTCATTGAGCTTGCCCCATATCGGCTTTATTGAGGCCGATAAATAGACATCATCTCCAAGCCTTAACTTAAAAGGAGTAAACAAACGCAATTTTATCAATTGGGGAAAGATTAATTTTTCGCCGCCAATTGATCTGGCTACTATTACGCTTTCAAAACCGTGGCTATTTTCACTAAAAAGGCTAACAACCGACGCATTTATGGTAGTATTCTGCCCTGATTGGAATAAGCGACTCGTTTGTATTTCAATCGCATTCCCTAGGCAGATAACTAGTATCAATGCTGTTACTAGACCTTTTGCACTCCGGAAAACGCTATACTTTGTTGATGCTAGCAGTAACAACAGCATCAATGGTGCCCAAACCCAATGTGGCATCACAGGCCAGAAGCTGGCAGACACAACTGTCGCAGCAAATGAAATCAAGAACCAAGTGTTAAACAAGAGAGTAGCTTCCTCCTATGCCAAGAAAGTTTATCAAACGATTTATGCCTGACCATGATCTAATCAAGCGTCAGAAAGCATTGAAAGTTTTTGGCAATGTTTTGTACAACCCCAACTTATGGTGCCTTAATCGTCGCTCTGCGGCTGGCGCGTTTGCTGTTGGGTTATTCATGGCGTTTGTCCCTCTACCAAGTCAAATGATTATGTCTGCGGGCCTTGCTGTCGCATGTGGCGTTAACCTGCCTTTAGCTGTCGCACTTGTTTGGATCAGTAACCCGGTTACCATGCCTGTTCTCTTCTACTTTGCTTATAAAGTCGGGGCGTTTGTTATGCATGTGCCACCTCAAACCTTCCATTTCGAATTGTCTTGGGACTTCATCTTGGCGCAAATGAGCACTATTGGGCCTCCGTTCTTATTGGGTTGTCTGATTTGTGGCGTGGTTTCAGCAATGATTGGCTACTTTGGTATTCGCGGTTTATGGCGTTACTCAGTAGTAAGAAGTTGGAAGAAGCGACAAGCAAGGCACTAAACGCCATTTCTTGTTATTCAATCTAACCTTGTATGCGCTTCACTTAAAACGTACACAAGTTAAAATCGGATGAGCCACTTACCTCTGCAAGATTGGCATGTAACAAAAGTCGTAAAGAACACAAATTGAATTCAATAAAAAAGGATCCCACTGGGATCCTTTTTTGTATCGACTGAAAAACTGACGGCCTGTTATTTAGGCGAATGCTATTTAGAACTCAGCACTGAGGCTGGGTTTAACTTCGCGGCTCGTGATGCTGGGTACCACGTCGCTAACAGGCTCAGCACAATCGCAGTGCCGGAAACCACCACAACATCCGTCATATCAAGTTGTGATGGCAAGAAGTCGACAAAATAGATATCACCGGACAAGAACTGGTGATCGACCAGCTTTTCAAGCCCTTTGATTAGTGTCGTGAGATTCAGCGCCACCAACACACCTATCGCACTCCCGACTAAACTGCCTAACACACCTGAGAATACGCCCTGCCAAACAAAGATGCGCTTCACAAGACCATCTGATGCGCCCATGGTTCTTAAAATCGCGATCTCTGATGCTCTGTCTTTTACAGCCATCATTAAGGTTGAGACGATGTTGAAACAAGCAACACCAATAACCAGTACCATCACCAGATACATGATGGTGCGAACCAGCTGAATATCTCGATACAAGAAGCCAAATTTCTGCTGCCAGCTACGCAGATACACATACACATCAAGCTGATTGCCCACTTCACGCACAATAGAGTTCGCGTTCAGCACATCGGTCACTTTTAATGAGACCCCAGTCACCGCCTCACCTAAGTTTGCGTAGACCTGAGCATCACCAATCGGGATTAGCGCCAAGCTGTGATCTATCTGACCATTAAGTGTCAACAAGCCAACCACTTTCACTCGAACACGCTTAGGCGCCTGAACCTTCACAGAACCGTTTACCGTTGGAATCATCAAAGTCAGATAATCACCGACTTTCGCACCCAGCACATTCGCTACACCAGAACCCAAAATGATCTGCTGTTGTCCTGCCTTAAACTCGCTCCAAGCTTGCTTATCGATAAAACTCGACAGGCTCGATACTTGTTGCTCAAGTTGTGGGTCAACGCCGCGAACTTCAATTGCTTTGAGTTCTTTGCCCTTTTCAGCAAGCGCAGTAATTTTTACATAAGGCGCAGCAGCAACGACTTTATCGTGCTTAACCGACTCCTCAATCACGTGCTCCCAACGAGTCACAGGCTCATTCACGCCTTCAAACTCACCGTGAGGAATCACTGAAAGCACTCGTGATTGAAGCTCTCGCTCAAAGCCATTCATCGCAGATAAGCCAATAATGATCACCGCGACACCAACAGCGATACCAATCGTCGAGGACAATGAGATGAACGACACCATCTTGTCTCGTTGTTTCGCACGGCTAAATCGGCCGCCTATCAATAGAGATAAAGAAGAAAACACTTAGCTCTCCTCTTTTTCTACGTTGACCAGTAAACCATCTTGCATGTGAAGTTGGCGATCCATCTTACCGGCAAGTTCACCATCGTGAGTCACGACCAAAAAGGCAGTATCGTATTCACGGTTCAGTTCACGCATTAAGTCGTAAATTGACAGTGCGGTGTTATGGTCTAGGTTACCGGTTGGTTCGTCCGCCAACACTAGCGCAGGCTTATTCACCAATGCACGAGCAATCGCCACACGTTGTCTCTCGCCACCAGAAAGCTCTGAAGGTCGGTGATCAACACGATGACTCAATCCAACTTTATCCAACAGACGTTGCGCTTCTTGTTTTGCTTTCGCTGGCTTTTCACCACCAATCAACAAAGGCATAGCTACGTTTTCTAACGCTGAAAAGTCAGATAGAAGATGATGGAACTGATAGACAAAGCCAAGATGCTGGTTGCGAAGCTTCGCCTGCTTATTCGAACTCAAAGATGCTAAGTCCTGACCAAGAAAACTTACGCTGCCCGCAGAAGCATCGTCTAACGCGCCTAAGATATGCAGTAAGGTACTTTTACCCGACCCAGAGGTACCGATGATTGCTACTAGCTCACCCTTTTCGATTTCAAAGCTGACTCCCTTGAGCACCTCTGTATCTAACGAACCTTCACGGTACGTTTTACGGATATCATTACATTGAAGAAAATTACTCATAACGAAGGGCCTCAGCAGGTTTCACAGACGATGCACGATAAGAAGGGAATACAGTGGCAATCAGGCTAAGTGCAATAGCCAAAACCACAACAACAGCGATTTGAATCGGGTTAATCAGAATTGGTAGCTGGCCACCAAATGAGAATAGAGCAACGCCCATCGCCTCTAAAATAGTATTAAGGTTCATCGCTAGGGCAACACCTAACACACCACCAGAGAGCGCACCAATCACGCCACTACTTGCACCTTGAACCATGAAGATCCCCATGACTTGACCATCGGTCATGCCTTGGGTCTTAAGAATCGCGACTTCAGACTGCTTCTCCATCACTACCATGATAAGCGCCGAGATAATATTGAAAGCAGCAACACCGATGATAAGCCCAAGCATTAAGCCCATCATGTTTTTTTCCATACGAACGGCTTGGAATAGCTCGCCACGTTGATCACGCCAATCACTCCACAGCCAACCTTCTGGCAATGGCTGAGTTGATAACTCTGCCACTTCAAACGGGTCTTCAAAAAACAGTCTCCAACCGGAAATGGTGTCTGATTTATAGCGCATCAAACGCCCAGCATCTTTAATATCTGTCACCATCAGTTGAGCGTCGATATCAGAACCTGTGTTGAAAATACCGGCAACGGTGAAATTTCGTTGGCTTGGAATACGACCTAATGGGGTGTATTGACTCGCGCTGGTCACCATCAGGCGAACTTTGTCACCCATAGATACCTTCAAATTTCTCGCCAAGGTGTGACCAAGAAATAGCTGATACTGGCCCGCTTTAAGTGAAGACAATCTGCCCGCAATCAAGTGGTTCTGAAGAGGGTCATCTGAATTAGGTTCAATGCCGATTAACAGACCCGCAGATAACTGGGCCGGACTCTGAATCACCGCCTCACTGCGGACAATCGGTTCAACGTGACCATTAAGCGAGATTTGCTCTGCAAAATTAGGCGCTTGGGCAGCAAGAGAGGTGGTGCCACCTTGCTCATAAACCACCGCTTGAGGAAGAACACCAAGAATTCGGTCTTTTAACTGCGCTTCGAATCCATTCATTACCGATAAAACAGTAACCAAAGACAGCACACCAATGGTGATACCTGCCGTCGACATATAAGAAACAAAACGGCTAAAGCGATCACCTGAACGGCCTTTCAAATAGCGTAGGCCAACAAACAACGAAATAGGATGAAACATACTTTGAACCATCTAAAGGGGATGCGGGTTAATGTAACGGGTATTGCTGTTACTGTGTAGGGGTTAATTGAAAATATAGAGTGAATTAACTCAATTAGTTAGGCTTGAAAAACAGAACCTTGTCAAATAGCCAAATTTCAAACAACTATTTGAGACTTTCAATTAACTGACCTTGATTACTGCGGCCACATAGCGATAATCAATAGATCACTTCAAGGAACTAACGCATGACAGAACAAGAGTTTTTCACCGTTCACCATAGCCTTACCGCTAATATTGAACCAATGGACAGCGGCTTCACTTTACCTTCTCAAATTCAATTCGAATCTGAGATCCCAGCACCATTTGTGGTGGCAAGTGAATTTAGCCAATTGGATCTGTTAGCTGACAGCGCTCGAGCGGAACTGAAAAACAGCGACTTGAAGAATGTCACCAGTTTATTGGATGCACAAAACTCAAAATTAAACCTCTTGTTGAGCTTTATGTTATCGCAGCAAGATGATGAGAAATTTCGCACTCACACCTATTCATTTGGTGCGAGTCAGTTTTCCTGCTTTTCTAAAGCAGACATCGAAACGGGTCGTATAGTAAAAGCCAAACTTTTCCTAGAGCACCCTGCTGCTGCCATTTATTGCTACGCAGAAGTCTTTGCTAGCGAAGCGAAAGACTCAGGTTTCGAAATCAAATTTAAATACGCTCATCTTCGCGATACCGACCAAGACCTGCTAATTAAAGCGGCACTTCATCAACAACAGAAACTCTTGCGTCAACGCTCTCTAGACCGAGATAACAAGTAAATTAACATGACCAAAAAATCCATATTTACACTACCTAAACTTAAAGGTGCCGGTGACAAAAAGCACATCGGTAACCTAGTCGGTTCGTCTCTCGCTCTTGCCATTGCCAAACTCGCAGAGCAACACAACAGCCATACCGTCTTGGCTGTACCCGACCCACAAGTGGCGCTTAAGCTTCAATCTGAAATTGAACAGTTTACGGCACATGAAGTCGCATTATTTCCTGATTGGGAAACGCTGCCATACGATAGCTTCTCGCCGCACCAAGAGATCATTTCAGATCGTATCGCTCGCCTTTATGCACTGCCAACACTAAAAGATGGCATCACGATCGTTCCGATCAGCACGTTATTGCAACGCCAGTCACCGCGAGACTTTTTGCTACAACACACGTTAATGGTGAAAACGGGCGACCTCTACTCGCTTGAGAAACTGCGCCTACAGCTCGAAAAGTCAGGCTATCGTTACGTCGACCAAGTGTTTGGCCCAGGTGAATACGCAAGCCGTGGTTCTATTCTCGACCTGTTCCCAATGGGCAGTAAAGACCCGTATCGCATCGACTTCTTCGATGACGAGATCGACACTATTCGTACTTTCGATCCTGAAAACCAGCGTTCTATCGAAGACATCTCTGAGATCCGCCTGCTGCCTGCTCACGAATTCCCGACCTCGGAAACGGCGATTGAAGATTTCCGTATTCGTTGGCGCCAACAGTTTGATGCGCGCCGCGAACCAGAATCGGTTTATATGCAGGTTTCAAAAGGTACTTGGCCTGCTGGTATCGAGTATTGGCAGCCGCTGTTCTTTGATCACACTGAAACCTTGTTTGATTACGTTGCCGATGAAGCGCAACTGCTGATTCTAGGTGATGTCGAGACTGCAGTAGATTCATTCCTAACGGACGTTGCTCATCGATACGAACAGCGCGGTGTAGACCCATTACGACCACTGCTTACGCCTGAACAACTATGGCTGAAGAAAGACGAGCTGTTCGCACACTTCAAACAGAAGCCACAAGTCAATCTGAGCTTAGATTCAATTGAAGAAAAAGCCGGACGCACTAACTTACCTGTCGTGTCATTGCCTGACCTCAGCGTTCAGCATCAAAATAAAGAACCTTTGGCAAACCTAAGAAAGTTCACTGAAGCCTTCGACGGCAAAGTGGTCTTTTCGGTTGAATCAGAAGGTCGCCGTGAAGCGCTGAGTGAACTGCTTCGTGGTATTAAAGTTCGACCAAGCGAAGTTGAAAACCTCGATGGCGCAATTAAAGCAAAGGACAAGTTCAGCCTCATCCTTGGCTCTGCTGAACACGGTTTTATCCATGAAGAGCAAAACATCGCCCTTATCTGTGAAAGCGACCTGTTGGGTGATCGCGTTGTTCAGCGCCGCAAGAAAGACAAGAAAAGCGTTAACAGCGATACTGTCATTCGTCACTTAGCCGAACTTAAACCGGGTCAACCTGTTGTGCACATTGACCACGGTATTGGTCGCTACATTGGCCTGCAAACACTCGAAGCTGGTGGCATGAAAACCGAATACGTAACACTTGAGTATCAAAACGATGCCAAGCTCTACGTGCCAGTAGCATCTTTGAACTTAATCGGACGTTACTCTGGTGGCGCTGAAGATTCAGCACCTCTACATAAACTCGGTGGCGAAGCGTGGCAAAAAGCTCGTAAACGCGCCGCAGAGAAAGTCCGTGACGTTGCAGCGGAGCTACTTGATGTTTACGCCAAGCGAGAGCTAAAACCTGGCTACAAGTTTGTGCTCGACCGTGGCCAATACGCGACCTTTAAGTCTGGCTTCCCGTTTGAAGAAACCGATGACCAAGCGATGGCCATCAATGCTGTTATGTCTGATATGTGCCAAGCAAAAGCCATGGATCGTTTGGTGTGTGGTGATGTTGGCTTTGGTAAAACCGAAGTCGCGATGCGTGCAGCATTCGTTTGTACCGACAACAGCAAACAAGTCGCGGTATTAGTGCCAACTACCCTACTTGCTCAGCAACACTTCGAAAACTTCCGTGACCGTTTCGCCAACTTGCCGATTCGTGTTGAGGTTCTATCCCGATTCAAATCAGCTAAAGAGCAGAAGTTGATCATGCAAGATGTCGCCGACGGTAAGGTCGACATATTGGTGGGGACTCACAAGCTACTTTCGAGTGATATTAAGTTTAAAGACCTCGGTCTGCTGGTTGTCGATGAAGAACACCGATTTGGTGTACGTCAGAAAGAGAAAGTGAAAGCGATGCGTGCGGATGTCGACATCCTTACGCTTACCGCGACACCAATCCCGCGAACGCTGAACATGGCAATGAGTGGCATGCGTGACCTTTCGATCATCGCTACACCACCCGCACGACGCTTGGCAATTAAAACCTTCGTTCGCGAAAGTGATGATGCCATCGTCAGAGAAGCGGTGCTGCGTGAAATCATGCGTGGTGGTCAGGTTTACTTCCTGCACAACCAAGTCGACACGATTGAGAAAACAGCAGAGTCACTACAGAAGTTGATTCCAGAAGCGCGTGTTACCGTGGCTCATGGCCAGATGCGTGAGCGCGAACTGGAACGCATCATGAATGACTTCTACCACCAGCGCTTTAACTTGTTGGTGTGTACAACCATCATCGAAACCGGTATCGACGTACCAACGGCAAATACCATCTTGATGGACAGAGCCGATAACCTTGGTTTAGCACAGCTGCACCAATTACGTGGTCGTGTAGGTCGTTCGCACCACCAAGCTTATGCTTACTTGTTAACGCCACACCCTAAAGCAATGACCAAAGATGCGATCAAGCGATTGGATGCGATTGCTTCGCTCGAAGACTTGGGCGCAGGCTTTACCCTAGCAACTCACGATTTAGAGATTCGTGGTGCGGGTGAGCTGTTAGGTGATGAACAGAGTGGTCAAATCCAGTCGGTTGGTTTCACCTTGTACATGGAGATGCTTGAACAAGCGGTTGAAGCATTGAAAGAAGGTCGAGAGCCATCGCTTGATGACCTACTGCGTGAACAAACTGAAATTGAGATGCGTTTGCCTGCACTATTGCCAGACGACTATATTCCAGACATCAACACGCGCTTATCAACGTACAAACGTATAGCGAGTGTGAGTGACACCGATGAATTGGCAGAGTTAAAAGTTGAGCTGATTGATCGCTTCGGCCTTCTGCCTGATGCAACCAAGAACTTGTTGTCGGTTTCTGAGCTAAAATTAGCCGCGGCGTCTATCAAAGCAAAGAAAATTGAAGCTCACGATAAGGGTGGATTCTTAGAATTCTACCCGGATGCTGACATAAACCCGACCTACCTTGTTAAACTGTTGCAATCTCAACCGCAAAAGTTTTCAATGGAAGGACCAACAAAGTTCAAGTTTACGATACCATTGGTCGACAGACGGAAACGAATTCAATTTGTTAGTGATTTATTGGGCGAATTCAGACAAAACTTGCTGCCTTCAGCATAAGACCCAATCCACTTGCACATATAAATTATCCAGCCGGTAGTTCGGCTGGAAGACGGAGTAAAAATGAAAAGACTGATCCCACTGCTACTATTGTTCGTCTCACTGCCAAGTTTGGCGCAGAGACAATTTGATATAGAAGTGATCATTTTTAAGCGCGCTGTTGATGCAGAGAAGGTGAACGAATCTTGGCCAAATACACAGCCTAAGATTTCACTTGAGCGTGTTGGTTCATTTCAAGATACCCAATACCGAGCAAAGAAAGGCGTACAGATGCTGCCTTACTCGGAATACCAGTTAACGCCTCAAAAAGACAAGCTACGTAAACACGCTGGCTTTGAAGTTCTGATGCATACCGCTTGGCGTCAAGGCGACCAAGGTAAGAGCTCTGCACCTGTTTTCCATATTCAAGCAGGTAAAGATTTCTCTAAACAATTTAATGCTGATGGCTCTGAAAAAGGCGCAATCACTGCAGGCAGTGCTGATGGGTTCCAAGAAGAGAGCATTGATAAGCCACTCTACGAATTAGACGGTAAGCTGCAAATCTATGTTCAGCACTACCTATACGCTGAAACGACATTAGATTTAAAAGCGCCAAGCGTTCGTGAAGTGACTCTACAAGAGCAACAAATTGAGCTAGATTCGCCAGTAAGTGGCGCAGAAAGCAACGTTCAAGTGGGCAACCTAACTGAGATTTCTCCGACGGTTGAAGTCCAAGAGTTCCTTAAGAGCTACCGCATGGACCAAAAACGTCGTATGCGCAGTACAGAAACTCACTACCTTGACCACCCACTTCTTGGAATGGTGATTCAAGTTAGACGTGTAGCGCAGTAAGTTACTTGCCGATTCGGCTATGATTATATAAATAATTCAATCCGCCCTCCTAGTGAGGGCGTTTTATTAAGTGCTATCTATCTTTATTCTGTACTAACTCTCTTTGTTCAGTACTTACACGTTACTTGGTACGTCTTATGAGCCCTGAATTTCAGATCAACACACAAAATCTAAGCCTTAAAATCATTGAGGCCTCAGATGCTCAAGAATTTTCTCAGCTGGTTAAGTCCTCCCCTAGCTTGTTGCCATGGGTCGACTGGTGTCATAGCGAGTTTTCTATCGTCGAAGCCGAGAAGTTTATTCTGGCGACTCGCCTAAACTGGGTGAAAGCCGATGCGTTTGGCTTTGGCATCTTTGAACGAAAAAGCGATAAGTTAATCGGTATGGTTGCCATTAATGAGCTTTACCACACCTTTAATATGGCGAGTTTAGGTTATTGGGTCGGTGATGACTTTCAAAGGAGAGGGATCGCCAAAGAAGCAATGCTCGCCCTATTTGAATTTTGCTTCGCGCAACTCAAGTTAACGCGTTTGGAGATTGTCTGCGATACCGAGAACCTACCTAGCCAAAAGTTGATAGAGAAGTGTGGCGCAGAACGAGAAACCATTGCCAAGAATCGATTTCTGTTTAACGGTAAGCCAAAAGATGGCGTGGTTTATTCTGTGCTACCTCCAACGTCTTAACAGCAGAAATGAGTTCAATACCAGCGATAGCACATAATCGACACGATCAAAAAAGAGCTCCAAAGAGCTCTTTTTTATTATCAGCGTAATGCCCTGAGAAGGCTTACCTGATTAGTGAAGCTTTAGGTTTGGACGAAGTACACGGTTAATACGACCAACCAACATCATCAGTGATGTTTTGATTAAGCCGTGAAGCGCCATCTGGTGCATGCGGTACAAAGAGATGTAAACCACACGAGCAATACGACCTTCAACCATCATCGAACCTTTCGTCAGGTTACCCATCAAGCTACCTACCGTAGAGAAACGGCTAAGTGAAACTAGCGAGCCTTTATCTTTGTAGATGTAATCTTTCAGGTCACGACCGTTCAACTTAGCAATGATGTTGCTGAATGCACAGCTTGCCATTTGGTGAGCCGCTTGTGCACGTGGCGGAACGAACGAACCATCTGCTTGTGTACATTGCGCCAAGTCACCGATAGCAAAGATGTTGTCATCTAAAGTTGTTTGCAGCGTGTTCTTCACAACCAACTGGTTGATACGGTTGGTCTCAAGGCCACCAATATCCTTCATGAAATCCGGTGCTTTGATACCTGCTGCCCATACCATAATTTGAGCTGGGATCTTGTCGCCATCTTTGGTTGTTAGACCGTCAGAATCCGCCTGAGTCACCATAGTATTCGTACGAACGTTCACACCAAGCTTGGTTAGCTCAGAGTGTGCTGCGCTTGAAATACGAGGAGGTAGAGCTGGAAGAATACGCTCACCCGCTTCAACTAGGTTTACGTTCAGCTTGCTTGAATCTAGGTCGCCGAAGCCGTAAGTACGAAGCTCTTTAACTGCGTTGTGTAGCTCTGCAGAAAGCTCTACACCTGTTGCACCAGCACCAACAATCGCGATGTCTACCGTGCCTTGACCGTTCTTAGCGTGAAGCTTTAAGAACTGGTTGTTCATTTCTGTACGGAAACGGTGTGCTTGCTCTGGGCTATCAAGGAAAATACAGTTGTCACGAACGCCTGGAGTGTTGAAGTCGTTTGACGTTGAGCCTAGCGCCATCACAAGAATATCGTATTCAAGTTCACGGCTTGGCATCAGCAGTTCACCGTGCTCGTCTGTAAGTTCGCTTAGTGCAATCACTTTACGCTCACGATCGATGTCGTTCAGGCTGCCCATTTGGAAATCGAAGTAATGGTTTTTTGCGTGTGCACGGTAGCTTAGTGCATCAACACCTTCATCCAGTGAGCCAGTTGCTACTTCATGAAGTAATGGTTTCCATAGGTGGCTTGCTTTACGGTCTACCAGAGTAATCTGGGCACGTTTCTTACGACCTAAAGTGCGGCCTAGCTTAGTTGCTAGCTCTAAACCACCAGCACCGCCGCCTACTACGATAATTTTTGTCACAATGACAATCCTCTACAAAATGAATAAATGGGGTTCGGCTCGATTACTCCAACCGATAAATTCTATGTATCTACTCGGCCTTGAATGCGAAGGCTGTTACAAATTGGATTACCGCGAAAAAGAATAACGACAGCTCACCGAGTAGTTAGAGGGGTTACAAACAACAAATAATGGTTGTTGCTTTGCTCACATGGATAAAAAAGGTGACTACCTGAGAGGCAGAACACAAATTATGGGCAAGTTTTTTCACTCGCTCTCAATTTTTTTTGATATTTGTCAAAATATTTTGCTTGGGAACATTATATATAGCAAAAAGATGACCGCAACAAAAAAATCCTTACCCTCAATGAGGATTCGCGACTAATTAGTTAACGTTTGCGCAAACTGATCTATAAATGCGCAAACCGACCGATAAAACATATACAACTACTTTATCAATACCAATCTCTAAGATTCAGATGTAAAAAAGCAGCACTCATTGAGCACTGCTTTTATAAAACATCTGGATTGATTAAGCGTTTTTGAACGCTTTCATTGCTTGAAGATGTTGAGAGATCTTTTTGAATTTATGACTCTCTTTCTCGTCCCAGATTACATCGTAGTAATCTTCTAGCGCGGCAGCGGTTTTGGTATTGTCGTGGATTTCATCTTCACGAGACAACACGACCAAACAGCGTCCTTTGTTTTTCATACGGTACTGAGCAACACATTTAGTTGCGATGTCTTCGTACTCTTCTGGTCGGTCAATTCGACCTACCATGTTGTTCTCAGGATGCAGATTAGGGTTGAACACCACCTGCTTAATCCCACATAAAAAACCAATACGCTCAGACCAAAAACCACCTAAACCTACACCACAAATAATGGGATGCGGATCATCGGATTGCTCTATCACTTTATGCACTTCTTTTAGCAGATGCTGCATATCGTGTTTTGGATGCAAAGTACTGTAGTTGATGAAACGAACGTCATCATCAATGAATTGCAACTGCAGTATTTTTTCGTGATTGCCCGGGCTTGTTGAGTCGAAGCCATGTAGATAGATAATCATTGTACCTCCCCCGTTGAATATTGGTACGTTTTGATCAATCTAACACGAAAAACAAGGTTTTAAAGGTAACAGCTGAGAAATTATATTTTTCACTTCCTAAACGTGATCCTAGCTACATAAAGTGTGACTCAGAGCCTCCGCTTCACGCAGATAACTTTCATCACCCCAAAGCTGATGAGCAAGTAAATACCATAGCATCGCCATCATCTGGCTTCTTGGTAACCATGCTTCTACACCGTCAAGCCAAGGCTGAACATCATGGATACCTCGCAGCTGACAATACTTCTCAACCGCTTCTGTGACTGGCACGCCAGCAACAGCAATGGTTAATGTTAAATCGAGCCTAGGGTCTGCGAGCGCAGCGTATTCCCAATCAATAATCTTAATACCGCCACTGTTTCTCACTAGGTTATAACCACCTAAGTCAAAATGGCACAAAGACAGGTCAACATTGGTAATACTCGGAGCTACGCGCCACTCTTGATAAATCTTAGTGCAGGCTTCGGTCTTATGAATCGCATCAAGCTGCAGCCAGTAATGGTCGACTCGCGCCGTGAAACTGAATGGTTGTAGTGGTAATCGCGCTGTATTAACCAGATGAACAGAGATCAGCGTTTTCAAAAGGTCATCGAGTTCTAGATCTTCGTAAAGTGTCTCACCCGCAATCCATTCAACCAACAAACCTTGCTCATTCACGACCATTGGGCTTGGCCCGATACCGAGTCGCTCAATTGCAGACAACACTTGGTACTCTTCATGACGAGAGATGAAGAACGCTTTGGTGATAGGTGTGGTTGGCCGCCAAACATACGCAGTACCATCGGCATCGACCAACTTCCAACATCGATTGGTCAAACCGCCTGTTAATGTCTGTGCTCTAACTGGAGCCTCAGAAAAGTAACCGTCAAGCGAACTCAAACTGGTATCAAGAAGCTTAGCCTCAGACCAAGAAAAAATTGCCATATTTACTCCCTATAAACGTCTTCATTCCCTACAAAAAAGACACTGACCAAAAGCCAGTGTCTCTTCATAAGCAGCACATCATGCACTGCATTGGCGTGTGACCAAGCTATACGCGACCAAGACTAGACGTTGTCAAATCCGGCCGCGCATAGTTGGCAAGTAAGCGAAATTAAAGGCCTAGTAGGCTCTTAGATTGTTGCTTACGGATTTCAGTCTCATCAGCCCATTCAATCAAGCCAGACTCAAGATCCATTAGACGCATCGTCATTTTGTAGTATACGTCTTCATCGCTACCCGCTTTCTTAACGATGCTTGATAGGTTGCCGTACAGCATGTACTGAGCACCAACCATTTTACCGAATTGAATCGCTGAACTTTGGTTTACAAGCTCATCGTTGTTTTGGAAGTTCAGTTGGTCACGAACAGACTCTACACGGTCCATATCAACGAAACGAAACTTACCAGAGTTCAGCATCTTCGTACTGATAGTGTCAGTGATTGACTCAGTATCGATGTGCTCACTTGTTTTGTTCTTGATTCGCTCTACAAACACGATTGGACGCTGTTCACGAGTAATGTAAGACACAGAACCAGACGCCATCATGCTATCGACCATTTCACCCGCAATCGTTTGAAGGTCAGTTGAACCGAAATCGATTGTCGTGGTTTCTACTGCTTGTGCATCACCGTAGCTTACCTTGTTTGAACAACCGCCTAAAATAACCGCTAAACCTAGTAGCGCAATGACACTCTTTTTCATTTTGTTTCCTCAACTTATCACTGAGCGGGGTTACCCACACTCTTAAATTCTTGTATTTACGAATCATGAGACCCGTTTAATCTAACTTACTGCTCTCGGAACTGGACTCTGAACTGAGTCGCTTTCGGGTTTACCGACACTTCCGACAACGAAATACTTTCAAAACCACGAACAATCGCTTGCTTCCAAGGGCCTTGCTTTAGGTTGACCTCAAGCCCTGCATCGTCGTACCAGTAAAAACGATAAAGGATATGTTGATCGCCCTTATAGTTACTGTTTAAACGAACGATTCCTCGCGTATGACCGTCGACCAGATCGGTGCGAATATCTTCAACCTGTAAACGGCTGCCCAATACCTTGTCACCAAAGAAAACGTTCTGAGTCAGACTATCGACCCTTACGCCAGCTGTATTATCAGCACAACCAGCCAGAGCCATGACCGCTGCTAAGCTCACTAACCACTTTTTCATTACAGCCTCCCTAGCTGTTTATGCCACATTGTTGCGTTGTTTCCTTGTCGAGAAATCCACACCAAGGTGGTCTGCCCTTCTCGAATATCAAAGTCGTACGTTTTAGCGCCCGCTTCCAACGTATATTGACCGCTATTTGCTACAAACGTGCTGCTCTTAATCTCTGCAGGTAATGATTGCCAACTGCGAGTGTCTGGTTGCTCTGTCAATGTGTTCCACACGTTGAACAGAATATTACCGACGTCATCGCCTTTGGTTGCTTCTTTACGAATGCGATCTTTCGCGACGACACGTAGTGCTTGGCGAATAACAATGCTCGTCATACGTTCCGATAAATCGTTCTGCGCCATCGCGTTTACGTCAGTGATCAAGTGTTCTTGTAACGGTTGACCGCTGATTCGTAAGGCAGAAAAACGCTCTACGTTTTGGCTTGGGTAATATGGCAGCGCAAGAGAGTATATTGCCCCCTGATCGCGACTGTCATAAACAGGTAAATCTAGTCGCCAACTGTCCATAGCTTGTACAGCGCTCTGCTCTTGAAGAACAATCACTCGCCCTTCACCTGCACTAAGTTTAGAAGATTGCTTATAGCGTTTTTCTAATGTCGCTAAATCTTGTCGCATCCCTAAACGAGCGGCTGTTGCCATGGTTCTATCGATGATTTCTTGGTTCTCTGGCATCACAGCCAAAGCACGACGATAGTCAACGTAGGCGCTGTTTAAATCATTTGACGCTTCATAAAGCAGACCAGACAAGAACATCAGATACGCATTCTGTACCGACTGCAGCTTTTTACCTGCATCAGGGTAATTGGCAAGAATGCTACCCACATTGGCAGACAAGCCTTGCTTCTTCGCATCGCTGGCTGCTTTGTCTAACTCTGCTTCGCGTTGCTTCTTCGCTTGTTCTTGAACTTGGTTGGCGCGACGCATTTCGATCACCGCACCTTCTAAATCGTTTTTCTTGAGGTAATTTAAACCGAGATACAGATGAAGAAAGCCCAATTCATAATCGGCTGGCACATACTCGGTAATATTGTCATTCACAGCCAACGCACCCACACTGGTTGCACTGTCTGAGATTGAGATCACGGCTTTGCGTTGCTGCTCAGTCACCGCCTGATCAGCCACTTCAAACGAAGCCTTACTCTCAGGGTATTTTTGATCCAGCAGATTAATTCTGCCTCTTTCAAAGTTATCAAGGATGTCGCCTGCCGCGTAATCTGGTAGCTCTTGCTGAGCCTCTGAATAATCTCCAGATTTAACGGCTTGGTAGATCGCTTTGTTTTGTGCGCTGTAATGACTGAACAGGCTTCCTGCAGACATACTCGCACAACCTACGGTCAACGCCGATAACAGGGCAATGGAAGCGAATCTAAACTGTTGCTTCACTTATCGTCTCCGTGCATGTTTAAAATGCCAACTTTATTAGGGTCTGTTGACCTTTAATGGTCTCATTATCAAAACGAAACGTGTTGTAAAAAGGATCTCAAGCCAGTTGAAACCCTACTGATTTAGCTTCTGCCTAGGCGATGCCGACATTCAGACAACAGATAGAACTTAAAGTTGGCATACAAACTACAAATTTTCCAACTAACTACTTGTGTTAACCCACTAATGAGCGCGTTTAAACTAGCGCATTAGCTTTCATTAACTCGTTAACTTTTCATTAGCTCATTAACTTTTTAGTTAGCTCATCAATAGGGGACCAAGTGGACGGCCACCAACCAAGTGCATGTGAATATGATAAACCTCTTGGCCACCATGAGAGTTACAGTTCACGATAAGACGATAGCCATCCTCTGCAATGCCCTCTTCTTTTGCTAACTTGCGAGCAACAGTAAACATGCGCCCCATCATCGCTTCATCTTCGACTTCAACATCGTTGGTTGTCGGAATCAGCTTGTTTGGGATAATTAGGATATGGCTTGGCGCGCGAGGATTAATATCGCGAAATGCGGTTACTAAATCGTCTTGGTATAGTAGATCTGCTGGGATTTCTTTGTTGATGATCTTAGTAAAAATGGTTTCTTCAGCCATGTTTCTCTCCGATAAAACATTTATTTTTTAATGCTTTGAGTATGCGCTATGCCGCATCAAACCACAATAAATCTGCTTTAAAGCATAATAAAAAACACCGTTCAAATCAAAGAAAACGAGCCTTAGCTCTCAAGAATGGCATGTTGGTTATAACTGAGCGTTATTTTTGACGTATGCGTCATAAAACGCGTAAGCCGAGCTCAATAGAATGCTGACAATTTTGTTAGTTTTACTTTGACCTGACATTAGGTCTGCATTTTTATTTAGGGAGAACGCCATGAAGGGATCTGTGATCAAGCGTATGTACGCTGGTTTCGCACTGATCATCATCATGTTCGCAGTCACGATAACCATCATGATGAACAGCATGAATCAGATACACAGCAATTTTGAGAGTGTCTCAGAAACCTCATTACCACTTGTCGCGCTTTCAAATCAAACAAGTGTTCAATTGCTCTCTGCTGACAAGTCATTCAAAGACTTCTTAACCACACAAAACGCTGAACGCATGTCTGCAATGCGCACAGAGTTTGCTGCATCACAAAACTCTTTTTCTGAAGTTCTAAGCAATCTAGAGGCGGCAAGCCAGAACGACTCAACACTCATCGAACGCATCGCACAATTACGAGCGATGGAAGAACGCTACTTTACAGAAGCAGACGAAGCGATGAACAACTACGTCGCGATGTTTGAAGCACAAGAACAAGTACAAAAAGCATCACGTGACTTCCAACGCCTGCATTCAGAATTAACGGTTGGCATGAAAGAGTACGTTGCTGACCAGAAAAGTATCTCTGTAAAAGTGATGGCGAAGAGCTACTTCATCAAACTGCAAGACGCAGAAGTGATTACCTCTGATGCACTAGCTAGCTCTGATGTTGCCTTCGTACAGAAAGCCGTTAACCAAAACAAAAAGGCCGTTACTCACCTTAACTACGCTTATCGCGGTCTATCAACACAACTACCAGCACTTAAAAATGTCTTCGATGAGTCGGTTCAGAAGTTCACCAAAGACGTTGGTCAAAAAGGTGGCGTACTAGACAAACACAACAACTACCTACAAGCCAAGCAAGCGCTGTACGTGAACATCGCCAACCTAGCCGTAGAAGTTGACCAAGCGATGGCTGTTTTGGACTCATTCAACGTGACCGCTGAAGAGCAACTCAACTCATCACTCGCTGACGCAAGCAGCATCTACGACAAAGGCCTATTCAACGCGATTGCCATTGGCATTGTTGTGACCGTGTTCGCAGCTGCAATTGGTTACCACATTGCACATAGCGTACGAGAGCCATTAACTCGCATCCTCGGTACATTAGAAGGTCTAACTGAAGGTGATATGACTCAGCGTATCGACATTCGTTACGACAACGAATTCAGCCGCGTGAGCCGTCACATCAACACCTTGGCTGATAACCTGCACAATATCCTTGTGAAGTTGAATAATGCTTCAGATGACTTAACTAAGACTGCAAGCGTCAACCAGAAGACGTCATCTGAAACGCAGGCTCAATTGAACAGCCAACGTGAGCAAACCGCGACTGTTGCGACCGCAATGACAGAGATGTCTCATTCTGTACAAGAAGTGGCGAACAGCGCGCAAAGCTCACTCACCATGGTTCAACAAGTAGAATCGGCTTCTGAGTCTGGTCGTCAGATCATGAACACCAACATCAGCACCATTAATCAGCTTGAAATTCGCCTGACTGAATCAGTGGGCGCTGTAGGCGAGCTACAACAGATGAGTAGCCAGATTGGTTCAATCCTTGACGTTATTCGTGGTATTGCTGAACAGACCAACCTACTTGCACTTAATGCGGCAATCGAAGCAGCGCGTGCAGGTGAACAAGGTCGTGGTTTTGCAGTCGTTGCCGATGAAGTACGAGTGCTAGCACAGAAGACCACTCAATCAACCTCTGAAATCGAGACTATGATCAGCAATCTGCAATCAAGCTCGAAAACTGCAAGTAACGTAATTGAAAGCTGTATGAGCGATATGGACATGTCGGTTCAACAAGCTTCAAGTGCAAACAGTGCGATGGAAGAGATCCAAGCCTTGATTCTAGAGATCAGCCACATGAGTACACACATCTCTCAAGCAGCCGCTGAGCAGAGTGAAACGTCTGGTGATATTGCACGCAACATCGAAGACATCAACCATATCGCAGATAAGAGTTACCAAGCGATGTCTTCAATTGCAGAAGCAAGCCAAAACCTAACAATTCTGGCGAATCAGCAAGGTGATTTAGTACATCAATTCAAGCTATAGATAAATGAAGAATCGATAGATATTTAGTGAGATTGTTGAGACTTCTTACCCAATAGTGGTAACTAATTGAGCTAGGGCAACTTTTATCAAGGGTTGCCCTTGTTTTTTATGAGCTTTGTCATTATATGATTATTAAGGCTTGCTGCTTCCCGTTTTTTCTTTCACCTTTATGAGCGAGCCGCTATTAAGGAATTTATATGGCTGTTCATGTTGGCATTATCGATCAAGACCCCATTCGCTTGCTCACCCCATTACTTGATAACCGAACGGTCAGCACCCACATTGTGTTTATCGGCGACAAGAATCAAGTCAGTATGTACAAACGTTTAGACAGCGTTTTGCATAAGCGCGACATTACGAGTGAGTTTTTCGAAATTCCGACCATCGTAAATACATCTGTCATTAAAGAATCTATCCAAACCCTTGCCGAAGACCTCAAAGCACGCGGTCAAGAAGTGAAGCTCAACGCAAGTTGTGGCCTTCGTCACCGCCTACTTTCTGTGTACGAAGTATTCCGTACTTACCACTGGCCAATCTTCGTGGTTGAACCAAACAGTGACAAGCTGTGCTGGTTGTACCCAAATGGTAAAGAAGATGCACAAGTTCAGGACCGCATCACTATCGACGACTACCTGACTGTTTTCGGTGCTCGCGGTGAATTCAGCGATGTTCAGCTGTCTCCGCAACTGGATCAGAAACTTTATGAACTGGGTGAACGTTGGGCAAGTAACGCACTCGAATTAGGCCCTGGCCTTGCGACATTGAACTATTTAGCAACGACCTGCCGTAAAGAGCAGAAGCTTGATGTAGGGCTATCTGAGAAGCAACAAGGCTATCGCGAGCTCAACATGCTGCTGAGCGATTTGGTTGAAGCTAAAATTGCGACATACGACAATGGTATTTTGACCTTTGCCAATGAAGACGCGCGCCGCTTCTCAAACGGTGAATGGCTTGAAACATTGGTTCACAGCACAGTTAAGCAGATCCAAGATGACATGCCGACCATTCAAGACCGTTCTTTGAATGTTCAGGTATACCGTCAACTGGGTGAGCGTGAGGTTCGAAACGAGCTTGACGTAGCATCAGTAGTGAACAATAAGCTACACATCATCGAATGTAAGACCAAAGGCATGCGTGATGATGGTGATGACACCTTGTATAAACTGGAATCGCTTAGAGACCTATTAGGTGGCCTACAAGCACGTGCAATGTTGGTGAGCTTCCGCCCTCTTCGCCATAACGACATCACACGAGCTGAAGATCTTGGCCTTGCATTGATTGGCCCTGACGAATTGAAAGATCTTAAAACTCACCTAACTGCATGGTTTACGGCTGCGGGTGGCAGTGAAGATCTAGAGTACTAAAAACCAATAAACTCATGAGAGCTCAATGCTCTTAAGCAGATTGTTAAAAAGGCGAATGACCATTGAGTCACTCGCCTTTTTTGTATCTGATACTTTTCTTGTCTACTTTATCTGCCACATAAAAAATGGCCGCATCATTCGATGCGGCCATTTTCAAAATTTAATGTCACTTGAAGACTAAAAGTACTTAAAGCATTTTACGAGCAGCTTCTACAACCACTTTGATTGAGCGCGCTTCCGTTACTTTTAGAGTGTCGTGATCAGGCGTCTCTTTTTGAGTACGGTTGATGATTACACCAGCAACACAACCTGCTTTCAGACCAGAACTTGCACACATTGTTAGTAGTGTTGCAGATTCCATCTCGAAGTTTAGAACGCCCATGTCTTGCCATTCTTGCATAGAACCTTGGAAACGCTTAACAACGCGACCAGAGAACGTATCGTAACGCTCTTGACCTGGGTAGAACGTATCACTTGAAGCCGTTACGCCCATGTGAACTGCTGCGCCAGACTCTTCAACTGCTGCTTTCATTGCTGTAGCAACTTCAAAGTCAGCAACTGCTGGGAACTCCATTGGAGCAAAGTGTAAGCTAGCTCCGTCTAGACGAACAGAACCTGTAGAAACAATCATGTCACCCACGTTTACGTGAGGTTGGATAGCACCAGTAGTACCTACACGTAGGAAAGTGCGAACACCAAGTTGAGCAAGCTCTTCAACTGCGATAGAAGTCGATGGACCACCAATACCTGTTGAACATACAACAACTGGCTTGCCGTCTAGCTCTGCGCGGTAAAGCGTGTATTCACGGTGACTAGCAAGGAATACTGGGTTCTCCATCTCTTCTGCAATTTTTTGCACACGAGCAGGATCACCAGGGATGATCGCAAGAGTAGCACCGTTAAGATCTGCTTCAGTAACACCTAAGTGGAAAACAGCTTGAGACATAGTTCGCTCCTTTTGGCTTATTGGGCTTTTTACCCTTATTTAAGCTCATAGTAAATTCGTGGGGTACGAACACACTCTAACCAAGCTCATTACAAAATGAAGTGACACATGTCACATGAATGATCGCAACAAGAATCTAAGTTTCATAAAAAACCGATTGGCATCACAAAAATAAGCAATCCGCACGCCTATGTTGCATACTAATGAGACAAAAAGCGCCTTTAACGTATTACCGCTAAAGGCGCTTTTATATTAAGAATGCTCTATCTTTTATATTAAGAATGCTCTATGTTGGTGAGCTCGATTTAGTCCGCTTTAGATTTGAATCGAAGCAGACGCAATGCGTTCAATGTCACCAATGCAGTTGCACCACTATCCGCTAAAACTGCCACCCACAAACCGGTAATACCTAACAAGCTTGTCACCAAGAATACGCCCTTTAAACCAAGCGCAAGGGCTACGTTTTGACGGATGTTGTTCATGGTCGCTTGCGACAGTTCAATCATCGCTGGCAGCTCAGTTAAACGGTTATGAGTCAGTGCTGAATCCGCCGTTTCCAAAGCGACATCCGTACCACCACCCATTGCGATGCCGACATTCGCCGTTTTCATTGCTGGTGCATCATTGATGCCATCACCGACCATCGCCACGTGCGACTGTTGAGACAACTCCTCAACGTAAGATACCTTGTCGCTTGGCAACAGGCTTGCCTTGTACTGCATACCAATCTTGCTACTGATCGCTGCTGCACTGCGCGGGTTATCGCCAGTCAGCATGATAGATTGAATACCTAAGTCATTAAGTCGTTCAATCGCAAGCTTAGCGTCACTGCGTAACGTATCTTGCCAAGCAATCAGACCAATCACAGTCGTAGCTTGTTCTGTTGACTCTTCTTGATCTTTAACCTCAAGAGCAACCACAACCGTCTTGCCCTCGCCTTCTAATGCTTCTACCTGAGAAACCACATCGGCACCAAGTTCGAACGTGACTTTAGACGGTGACAGAACCTGATACTTAATACCATCAACATCACCTTCAACACCACTACCAATCAACGCTTTCTTGTTGTGTGATTCAGGGATCTCAATATTCAGCTCTTTTACTTTAGCGACAAGTGACTGCGCCAACGGGTGAGTAGAGCCAACTTCAATTGCCCCAACCACACGCAGCATCTCGTCTTGTTGCCAACCCGATAGAGGTTGAATGTCCGTAACCTGAGGCTTACCTTCGGTCAGTGTGCCTGTCTTATCGAAGGCGATGGTTTGGATTTTACCAAGCTGCTCTAGCGCTGCGCCGCCTTTAATGAGCGCGCCACGTTTCGCAGCTGCTGCTAAGCCAGAGGTAATCGCTGCAGGAGTCGAGATCACCAAGGCACACGGACAAGCAATCAATAACAGCGCTAGGCCACGGTATACCCATGTTTCCCATGGCTGTGCAAACAACAATGGTGGCGTGATGATGACCAACAGAGCCACTACCATCATTAACGGTGTGTACCAACGGCTGAACTTATCGAGGAATCGCTCTAGTGGTGCTTTACGTGATTCTGCTTCTTCAATCAGATGAAGAATACGATCGATCGCGTTCTCACCCTGTTTTGAAGTGATGGTGATACGAACCACTTTATCGACCACCACAGCGCCAGCCATGATGCTGTTGCCTTCGATGTGTTCAACAGGAACAGATTCACCGGTTAACGCACTTTCATCAAAGCTTGCCGCGTCTGTAATCAATTGACCGTCAGCAGGTAAACGAGAGCCCGCAGCCACTTCAATCACATCACCAGGAACCAGTTCGCTGACTGCTACTTCTACACGCTCGCCGTTGATGATCTTGGTTGCGTTTTCTGGTACCAATGCCATTAGCGCTTGAACGCCACTTCTTGCTCGAGATGAAGCAAACGCTTCTAAGCGCTCACCAATCAAGAACAACAATAGAACCATCGCAGCTTCCACAGTTTCGCCAAGGTACAAAGCACCCAGCGCGGCAACACTCATTAAGGTTTCAATAGCAAATGGTGTTCCTGAACGCGCCAACTGAACCGCTTTTTTCGCCACCGGATATAAACCAAGCAGACAAGTTACCGTAAACAAGCCTTCACTTAATTGAGGTGAGGTGCTTTTCACAAGCGCCGCAAACAGCATTGCCGCTGCAATCGCGATAATCTGTAAATTAGGTTGGATATGAGCTTGCCAAAAAGTCTCAGGTTGTTGTTTTTCTTTCTTTGAACCGACTTCCGTAAGAGGGAAACCCGTTTTGATAGAGACCTGTTCAATGGTGTCGGCAAGGCTTTCATTATCGAATTTAACAACCAGCTTTTCGGTAGCAAAGAGAACCTTCGCTTGAATAACACCGTCAATATTGCTGATCGCGTTTTCTATTTTTCTTGCACAAGCTGGGCAGTCCATTCCGGCAACTAGCCAACTTTTCGAAAATTTGGCGTCGAGAGATAAAGTTGAGGACTGACTGTCTTCTTCTCCACTGTCCGACGAACTACAACAATCATCTCCAGACGATGACGGAGCAGCAGAAGAGCTACAACAACCAGATGAAGTACCTGCTGCTGTGATGCTTGAAATTTTAGGGCTAGAGCAACTTGCTCCTGCCGCTTGAGTTTGAACGTCCACTTTTGCTGAGCGGCACGCTGCATGTTTTGCGCACATAAAATATCTCCTAAATACTCAAAAGCCTTGAGGTTGTTGCTAACTCACGAGCAACATAACCTTAATTTCAACAGGAGTATAAACCTTGGAGGCCACTCCAAGGTCAAGGAGAAGTTATCAAAAAACAAAAATCTTATTCAGAAAGCACAGAATTACCGAGATTTAAGCTCCACACACTCTTCACGGTTCGCCGATACATCATCAATAAGCACCGCATCGTGTGAACAGAATGGCTGTGTGTTTAGGCTGACAATCGACACATCATCTTCCACAGGGTCAACTTGAGAACCTTGCATCAGCTCAGCGATATGATGTCGAAGTACCAAGATACCTAAAATCCCGAACAGAACATTACCCAAGGCTTGACCATAAAGAACACCCAAAGCGCCATACCACTGCGAACCTAGATAGACGAATGGCAGAGTACCTAACGTCGCTTTACCCAAATTCAATGCTGTCGAATAAAGCGGTTTGCCTAAGTTATTAAAAGAGGTGTTGGCAACAAATAGTGCACCGTTAAAGGTGAAGGTTAACGCCACATAGGTACAGAAAGCCGCCACAATAATTGCTGCATCACCTTGTAGACTAAAGCCTTGAATGACATAACCTTGAACGAAGTACAACAAGATACAAACGGCAATGGTGTATGCCGTAGTAACCAATAATGAGTTGTTGAGTGTTTCTTTTACTCGGTCCATGCGTTCAGCACCAAAGTTCTGACCAATGATTGGCCCCACAGCGCCAGACAAGGCAAAGATAACCGCAAAACAAACTGGCGTCAGACGACCTATCACGGCAAAGCCCGCGACAAAGTCCTCACCATATTGTGCGATACCCGTTGTCACAATCGCATTACCGATAGGCGTTGCGGTATTAGTGATAATCGCAGGCAGCGCAATCGCCAATATTGGTCGAATATTAAGACGCCATTGCACAAAAGAAGGGGGAGCCACCAGCTGATGGCTACGAATAAGAGGGTAAAGCGAGAAGAACAACACCGAAAAGCGAGCAACAACCGAAGCGATAGCCGCCCCTTCGATGTTCCAACCAAAACCAAAAATAAACAGAGGATCGAGAATCGCGTTAACAATGCCGCCCGACAAAGTCGCCCACATCGAACGTTTGGCATCGCCTGCCGCTCTTAAGCCCGCACCCGCCGCCATTGCTAACGCCAAAAATGGACCACTTGGCAGCAAAATCTGTAGGTAAGCTTGAGCACGCTCGGCCGCAATCCCTTTGGCACCTATCGCGGCGAGCAGTTCTGGAATATAAGCGAACATAATTGCAGTTATGGTCGAACTAATAACAAACGCAGTCAGCATAATACTCGTGGCGAGGTTTCGAGCGTGCTCTTGATTCTTTGAGCCGATGGCTTTGGACACTAATGCGCCCATGGCAATGGAAGTACCGATAGAAACGGAGGTAGAAAAGAAAGTCAGCGTACCTGCAAAGCCTACCGCAGCAGCCAATTCGACCTGTCCGAGCATACTGATAAACAGCATGTCGAGTAAGTCGACCACAAATAACGCCATCAAACCGACAGAGCCAGCCCCCGACATCACCAATATGTGGCGCATCGTTGAACCTTCAACAAACTTTGCCGTTTGATTTGACATGAAACCTCCAAAAGTTGGAATACCCAAGAGCTAAAGCCCAATCAACAGATCAACAGACTAGGGATCCACAAAGAAAGGATCGACCAAAAAAAGCGCTATACAGAAAAAAGGCGCTAGTGCGCCTTTTTTCAATTGAGGGTACTGAGAAAAATAATCGTTCTTAACACGCTACTATACCTGATGTTTGAAGCATTCTTCCAAGTTCTTGCCGATTGCTCTCAAAACATCGGTTCTGGTGATAATACCCACCAGTTTTCGATTATCGATCACAGGGTATGCTTTAGGTTTTCCAACCTGCATCATGTCCGCCAATTCAATAATGGATAAGTCAGGAGACACCGACAGTACTTCTTGGTACATACAGTCACCTACAAGGTGTGTGTCTTGGCAGAAGTAACTGACCTTCACAAGTTTCTCGAGTAAATCCTGCTCTGAAAGGAAGCCAATCACTTGTTCATTATCATCGATTACGGGTCCACCCATGTGGTGGCTACGCATCACTTTGTCTAACGCTAGACTTAACGGCATATCAGGAGTGAATGTCACAACCTGCTGCGTCATGTAATCTTTCACTTTAATTGAATGCATTGCGTTCTCCCTAAATACTTTGCGTCATATATTTTTCTATCTTGTTAAGTTAATTGTTGTCTAAAATCTTGATTTTACTAAATGGATTTCAACAATTTTATTGATAGGCAAAACCTAACAAGACAAAAAAGTGAGACAAACAAAGGGTTGAGCACGTTTTCGAACGCCAGAAAAAAGAAAAAAAGAGCTCTTACAAAGCCTTACTTTCCCTTGCTTAACCTTACTTAGCCAAACTAGCCTGCGTAAATAAACCCTGTAATCTTCACCGCACTAATAATTAGAAACCCCGATTTAGGAAGTTTATGCAACACGACAACAACATGTACGCGTATGTTTATGCAGGTAACGATGGCACAGAAAACACACTCATCGCCACTATCGATAATCAAGAAAAACCGCTGATATCAAGCTGCGTTGATGAGATAAAACGCATGTCATGCTTAGCCATTGATTTAGCAGTAAAACACGACCTAAAAGTGAAGCTAGTGAAGTATCAAAGAGAACAAGAGATCGACTTCGGCCTATTCGTAAAATAGTGAATCCGACACCGGTTTGGTTAATCACGAACTGGCAGCCATAGTAGCAATAGCAAAGCATTAGCAAGCGTAATCGCCGTGAATGGCTGCCGAATTCGACCTGACAAGCCTAACGGGTAAAGGCTATAATGATCAGACGGCGTCCTTGCCGATTTTCATTGTCCAAATACGGTTTACTATGTCTTCTCAAACCTCACCTAAAACGTATCTAACTAATTCCTTATCTAAGTTAAAAAGCTACTTTAGCGAGTTATTGGATTTCCAATCACGCATTTGGGTGGTTCATATCTTTGAAGACTCCATTACCGATCAATCGTTTGTGATTAATGAAGATGGATTTAAAGAACCGTTAGAGTGGATGAAAAAACGTGATTACCAAGCGAGAATGCTTGATCGTGTTGATAAGATGAAAATCTCACAGGTGATCGAGATTCAGTTCGAAGACAAAATGCATCGCTTGATGCGAGTGAAGTAGCGCTATTGTTTGGGCGTTCACGAAAAGCCCTTGCTAGAAATCAAGTATAAAAAAGGCCAGCGCTCGCTGACCTTCTCTCATTGGTTACAAACCACCATCTAACGCGCACAATACTCATGCCACAGGCACACCGCTTTCTGGTATGCCTCAGTTTTATCGTGCGTTTCTGCAAAGAGAATAGCTGTCATGCTGTCGACAACGGTATTCGCCATTAGCGCCATCTCTTCAGCCGACGTACCAAGTACACATTGGCTAGGAAGTGGCAGCTCTAGGTTCATCATCTCTTCCCAGTAGAACGATTCGACTTTGTCAGGAGAGCTCATCCACACCGTTTGGCTAACTTTAGGATTATATTCCGACTCACCGTTCATCCCTTTGAATGAAATCACCGAGTGGGATTTGTTTCCAATAACATGCTCAACTTCCGCATGAAGTTGTGGGAAACCAGGATGGAAACTGCCACGCAGACCTAAACGGCCACCACCAGGATTCAATGCTCGAACTACCGTGTTAATTGGTGTTCTCAAACCGTAACGGTGTTTCCAACCAATCATGGTTTGTGCTTCGGGTGCAAAGTTAGCTAGCGGTAAATAAGCAATGCCGTCTTGTTCAAGAATCGACTTAGCATGTTCAGGGCTCTCAGCACTTTGCACACCGACATCTTGCAAATGGCTTTCAACGTGCGTCCTACCGCTCGGCTTATCCATATAGCCATGCATTAACACTTTATAGCCATTGTCAGCTAAGATTTTTGCTGCCAACAAGTTCCAAGGCTTGCCACTGGCGTTATCGTTACGCTTACCTGCATAACACGGCCAATCAATATCAGCGCCTAAATCTGGCACTCGAGATTGAAACGCTTTAACAAAGCCAGCGATCTCTTCATTAGTTTCATTCTGCACACGAATCAGCATCAGTAGCATAGCCATTTGGTCGTCACCGACTTCTCCGCTTAAATACTCATCCATGATGCGGTAGGCTTGTTCGAACGATAAAGGCTTACGCCCTCTTTCTCCTCGTCCAACTGTACGAATACACTCTAAAATACTACTCATTGATTGTTTATTCTCTTCCGTTGATATCAATAAAATTCGAATACACTTTCGATTCTATGATACCCACAGTGCATTGCAAAGCGATTCAGTTGCTATCGACCGAATTACCAATACGCGGATTGGTGTTCTAAAAGTAAACTTACTGGTGTAAAATTAGCGTATGCAATGCTAACCGCGACATATTGAGTAGTATCCCGATGACTGTAAAAAAAACGCTGAGCCAAAGAAAACGTGAATCGATCGTTGCCGCTGCTATCGCAGAGTTTACTGAGCATGGCTACAAGGCCACCAGCATGGATAAAATATCGAGTCGTGCAGAAGTATCAAAGCGCACCGTATACAATCACTTTGCCAGCAAAGAGCTGCTTTTAGATGAGATTCTAGACAGCATTTGGAGCAAAACTCTGGCCGCAACGCAATTCCCTTATCAAGCAGAACTACCACTTGAAGAACAGCTTTCGTCGATAGCCAATCAAGAACTTGAGTTACTTGAGTCTGAAGGCTTCATCGACCTGTCACGCGTGTTGTTCTCAGAGTATTTCCATAACGCCGAACTGGCGCATCAAGCGATGGAAAAATATTCCCAAGCAGAAAGTGGACTTACAACCTGGATTAAAGCTGCATTGGCAGACGGTCGTTTAATCGATCTTGACCCACAATTCGCCTCCACGCAGTTCATTGGTTTGCTTAAGTCTTTTGCGTTTTGGCCGCAAATCATTGGTCATGTGCCGTCACCGGATGCTGCGCACAAACAAGTAATCATTACTTCAAGTGTCGAGATGTTCCTTAAACAATATCAGGCGTGATTTTGGTGGTTGACGAGAATTCAACCACAATAAAACCATCACTGGTATCCGCTGTTATTTTCCCTATACTGCAACCCACTTTCGTCATTACGACTCAGTAAAACTTCAACTTTAGGTAGCCCTATGATTACTTTCACCACCAACTTTGGCGATATCGAGATTGAACTGAACCTTGAAAAAGCGCCAGTAACGTCGAAAAACTTCCTTAAATACTGCCAAGACGGTTTCTACGAAGGCACGACATTTCACCGTGTTATTGAAGGTTTCATGATTCAAGGTGGTGGTCACACTATCGACATGACAGAAAAACCAACTCGTGCACCGATCGTCAACGAAGCAAACCGTGGCTTAAAGAACGTAATTGGATCTGTGGCAATGGCTCGTACTGATGCTCCACATTCTGCAACGGCGCAGTTCTTCATCAACCTTGATGACAACGACTTCCTCGATCACACCTCAACAACCAATGCTGGCTGGGGTTACGCGGTATTCGGTAAGGTTTCGGCGGGTATGGATGTCGTAAACAAAATTGCGGAAGCACCAACAACTATTCGTTGGGGACACGAAGATGTACCTTGCGAAGATATTGTGATTACAAAAGTCACTATTCGCGATTAATTCATTCACGTCCTTTCCCACCCCTAGTGCATTCGAATTGATAGCACAAAGAAAAGAAGGCTATGCGATAGGACTATGGTGGTAAGGGTTCGACTTTACCACCTGCATTCAAAGCTCGTTGTTAGAATCGTTACCAACGAGAACGATAAGTACGGTGACACCCTTTGCAGGTCTTATTCGCAGAATTTAACCCTTGCTCTGCACTCGACAAGTCTTGTTCAACACTCGCCTGATACAGCTCTGCAAAGCCTTGGTTCATCTGTAACATCAGTTGGTTAAATTTCTCAGGCTTGCTCCAAATCTCCTTCTTGGCCTTACCTCCTGTGTCAGCTTCAGAAAAACTCGCGTTCAAGACATCACCATGTTCCACCAACATGTCACTTAACTCGCCCACCTTCAGCCAATTCACGTCACTGTTATTCAATTCTGAATCGACTTGTTTACTGACCTCTTCAATAGAGCTAAAAGCCTGTTGACGATTATTTACAACATCAGCTGCGGCTGCAGAGATCATAGGTAGGGCAATCGTTGGTAGTGCGATGATTAAAGCGATCGTGAATTTTTTCATAGTGTCATTCCTAGTGATTAATTGATTGAGTGATTTCTTCGTTAATTACTGATTGGTTTCTTAGTGAATTACGGCTTGGTAGTTCAACCGTAATCGAAGAGATGCATTTAATTTACACAACAACAGTTGCGCATGCAACTATTGTTGTGTAAATTATTCCCGTCAAGTAAATTTACGAACAGGAAAAGCGTTATGAAAATCTGGGATCTACCAACTCGACTTTATCACTGGCTTCAAGCCGCACTCTTTATTGGTCTTGCTGCATCAGGATTTAACGGACAAGGCCCCCATGTTTACTTAGGCCTCGCACTGTTCAGTCTGATTTTATGGCGCTTGGTTTGGGGAATCGTCGGCAGTGATACCAGTCGTTTTTCTCAATTCATTAGCTCCCCGAAATCGGCATGGAATTACTTGCGTGGAAAGGCTCGCCCAACACCGGGACATAATCCGTTGGGTGCGTGGATGGTGATAGGAATGATCACGACTCTGTTTATCCAATGTATGACAGGGCTTGTTATTGCCGGTTTCTTTGATGCGATTCCAGGCTCGGAACTCGTGATTACTGATGCAATATTCGATGTGTTATGCACAGTACATGGCATTGCCGCTCGCATGTTAGTGGTCTTTGTCGTGCTGCACTTGGTGGCTATTATCATCTACAAACTGCGTTCAAAACCGCTGGTTCTTGCCATGATCACAGGCAAACAAAACCATTCAGCGTCAACGGATTATTTCAGAAATGGCAATCAATTGGCTTTTTCATCAAATAGGAAAGCGTTGTTGGTGCTAATTGCATCGGTATTAGTTACGATGACAATAGTTGTAATATCACAGTAAAATTAGGTAGCGAAAGATGCCAGAAGAGTTTGATAGACAAAAAAGCTTTGGTTGGATGATCAATGTGATCGCCAATAAGTCGACCAAAGATTTCGACACGGAATTGAAAGAACATGGCTTAAGCATTGCTCTATGGCCAACCATGATGTGTCTTTGGGAAGAAGAAGGTGTGACTCAGCGTGATATTGCTGCGAAATCCAAAGTCGAGAATTCAACAACGACACGCACATTAGACAAGTTAGAAAAGCTTGAACTGGTCGAACGCAGAGCCGATCCAAACAGTCGCCGTTCTTTCCGAATTTACTTAACGGAAAAAGGCAAAGCACTTGAAGAACAGCTCGTTCCTATCCCAGTTCGTTTAAATAAAGAGTTGATGAACGAGTTAGATGCTGAAGAGCAACAACAAATGCTCAAGCTACTTCAGAAAATAGTCGCGGCAATCTGATCTTACCGCGTTCACTGCTTAGCAAAGCTCATTACACTCTGAACGTGTATTGAAAAACAACCAACACTCGGCCTTGCGCCGAGTGTTTTATTTTCGTCTCGACCATTTGATATAGCAAAACAGTGAAGCAATGATCACCGCCCCACCGAGCAGCTTCTGCATCTCTACACTTTCGCCAAGCACACTCACACTTAACAGCAGCGTCCACACAGGCTCAAGAATCATGATCAATGCCGCCACTTCCATGTTCACGGAGTGCTGACCGACCGTTTGCAACAAGTAACGAATAGACGTTGCGATCACCGCAGAGACAATAAACCAGAAGACTAAGGTTTTGGTGATTTCGAACTCCGGCTGAGCTGTCAGAGAAGCAAAGGCTAAACCACTCACACCCACCACGAATAGTTGCACACAAATTGATGCGATAGGTTTGATATTGGTAATCACACGCTTGTTCATCACAAAGTGAACGGACAACAACATCGATGCTAGCAAGAAGTAAATCTGACTTTGCTCGACATGCCAGCCGTTGCCCAGAGTCAGCAGAAGCATGCCAATAATCGCGATCGGGAAAGACATCCAAAACGCGCGATTAGGCTTAACTCGAAACAAAATCCAAGACACAAACGGCGCAATGATCATGGCTAAGCTCATGATGAATGCCCCTTCCGACAAGCTTTCCGTCACTGAAACCGCAAACACCCATACCTGCAATGAGGCAGACAACAACAAACCCACACCGCAAAGAGATAGAATCTGCTTAAGCGAAAGCTTACGAATATGGTGAATACAAAATGGCAGAAGAATAAGACTCGCGACGAGGAATCGCACACCAATGAACACCGGCCCCGGCATTTCTAACACCACCAGCTTAGATGCAATCCATCCCACCCCTGCTAGCAGGGTGGCAAATAGAAGGTAAAGCTCTCCGCGCATCGCTTTCACGTTCATCATTTCACTTAGTCCAATAACAAAAAAAGCAACCCGACTCTGCAAGGTTGCTTTTTATAAACATTCAACAGGATCGAGATACTATCTCAATACTCTGCTTCAGGCAGCTGTTTTTAGCCTGCGTATTCTGGGTAATCTGTTAAACCTTTTTCAGCACCACCGAACAATGTGTTTGGATCGTGCGCTGCAAGTGGGTAACCATTTTGAATACGAGCTGGTAAATCTGGGTTCGCAACGAATGGACGACCAAAACCAACCATGTCAGTTACGCCTTCAGCAACGGCCTTTGCGCCACGCTCGCTATCGTATTTACCCGCATAAATAAGGACACCCTCGTAGGCTTCACGAACTGCCGCTTTAAATGCTTTTGGTGTTTCAGGTGCATCGTCCCAATCAACCTCTGCAATGTGCAGGTAAACAATTTTGTAAAGGTTAAGTAGTGCTGCCGCCGCTGTGTAAGTCTCTACTGGCGTAGCGTCAACGGTACCATTCAAAGATGTGAATGGAGCAAGGCGTACACCAACACGGTCAGCACCAATCGCTTCAACCATAGCTTCAACCACTTCGCCTAGGAAGCGTAAACGGTTTTCAATTGAACCACCGTATTCGTCAGTGCGGTTGTTTGCTTCAGAATCGATGAATTGGTTGATTAAGTAACCATTCGCGGCGTGAAGTTCGATACCATCAAAGCCCGCTTCAATCGCATTCAAAGCCGCTTGGCGATACTGTTCAATCACCTCTTTGATGTCTTCTTTCGCCATCTCACGAGGTTCAACCACGTCAACAAAGCCCGGTTCATCAGTGCCGTTATCGATGAATACTTTTACGTTTTCTGCTTTAAGTGCAGAAGACGAAATTGGTTGTTCACCACCAATGTTGTCTGGGTGTGTTACACGGCCTACATGCCAAAGTTGAGCGAAGATAACGCCTTCTTTTTCATGTACGGCATCAGTCACTTTTTTCCAACCAGCGATCTGCTCGTCAGAATAGATACCGGGAGTCCAAGCATAGCCTTGGCCCATAGGTGAGATTTGTGTGCCTTCCGCAATAATCAAACCTGCAGAAGCGCGTTGAGCGTAGTAAGCCGCCATCATGTCGTTTGCTGAATTACCAGGTTGCGTTGCACGAGAACGCGTCATCGGTGGCATAACAATACGGTTTTTAAGCTCGATATTACCAAGTTGAATTGGTTGAAATAGTGCGTTTGTCATTGTTATATCCTCGATTAACCTAGTTGAATCAGTTCGATTTGGTAGCCGTCTGGGTCAGTAATAAAAGCGATATGAGTTGAACCGCCTTTCACTGGACCCGCTTCACGAGTGACGTTGCCACCTAGCGATTTGATCTTGTCACATGCTGCGTAAATATCTTCTACACCCAATGCCAGATGACCAAACGCGCTGCCCATCTCGTACTCATTCGTATCCCAGTTGTACGTTAGCTCGATAGTCGTGCCGCCTTGCTCGTAGCCAACAAAAACCAATGTGTAGCGGTAGTCTTTGTTTTCGTGGCGTTCAAGTTCCTTCATTCCCAATACCTTGGTGTAGAACTCGATAGACTTCTCTAAATCAGTAACTCGGATCATTGTGTGTAGGAATTTCATATTTCGCCCTTGATACTTTAATCTCAGCCTCGTTCAGAAGCTAAGTAGTGTTCGTTGAGGTTGACCTTGAGGCCACCTACTTCTCTGTTGCTAGGTATATTACTGAACACACACAAATCAGTGAAATTATTAAATATTCTCATTTTAATAATTTTTTGTTATTAACATATTGACTAGTACCAACTAAGCGACACAAAAAAGGGAAGCCAATGCTCCCCTTAGATTTAGACTCTCAATTAAAATCGCAACCGCCTATCTTTAAGCGCCCTCGACATTGAGTCTGATGTACTGATGACTTGTTCTCTGAACCATTTATGAGCAGGGTCGCTGTTCTGCTTCTTCAACCAAATCAGGTAATGAGACATCGGCTGATACTCAAAGGGTGGCTTGAACAGCTGCAAACTTAACTTTTCTTGGAACTGCACCGCCATAGATAAAGGCACCACAGTGATGTAATCGGATTGGCTACACAGCAAGATATTACTGAACAGTGAACGCCCATGAAATACGATTTTACGCTGGGACAGATCCAAAGAAGTGTAGTGATTCAAACTTCGAACTTTGCGTCGTGTTCTGTCTAATACAGCATGCTTTTCACTTAGGAACTGAGCTTCGCTGATTTCACCTTGGATTCGCGGGTGATCAGCTCGACACACGATCACAAACTCGCCTTCATAAAGTGTTTCACTGACGATACTTGGGTGTTCAGGCACCACAATATCGATCATCGCATCGAACTCTTGCGTCAAAAGATCTTCGTAAATGCGCTCATCACTGTCTGGTTGATCAAAGACTTCCAACGACAAGTTTTGATTAGGAAGCTCCGCGAAACTATTGAGCAGCACCCACTGTAAGTGCTCAGGTGCAGAAATAACAAACTTACGCTCAGAGGATTGCTCATCAAAATTAGCCATCGACTGAAACACGCCATTGAGTTCATTGATCGGCGCTTTAATTTGTTCATACAAGCTTTGCGCATAAGACGTAGGCGCAACACCTCTTCCTTTGCGAACAAAAAGCTCTTGGCCAATCTCTTTTTTTAGGCGGGCTAATGCGGTACTGATGGTCGATTGATTGGTACTGAGTTGATCCGCAGCCTTACTTAAACTGCCCTGCTCCATCACCGCAGAAAACACGGCAAGTAGATTGAAGTTGGGGATGTCGTTGCTCATATATCATTACTCGTTAGGCGACCATGAGCACCATGCTATCGTAAAAACGATAGAATGAAATAAGAATCCCTCGTTTAAAGTCCCAAATTGAGACACTAACATCCCGCGTAATTAGTTTCTTAATAGGCTTCCCCATGAAAAAACACTACCTTGCCATCACTATTACGATGATGACGAGTAACGCGATGCTTTCAAACCCAGCGCAGGCTGCGGCTCACCTTCTTCCTGAACTTGGTTCTCTCAACGCCAGTACCGCAGGCGCGGGGTCGGCAGCGTTAGCTGAAAGTGCGTTAACCGCATGGACTAACCCTGCCGCTATGTCTCAGCTAGAAAACCCTGAACTCACCGTCAATCTGGCCGGCCTCTACACAGACATCAACTATTCAGAAACAAACCCAACAGAGCGTTTTGACAGTAACATTGATGCTGGCGGTTGGGCTCCGGTAGGAAGCTTCTACTTTGTTGCCCCTATCAACGACAAATTTCACGCTGGTTTTGCTTTGGCTTCTCAAGGTGGTTCGGGAATCGATTATGGTGATAACTTTTCTGGGCAGCGTTTATTAAAGAATGTTGAATTCATGACTGTTCAACTGATGCCTTCGATATCTTACAAAGTGAATGAGCAGTTTTCGCTGGGTGCCTCTGTCAATGCGGAATACCTCACTGCGAACGGCGAGTTGAACCCTTTTATCGGCACTGGCGACATTGGATCTGAGCACTTATTCAAAGCAGACGCGGATGATTTCACGGTTGGCTACTCTCTTAGTGCCTTTTACCAACCGAACGAACAACACCGTTTTGGCTTTATCTACCGCTCTGAACTTGCTCATTACGGTGAGGGTGATCTTCAACATTCGGCTAGCGACACCAAACGCGATGTTGGGCTCGACTTTATCATGCCTCAACACATCCAAATTAGCGGCGTGCACGCCGTCAATGACCAATGGGACATGCTGTGGAGTGTGACTTGGTATGACCTATCAACATGGACAGACCTCACGCTAGACATCAATGATAACTCAGTAAAAGTTGTCGATCGTAACTTTGACGATGTGTGGAACCTAGCCATAGGTACTCATTACCAAATCACCCCAACATTACGACTAGAAACAGGCATCAGCTACGAAACTTCTCCTCAAGATGACGCAACTCATCAATATATGGATCTTCCTGTAGGCGAAACCAAACGTGTCGGCGCAGGTGTTACCTATGCGCTCAATAAGAGCTGGGAACTGCGCGCTTACTACGATTACATCGATCTTGACGAGCCTGAACTGAATTATGCGAATGGCCGCGTAGTAGGCACGTATAACAACAGCGCACACTTCTTTGGCATGCAAGCGAACTACAGCTTCCTGTAAAGCAGCCGTCTCGACCTTTTCGTCGATTATCGATTAGTAACGCACCGTACCCGATTCATGGCTTCACTCGTGCACCACATCAAGGCCTAGCTATCCGCTAGGTCTTTCTCTATCTGTTCTTCAACTGCCATGTTTCATCCCCATTCAACATCGCATTTGATTGGGTTAGGTTACCTATTCAATAGAACATAAACAATACGATATTGTCTCGTTTATCATGACACTGTGTTCAGCGACATTGAGATATACATTTGAGGAATTAAAGCTACAATATGTCGAATTCAGCACTCAACCGTAAGAAAAAACGTATTTACCCAGTGCTCAAAAACTATTATCAGTTATATGTCATCCATAATTCACTTCTATTACTCCCTTTATTGTAAGAAGCGTGTAAAAAGATGAATTCCGCCAAATTGCTTATTGATGCTTTTATTAGTCATTTCATTGATCCAAACCAAATTAACTAACGATGTTTTAAAGCCGAATTTGAGCGCTAGCAAATAATTCAATCTACCGATTTAGAGTAATATTGACTCATCGTAATTACGATATTATCAAATCGTAATTCTGGGTAGATACTGCTCAAAACTCTTCCTATTATCCTGCTAACAAATCAATTCTTAGCCCAAACAGAATGCTGACAAATGTTTTACAACACTATGTCAATTGCCATGGAAGACCCCCTCGACAGACGAGGTATTACACGTAAAGAAGACAATAGCGAAAAGAACGAGCCTAATATTTCGTTCGACAGTGCATCGTCATTCAACCTGCGTTTCAGGCTAACAATAAGAATTGGTTTGTAAGGAAGCATATTCGCTTCTTGATACCGAGAATCGGTTGTCTGGATTGAGTAGTATCACTTTAAATACCATCTATTACTTTTGTTTATTATGCGCACTAATCTACCCACATAATAGACATCTACTTTTTAAGATGTCATTAAAGGTGACTTCTAGGCTGCAAATTCTCTCTTCTTATTGATGTAGGTTGAGATATGAACTTTATTAAAATCGTTTTCCAGAAAATCTGGGCCGTTGTGATGGTCTTGATTAAATTCTGCCTGTTTATGGCGGTGATGTTTGCTGGAGCATGGGCTCTTGCACCATTAGGCACAATCCATTCTAAAGACATCGACATGTCTCAATTCAACAATCATCCCAATGAAATGATGATGAACTTCTTCCAAATGGAGTCCTTCTCTGGTTACTTGTTCTCAGTGACCATTGCTGTGGTTTTAGCCGGTGTTTACGGCATGTGGCAGTTGCATGAACTGGGTGTGCATAAAGCAAAAGAGCACAAAAGCGCTCACGTTCAGATCGTGTTTGCACTGTCACTTTGCGGACTCTTCATCAGCAAAACGTTCTGGGTTATCGCATTGGTTATCGCATTGGCGAACTGGAAACATATTGGTCAATCACTGAGTGATGTGATTCGCCGTGGTGTTCAGCCTAAACAAGACGCGACCAATACAGAGACAGCCGCAGTCCACGTATCACCTGAACAACCGGTAACAGAGCCGTCTTCAGTAGAGCAATCTTCAAAAGAACAGGCTTCAGAAGAAAAGACTCCAACAACACCATCCGCTACAGAAAAAGAGGTCGCATAATGAAAGAGATGATGATTCCATACATCCTAATTGTATGGTCACTGTTTGCGACAGGCGCACTTAAGAAGAACTTCAAGAACTACACATGGGCTGCCATTGGTGGCGTAACGATTCTTGCGGTACTAGCGGTTATCTCTCGCTTATGGGCACCCGTTGATTTAACCAACTCAACCACAGTGAAAGCACCACACGCGGTGATGTCACCTATCTTTGGCCAGCAGATCGACCAAGTGCTTGTTGAGCACAACCAAATGGTTAAAGAAGGCGACGTAATTTACACACTCGTCGACATTGACTCAGCCGCAGACAAAGCAAAGATCGAATCTTCAATTGTTCAGAAAGAAGAAGAGATCAAGCAAATGAATCGCGACTTAGAGCGTGCTGAAACGTCACCTGAAATCTTCAATATGCGTGACGTAGAAAAGTACGACTCTGATCTTCGAGTACTGCACGCTGAACTTGTGTCGTTAAAAGCCGATTTACAAAAAGTAAATTGGGCGCAAGAGAAAAAGACCATTAGAGCTGAATTTGACGGTCAGGTTTCGATAGTGAATATTGCTGAAGGTTCTGTCATGGGTAACATGCACCTCTACAACACCAGCAAAAAGTTTCTTGAGATGCGTATTTCAGACCAAACTTATGGCTATGTTCAAGTAGGGGACTTCGCTGAGTTCTTCGTTGATGCATACCCAGGTCACGTGTTCCGAGCAAAAGTACACAGCTTTAATGCCGGTACTGGTGAGTCGAGTATTTCTCCACTTCAGGGGCCACAAAGCGTCGGTCAACACGTAGTAAGAAACGGCAATGGTTTAGGTCGTACTATCGTACTTGAGATCATCGAACCAGAAGGTTACAACATCCCTATTGGTTCAACTGGCGCGGCTTGGATCTCGGCTGAAAAGCCACATCCGTTCTGGGGCTTCATCGATGTAATCGGCGCAGCAACGGTCCGCCTACAATCTTACAAGTCATACTTAGGTGCTTGGTAAGCGCTTAAGCTCTTGGTATACGATTAGCTCTTGGCAAACGATTAAGCATTCAATGATGTGTCTGTTATTCACTCGTATAACAGCCACTCATTAGCCTGCTACTAATTTCCAAACAAATGCCCCGAATTTCGGGGCATTTTTATATCTGTTGCAAGCTCATTTACTAATTGATTCAGATCAATATAAATCGTCAATACAATCATTGGGTGAACAAATCATCGAAAAAACGATGAGTTGAAATCTTATTAGCGCGTAGATAGCAACCTCCCCCACCTCTATCATTTGGCTCAAGAAATCCAATTCCTGTATCCAAATATAAGGTCACGACCATGACTAATACATTCAAAAAAATGGCGCTTCCTGTTGCTATCGCGAGCGCTCTACTTGCTTCTGGTTTTGCATCTGCAACGCCAACTGTAGAAGCGACATCGAAAGTTGGCCAAGAACTTCAGACGGCAAATGCTGCGCAATACCAAAACATTGACCTTGATGCTCGCTACAAGAGTGAGGTTCTATTCGAACACAAATCAAACCTATTCTGGGGCAAAGGCGAACGTATTCAAGTTGTTTCTAAAACAGGCGATTCTCTAGCTTACACTGCTGAGTCTGACCATGTTCACCCAATCCTCACCAAGCATGGTCGTAAAATGGACCAAGCAATCATCAAAGTAGATGACAACGTATACCTTGGTTACGGTTTCGGTCTAGATACACCCGTCATGATTGAAGGTACGGACGGCATCATCATTGTTGATCCAGGCGAGTCGGTAGAAATGGCTCAATCGGTTAAAGAACAGTTCCGTCAAATCACCGACAAGCCGGTTAAAGCCATCATCTATTCTCACAACCACATCGACCACATCTCTGGTGTGCGTGCATGGGTGACTGACGAAGAAGTGGCATCAGGTGAAGTGAAAATCATCGCAGAAGCAGGCCTAACAGCTGCAGTGGCTAACTGGTCTTCAAACCTAGGTACTCTATTTGGTCACCGTACTTCTTACACAGGTGCTAAGCACGTAGAAGAAGGCGAGCACGGCACAGTAAACGACGGCCTTGGTCCACGCTTCATGCAAGGTGCTATCTCGTTTATTGAACCAAACCTGCTTGTACCAAGCCAAAGCCACATCGAAATCGAAATTTCTGGCGTGAAAATGCACATCGAAAACGTGCCATCTGAAACTAAAGATGAGCTAGTGGTTTATTTCCCAGACCAGAAAATCCTACACGCGGCTGAAGTACTTCAAGGTGAGAACTTCCCTAACCTTCACACCATCCGTGGTACTAAATTCCGTGACCCATCAATGTGGTTCAAGGGCATCGACGTAATGCGTAAGTTCGACACTGAGATCATGATTAACTCTCACGGTCGTCCTGTTGAAGGTAAAGAAGCAGTAGCTGACGTACTAACGGCTTACCGTGATGCGATTCAATACACTCATGATCAAACTATCCGTTACATGAACAAAGGTATGACGCCAGACGAGCTAGTTGAAGTAGTTAAACTTCCTAAGCACCTTGCAGAACACCCTTGGTTAGGTGAACACTACGGTACTGTTGCACACGCCGTGCGTCAGATTTACGTAGGTTACAACGGTTTCTTCGAAGCGGACCCATGGCAGCTAGAGCCAATGGCTTACGAGCAACGCGCTAAAGCATTCGTAGAGATCATGGGCGGTCGTGACAACATCCTTACTACTGCACAAGCAGCAATTAAGGCTGAGAACTACACATTTGCAGCAGAAATTCTTTCTTACCCAATCACGGTAAACAAACAAGATATGGAAGCTCGCGAGATGAAAGCACAAGCTTACAAAGCATGGGCTGCAGACCAAGTGAACATCAACTGGCGTAACTGGGCGCTTAACGCAGCTGCTGAACTAGAGAACAAGCGTGACTTCTCTAACATGATCAGCTTTGCTTCTGTGGACGTTCTTACTGCGCTACCAAGCAATCAGATCTTCGACATGATGACTTCAACGCTTATCGCTGAAAACTCGTTAGACGTAAACATGATGCTAACGTACAACTTCTCTGATACGAACGAAGCATTCACTATCGAAATCCGTAACGGTATTGCTCAGTTACACGAAGAAGCAGTGAAAGGTGCAGACGTTCAAATCGACACTACTCGTGCCGTACTGAACCAAATATTGATTGCGGGTCCAAACGCTCAACAAGTGATTGGTACTAACCTACAGTCTGGTGCATTCAAGTTCTCGAACGGCGACATCAAAGGCTTCGGTCAATTCATGAGCTACTTCGATAAGCCAATGACTCCAGAAGAGATCATGCTCATCGTTCGCTAATAGCGAGTTCGAACGGTCGCTCTTTGGCGATGGCTCTTCGACGATAGCTCTTTGACGAAAGCTATTTAGTAAAAATCGCTAGTACGCTATCAACCAATGTACTGACCGTTTCACATGGACGACAAACAAATACAGGGACCCTTTGTGGTCCCTTTTTTTATCGTTAGGTTCGGCTGCTGCCGTCAGATTCTTAATCCTTTTACAGGTCTCGATAACCATTATGTTAAAACGATTTGCTTTGATTCTTTCACTCACCTCTTCACTCACGTTTGCCTGTGGTCTTCACCAAGATACCGGGTTTAGTTTGGTGACAGAGCCCGGTTCACTCGAGGTATTTGGCAACGTCATCACAGCCAGACAAGACGATGAATTCAACAATCTCAATAAGCCGGATCACTTTCGACTCTTTGCCATCAAGGCCGCGCTTGCGAAACCCCACCCAAACAAAATTGAGTTCAACTTATTCGAAGCGATTAAAGGTCATTACAGCCAAGTGAAACTCGAGAAGGGCGTCGATGTGTCAGGCAGAGATACTTTGCCTACCGAGGAAGATCTATTACTGATTACGGAACTCGATGTGTTCGATGCGCTAGCAACGGGCACCATCTCTTGGGATCACGCGACACTAAACGGCTTAGTGATCATCAACGGCCCACAAGATAAACGAGAACAGCTTGAAGATTGGCTTGGTGATATTCTTGGAAAGTAGTTCGATCTCCTATTCGTATTTACTCCCCGTTCAATTTGAGACAACAAACAAAACCAAACATAACTAAAGCTAAGTAACAACAAGCAAGCAAACTATTTATGGGAGCAATGTTTTACTTTTGAAACAAAAACCATCAATTTCGAACAAAAAACAACCTAATCACAATCAGTTACAAAATACGTTACAAAACTGATGTTAAAATGAGCTGTTTCATTTAGTTCCACATACAAAGTGTGATTTTCTACCATTCTTTGAAATATTTTTGTGATTAAATACGACAAATTTCAATCAAAGGTGGAGAGATAACATGTCTGCAAAAGCATTCGGTGACTTTTACTGTTACTTGCACTGTATGAATTTACTTTCAATTAAAGAGCATGGGATAACACCAAAAGAGTACCTGGATGATGTACGCAAAGAGCCTTTTTACTATCGTGGAGACACCTCCAAAGAAGCGCAACAAAAGTGGGCGGAGAGAATTTTGGAGTCGATCTACAAATATCACGGTATTCAAGGCGACGGTCCAAACGGACATAATGATCTCTTGATACGAGAAGGTATCGCATCAAAAGCCCGCTACAAAATAAGAGAAGGCGCTGAATTCGATGTTAACCCGGGATTACATGAATCAATAGCAATACTCAACACCATCGGTAGCCAATTACTTGAACGAGTTCTACCCGCGGCAGGGTCTAAACTCAGCAAAGCATTAACACTGCTTTCTAGGTCCAAGAATGTATCCAATACTGCACCTTTTAAGATGATAATCGGCAGTTATGACCTCATTGCTCCTAACGCAGATTACACAGTGCTAAGCAAGCTAGAGAGCGCACTAGAAAACCGTCTTGTGGTTTCATTTGAGTACGAAGGAAGTCGTTGCGAAGTCGATCCTTATGCTTCATTTGTTTACCAAAGGAGCTTCTATCTTGTCGGTCTAGAGCGCTATAGAAAAAGCACTGAAAGTAGTTTGATGCTCGGCGATTATCGTACTTACAAGGTCCATAATATTAACAATCTTGAGGTTCACTCTACTCAGAGTTTTTCAATGGGTAATCAAAAAGACTTTTGCCTCCATGATTTCCTCTCATCAAGCAATGGTAAAATGGTTAATGGTGGCGAAACCTGTGAAGTAGTATTAAAGATGAAAAGAGACACTGATGGCTACAACAAGTTTGTAGATGAATACAAACTAAGTGAATGTCAAAAAATAGAAGAGATCGCTGACAATCATTACATTGTAAGAGCTCAAGCTCGTGATAGCGTAGTTTTCAAAAGCTGGCTCATTAACAACGCCGATTGCGTTGAAATTTTAACACCACTACAACTACGTACTGATGTGATACAAGACATTAAGCACGCTATGAGCGTCTATGCACATTAAATTTAAAAACCATCATATATGAAGTTCAACATTGGATCCTCCAATATCAATAACCATTCAACATAGTAATAAGTTCAACAATAAACAAAAGTAATTAATAAAGTAGCATTCAACTAAAATAGAATTAACGGTATTATTTTTAGTTATTTTCTATTTTAGACAGAAAATGTCAGATTTTATTGTCACAATACTATTCTCACAACAAATAAAATTAGGCTTAGCTGTGATATACAAAATAAAAAAATCATTTATTGATGAACTTTATCACCTTAATTATAAATCAAACAGTTTAGTACATCGTCTTCCTTTTTATTGGTATAGACCTTTAAAGGTATTAAGTCGACTACTCGCATTGCCTGTTATCTTATTTTTCATGGTGTAAAAGTAATGAACCGTAATTTATCAAAGGTAGAATGGATTCTGCTGGCCATAGCTGTAACATTCTTAGGTTTAAGCTTATTCCTCTACTACTCACTCTGTAAAAATTTATTCTTTGGCGGATTCAATGACATCATTGAAATCATTGTAGTTCTGGGGCTTTTTTACTGCTCATTCATTGCAGCAAACTACAGTATAACCATGCTCGCTGAAAAATACTGTAGTCGGAGAAACCGCTATGAAGAGCTTTAAGTTCCTTCTCTCGGTATCCACTTCGCTTGCATTTTGGATATTCGCACTATTTTATTTCTTCTCAAGCTCGATTAATACCAATACGGGGCTGAGTATGGCTCCTACTTTTGAAGGTAAATACTGGACAACAGTAAATGGAATTCGACCAGGGCGATATACTCCAGAACATGGTGATGTAATTAGATTCCGACATCCACCTAAGCACCGAAGCGAAAATATAACCTTTAGAAAGCGGGTAATTGGTATTCCAGGCGATACAGTCACGTTAAAGAATGGCTACCTTTATATCAATGATAATAAGATGTCACATGGAGTGACTAAAAAAGAAGATGGATTTGTCTATATAAAAGAAAAAATAGGTAATAGTAAATATAATGTCAGGTATCTAAAAGAAGATTCAAACATACTTGAAGACAATATTTCTTGGCATGTACCAGAAGGAAAGCTATTTGTTCTTGGCGACAATCGTGACTACTCCTACGATTCAACCTATGAGAGCTTTGGGTATGTCGACATTAACAACGTTAATGGTGTCTATAACAAAGTCCTACTCAATGTTGCCAATGGAAATCGTAAATTCAATTGCTCATTAACGATGGCAACGAACTACACGCCTTTTCATAGAACTTGTTAGAAATCGCGTAGTAGCGAGCCAATAATGATAATAAAAAACCGAGCTATTTAGATAGTTCGGTTTTTGACATGCTTGCCATTTACCTACAAGAAAGGCAACGGAACCAACTCCAGCCCCAGCACACCACTGATGCTCATCACCACCAGCAGAGAGACTTTAAAGACCGTCTTTGACCACTGGATGTAGTTGAGGCAATCGACCTTACGGAATGTCACTTTGGTCCACATAAAACAGACTGCTGCCGACACCGCTAGATATTCATAACCCGCCTCTCCGAGTAAAAATAACCCCAGAGCAACCGCACCAAACGCCACCACATAAGCTTTCATGTGCTGATGTGCTTTGTCGACGCCCTCTTTCACCGGTAACACGGGAATGCCTGCATCTCGATAATCTTGTATGCGGAACATCGCGATCGCGTACGAGTGTGGCATTTGCCATAAGCAGAACATCACAAACAACAATACGGCTTCAAGGCTGATGTAATTCGTCACCGCCAAGTAACCCACCAATGGCGGAACTGCGCCAGAGATACTGCCAACTAAAGTACCGTAAACCGATGTTCGCTTGTACCACATGGTGTAGAAAAAGACGTAAAACACATAGCCAAGCAACACCATGACCGCAGAAATCGGATTCGCGAACTGAAACAGAAGCGCTGTGCCTGAGAGCAGTAAAACCAAGGCATAAACGAACGCTACGTCTGTATTGATGTTACCCTGAACCAATTCACGGTTCTGGGTGCGTTTCATTTTCAGGTCAATATCTCGGTCAAAGATGTTGTTCACCACGCAACCTGATGCAATCACAAGCCCTACACCCGCTAAAGTCGTCAGTAACAACATCGCACTGGCTGGTTCTGTTTTTGCGGCGAGAAAGAACCCCGCCGCAACAGAAATCAGGTTGCCGAAAATGATGCCCGGTTTGGTGATAGACAGATATCTTTTCAGCATACCCTAGCCTACAACTTCATGTTGACGTTCATGTTGTAGATGATCCATACCGAGCCAGCGATAAGAATCAATACAACAATGGCGGTAAACATCAATGACACCAAGTTCCAACGCCCATCGGAAGATTTCGCTTCCATGTGCAAGAAGTACTTAAAGTGGACAAAAATTTGCACCAGCGCACAGCCGAACAAGATCACGTAAGTTTCCGTGCTTGGTAGCGCATGTGCCCACACAATGTAGAACGGAATAATGGTGAGAATCAGTGACGCAATAAAGCCTTTCACATAATCCGTTGCACCGCTGTCTAGATGCTGTTCCATTACATCACCCCCATTAAGTACACGATGGTAAATACACAAATCCAAACAATATCAAGGAAGTGCCAAAACAGGCTTAAGCACTGGAAACGCATCGACATGTTGTCGTTCAAGCCTTTGGTTGAAAGCTGGTGATAAGCCACCGCCATCCAAATCAGACCAAACGTTACGTGCAAGCCGTGTGTGCCAACCAAGGTAAAGAATGCTGAAAGGAACGCACTCTCTTGAGGACCATAGCCTTCTGCAATCAAATGATGGAACTCATACACTTCCATACAGATGAAGGCTAAGCCCAATACGAAAGTCACTTTGATCCAGCGCTTAAGTCCCGTAACGTCTTTGCGCTTCATTGCAATCATGCCAAAGCCAAAGGTGATACTACTGAACAGCAGCATCATGGTTTCGACAAACACGAACGGCAGTTCAAAGATGTCTTTACCTGTCGGCCCTGCGATGGATCCACTCTCAAGCACGGCATACGTCGCGAAAAGCGTGGCAAACAGGACACAGTCACTCATCAAGTAAACCCAGAAGCCAAACAACTTGTTGCCCGCAGCTTCGTGGTGATGATCATGCGAGTGTGCAAGATCATAAGTGTGTGACGGAGTATTAGCTTGCATACGTCGTCTCCAAGTCATCTTTATTGTCGTTTTTATCACTGTCAGCGCTGTTACCACGACCAGAATGGTCGCCTTTCACTGACTGTTTCTTCGCTTCTTCAAGCTGTGCACGTCGAGCCGCTTCAATCGCTTTGATCTCTTCAACTTCCACGTAGTAATCCACATCGTCGTTGTAGCTGTGTTGAATACACGTCACCACGATACCCACTAAGCTTGCAGCCGCTAGCCACCAGATGTACCAGATCATTGCGAAGCCAAATGCCAACGCCCATGCAGACACATAAATGCCTGTCGGTGTGTTCTTCGGCATGTGAATACGTTCGTATTCTTCTTCCTGAGTTGGGTCAAACTCACCACTTTGCTTTTGATACCAGAAGGAATCGATCTCATCGCCCTTAGGCAGTTTTGCAAAGTTATAGAACGGTGGTGGTGACGATGTTGCCCATTCGAAGGTACGTCCGCCCCATGGGTCACCGGTTAGA
>NZ_JADDYK010000033.1:163914-203534 GCF_015163615.1 Vibrio sp. OPT18
TCTCGGTTGTGGTCGCGGTCACGAACACTCACGTAAATCTGAACGAATTGACACACCACACCCATCGCAATCACGCCCGTACCTGCAGCCGCAACCGCCAGTAGAGGGAAGAACTCAGGGTTGATGTCTTGGCTCAAACGACGCGTCATGCCCATAAAACCTAGAGCGTAAAGCGGCAAGAACGCCATCAAGAAACCAATGATCCAGCAGTAGAATGCGCGTTTGCCCCAAAGCTCGTTCAGAGTGAAGCCGGTCGCTTTCGGGAACCAGTAACCAATCGCAGCAAAACAGCCGAACACGACGCCACCGATGATTACGTTATGGAAGTGAGCAATCAGGAATACCGAGTTATGCAGAATGAAATCTGCGCCCGGAACTGCCATTAATACGCCCGTCATACCACCAACAGTGAAGGTGATAAGGAAGCCCACAGTCCACATCATTGGTGTGGTGAAGCGGATACGACCTTTGTACATGGTAAATAACCAGTTGAAGATCTTAACCCCGGTTGGGATAGAGATAATCATGGTTGCGATGCCGAAGAAGGCATTCACATTGGCGCCAGAACCCATGGTGAAGAAGTGATGCAGCCAAACCACAAACGCTAAAATAGTGATAGCCACCGTCGCCCATACCAGCGAGGTATAACCAAACAGTTTTTTGCGAGAGAAGGTTGCAGTCACTTCAGAGAACACACCGAAGATAGGCAAGATCAGGATATACACCTCAGGGTGTCCCCATGCCCAAATCAGGTTCACATACATCATCACGTTGCCACCAAGGTCATTGGTGAAGAAGTGCGTGCCGATGTATCTATCCAAAGTCAGTAACGCAATGGTCACAGTTAGGATTGGGAAAGAGATGATGATCAGGATGTTGGCACACAGCGATGCCCAAGTGAATACAGGCATCTTCATCATTGGCATAGATGGAGTACGCATGCGCAGAATAGTCGCGAAGAAGTTCACACCCGTTAATGTGGTACCCACACCGGATATTTGCAGCGCCCATATCCAATAATCGACCCCGACTCCCGGGCTCGCCTCAATGCCAGACAGCGGCGGATACGCCAACCAACCCGTACGGCCAAACTCACCTAAGCCCAGTGACATGTTGGTTAGAATAATACCCACTACAAACAGCCAGAAGCTCAAGTTATTCAGGTAAGGGAATGCAACATCACGAGCACCAATTTGCAGCGGCACGATGATGTTCATCAGGCCGATAACCAATGGCATCGCGACGAAGAAAATCATGATCACGCCATGAGCCGTGAAGATCTGGTCGTAATGATGTGGTGGTAAATAGCCCGTCTCTCCGGCTGCAGAAAGCAATTGCTGACTACGCATCATCACCGCATCTGCAAAGCCACGAACTAACATCACCATCGCAACCGCAATGTACATGAAGCCCAGTTTTTTGTGGTCTACAGATGTAAACCATTCATTCCAGAGGTATTGCCACTTACCGGCTTTAGTGACCGCGTACACCACTAAAGCCCCCACCAAAGCGATCATGGTTAAGGTGACCAAAATAATGGGTTCGTGGTAGGGAATAGAGTCTAGAGTTAATCTTCCAAACATGACGATTATCCTTGGGTTTCCGGCAGACAGTTCATTGAACCAGGGTGCTGGGTCACGACATCAGTGAATAAAAATGGTGGGATACTAGAAAACAGCGTCACAGGTTCAGCCACACTTGGCGCGGCCAATGAACGGAACTGCTCCCAATCTTCAATGCGATCAGGACTTGCTTTCACTTTCTCTACCCAGTTTAAAAACGCCACTTGATCAGGCATGGCCGATGCGGTGAATTTCATCTGAGAGAACCCTTTGCCACTGTAGTTCGAAGCAAAGCCTTTGAAGTCACCTTCGTGGTTTGCAATCAAATTCAACTTAGTCACCATTCCCGGCATCGCGTAGATCTGCGAACCAAGACGCGGGATAAAGAACGCGTTCATGATGTTGTCTGAAGTCAGCTTAAACGTCACCGGAACATCTTTCGGGAACGCAACATAGTTAACCGTCGCAATGTTTTGCTCCGGATAGATGAACAGCCATTTCCAGTCCAGAGAGACCACTTCGATCACCATAGGTTTAACGTCACTTTCCAGAGGCTTAGATGGCTCCAGTTCGTGAGTTGTTCGCCAAGTGATGGTGGCTAGAATCGCAATAATGATGATTGGAATTGTCCATACCACTATTTCAATTTTGGTTGAGTGCGCCCAGTCTGGTGCATACTCTTCCGTGGTATTGCTTTCGCGGTATCGGTAAGCAAAGTAGATGGTCATCAGAATTACTGGGATGACGACAATCAACATCAGCAACAGAGCCGTGATAATCAGCTCTTTTTCCTGAACGCCAACGCTACCTTTTGGGTCGAGCAATGCGGAGTTACATCCTTCGAGCATCAGAATGGTTCCCAGCAAACCAATCTTCGACAAACTTGTCCTCGATAAAATGCGTTTATATCTTGAAGCTTCCATTAACTTTCTCGATGGTTATCCAGCCTCAGAACGAACGCCTAAGTACTGGTTGTCATGATCATTAGAATATTTATGTGTTGAGCATGTGAAACGCCGCATCTCAAAAAGCAATGCAATAAAGCCCGTTACTGCTGGGTTAAAACCACACAGAAAACATGACTTAATTGTTACACTTTGAAATACATTGTTACATTTGGCGCATTATGAAGAGTTGAATTTGAAAGCTCACCAAACAAACTTGGAAACTAACCTTCCATTTATGAATGCGAAAACTAAGAAGTAGAAGACGATTAAGACACACACCAGCAGCGTGCTACATAGGTGGAGCCAGTGCTGACAAGGGATTTAGAAAAAGCAGATAAACACTCGCGCGTCACCACAGCTCAGGGCAAGTTCAAGGTACATTAGAAAGAGCGAATAAATAGAAGTGTGACGCCCGTCAAGATTGTGAATTCACATACCATTTACAAGGTATTCACTGGTTAGATTATTCAAAACGCCCACTCATTCACCAGCAAGATAACCAAGCATTCACCGATGCGCTAATATGACGAATTGAAAGAATATAATGATTAACAGAAAGAATACTGAGGCTAACAGAAAGGATAATTTGACTAATTGAGGGCGTAATAGCGGTGAAAAGAACAGCAAAATGGTAAATATTGGGATGAATTTATTGAGAACAACAATGCCATAATCGAGCCAGATACGGCTCGATTATGGGCAATTGAAGAGCAGTTAAATAGAAGAGCAGTTAAATTGAAAAACAGTTATGCAGCTTGAGTCGCGATGTTTTTCCGCTGATTTTTAGTCATCAAATGATAAACCACAGGCACAAAGTAGAACGAGATAAGCGTGGTTAACACGGTACCGCCCACAATCGCGACCGCAAACGGAGGCCAGAAACCACCACCAGCAATAATCAGTGGCATAAAGCCGCCAACAGTCGTTATCGTGGTTGAGCTGATATGGCGAGTACACGACATAACGGCTTCAACGACTGCATCGACATTGCCGGAGGAAGCCTCTTTATCGAGTTTCAATTCGGTCAAAATCACAATGGCCGCGTTAATCGCTAAACCTGCAATCCCGAGCATCGCGATGATCACCGTAAAGCCGAACGGATAACCGAAAATCCACACCGACAACAACCCTAACCCACCTGCCAATCCTGCTACCATGAAGATGATGCTGCTCATTCGGAACGAGTTGAACGACATCACCACCACCAACACCATCAATACCACCACGACTGCGACATTCGAGATCAGGCTGTTGACTGAATTATCTCGTTCAGCGGATTCACCACCAAAACCAATCGTATAGCCCGATGGCATCTGATAGCTTTCTAGGCGTTTTTGGAATTCATTGAGCACGGTTTGAGGTAAGACACCCGCTTCAATGTAACCCTCAATGGTATTCACACGTTGCCCATTTCTGCGCGTAATCGCACCACGACTGGTGGTCAGTTCAAGCTCAGCCAGAGTCGAAACGTTAATCCCCGTGGAATAGACATCAGAACTGATCGGCAAACGGATATTGCTTAAATGCGCCAAGTTTTCACGCGCATCATCCGCAACACGAACACGGATTGGCACCGACTCACTCCCCTCAATCACCGAGCCACTTTCACGACCAGTCAATGTGGTTTGCAACATACCAGCAAACTGGTTCAATGAAATACCATTCAGTTTTGCGGTGTCTTCATCGACCTTCAACCACACCTTCGGCGTACCCGGTTGCAGGGTTTCCCTTGTGTGCGTGACATGAGGGACACCTGCCAGAATTAAGCGTACATCTTCACCAATTGCTTTCAGAGTATCGAGGTTCTCACCATAAACACGCAGCTCAACGGGCGCGGTAAATGGAGGCCCTTGGTTAAGCTTACGTACCAAGATTTGTGCTTCAGGAACCTCTTCATCCAACACCTTTTGCAACTGTGGAATTAGCGCATTGGCTTGGTCAAAGTTTTCTGTTTTCACCATCGCTTGCGAGAAGTATGGCGCGTTATTTTGCCTTGCTTGCAGGTTGTAATAGAAGGATGGGAAGTTTGCGCCCACTAGCCAATCAATGCGTTCCACTTCAGGGTAACGATGAATGATGTCGTCTATTTTTTCAGAGGTGTTTTTGGTGGCGTAAATGCTCGCTTGAGGTGGCATGTAAACCTGAATCTCAAACATGTCTCGGTCTGATGGTGGGAAGAATTGCTCAGTCAGCTGAGACATACTCCAGTAGCCAGTAAACGGAACCAACAGCACCAAAGCAATCGTGATGATTGGATGCGTTACGCCAAAGCGGACAGAAGATGAGAACCAGCGCGTCAAAGCCGGGATTCTCAAACCCGTCATGTACCAATGGTGTTGCCCTTTCTTGTCGACATCACTGAGTTGCTTGGGCAGTAGTTTGGTCGCTAAACCCGCAATTAAGGTGTGCGAGATTATGTAAGAGCCGATCAACGAGAAAGAAACGGTAATCGCAATACCACCGACGAACTCACCCGATGCACCCGGCATCAAGATAATCGGGGCAAACGCCAACACGGTAGTTAAGGTTGAGCCTAATAACGGCACCCATAAATGCTTCAATGCATTCATGGTCGCTTCAGCTCGCTGTTGCCCTTTTAAACGATACGCTTGAATGGTATCGACCATCACCACCGCGTTATCCACCATGATCCCGAGCGCCACAATTAGGCCTGTCACCGACATTTGGTTAATCGGCACACCGGTCATTTTCATGATCGACAGGGTCAGTAATGAAGTTAACGGCAGAGAAATGGCGACTAAGATCGCGGCACGTACGCCTAAAGTGACAAACAGCACAATCAAAATCAGACCGAAACCGATCATCAAGCTCTTGCCTAAATCGTCTAAGCGAGTTTCGGTATAACCTTGCTGATTAAACAGGACCGTCACTTTAACGTTACTTGGTAACTCTTGCTCAAATTTACCAATCAGAGCATTGGCTCGCGACGTCCAGTTATCGACTCGCAGATCAGAATGCATTCTTGCCGCGACAATCACTCCCGGCTCACCATCAATAATCGCAATTTGGTCTTGTGGGGTTTTCTCACCACGTTTCACAGAAGCAATGTCTTCCATGCGGATAATGTGACCATTGCTATCGGTAGCTATTGGGACTTGCTTGATACGTTCAATGGAGTCCAGTTCAGACTCAATTTCCAAACCAAAACGGGAATAGGCACTGACCAGTTCACCCGCCGAGTTCTTGGCGTCTGCCCCTTCGAGCGATTCAGCGATATTGGCACTCGAACGCCCTAGAGCAGCGGCATCGGCCGTACGTAAACTGATTTGAATCTCTTCTTGCGGTATCCCGTATTCATCAACAAATTCGGTACCCGACAAAGTTCGTAACCGCTTGGCGAGCTCTTTGGCATAACGGCCCAGCGTTAATCTGTCAGGCTCGCCTGCACCAGACCAAGTTAGAGATGCGATGGTCGTGAAAGCATAGGTATGGTCGCTATCGAGATCGGGAGATTGAGCACCCGCAGGCAAAATGGATTCGATGTCAGATAACTTGTCGCGAGCTTGGGACCAGACGGGTTCTGGCTCGGTGATGGTGTCGTTAAGTTCTAGCGTAACAATTGATACGCTCGGCCTAGAGGTTGAGCTCACGAGTTTAACTTCACTCAGTTCACGCAGCTTATTCTCGATAACCTCAGTAACCAAGGTTTCAACACGCTCGGCACTGGCGCCGGGGAAACTGGTTGTGATGTTCGCATAACGGTTGATGATTACTGGGTCTTCTGCACGTGGCAACGTCATGAACGCCGAAATACCACTCACCATCAGCAGCGCTGTCATCAAGATAAGCAGTCGAGTGTTGGAAATAGTCTCTATAATTTTCATACTATTACCTACTCAGCCGCGCTTGCTGGCTTCACGGTTTGTCCGGGAACTAAACGATGTAAGCCACTGGCAATCACCTGTTCACCGTCTTCAATCGCCCCACTCACGTATGCTTGTTGATTATTGGCAAACAACACCTGAACACTTCTACGTTCAACCTTGTTATCTTCACCAATCACAAAGATGTTCCACACACCGCGCAATCCATCAATCAAACCTGTTAATGGCACCCAGTAGCCTTGCTCTTCAATCTGTTCATCAAATTTAAGGTAGGCAAGTTGCCCTTCTAATACCGACGACTTTTCAGGGAATAGGTAACGCAAGCCAACACTACGAGATTGGGTATCCACCATTGCACCGGGATTCAATAGCTCCACGGCATAATCTGTTCTCCCAACTCGGATGTTAGGCGAAGAAAGTGAGGTGACTTTTTGCATTTGGTGAGCAGGAATACCGATGAAGGCTTCTTTTCCTTCAGAGGCAAGCAGTGTAAGAGTTGGATTCCCGACATTCACCACATCTCCAAGCGAGACATAGCGGGTTGCGATGGTGCCAGAATAAGGTGCAAGCACTGTCGATTTCACCAATTTCAGTTCGTTGCCTTTGACTGAGGCATCGATGCGTAGCAAGTTAGCCTGCAATACGCGCTGCTCACTGGTGAGAGAATCAATCTCCGCTTCGGCACTGAAGCCTTTCGCTTTCAATGAACGTTGACGCTTTAAGTTAGCAGCAACAAGACTCAACTGAGCTTTCACTTCTTCAGCCTGCGCTTTCAGTTGGCTAGACTCGGTTTCCAAAAGTTGAGTATCCAATCGAATCAACGGCTGACCCGTTGTGACTGTGTCACCGACATCCACCAGAATCTCATTGACCTTGCCCGCCAATTCAAAACCAAGATTCGCCTGCTGCCCCGCCTTTACGACACCGACATATTCACGTTGTACTGCATACGATGGAGAGCGTTCCAAAGCGACAGTTTCCACTGTTAAGACTGTCGACGCTGCACTATTCGATTCCACTGCAGCATTATCTGCATCGGATGCTGTCTCGGCTTGTGTATTTTCACCACACCCGACAAGAAGAGTCGACAACGCCACTGCCACTGCGCTTCCCTTCATCAATTTATACATACTTCCTGTTCCTATGCGGTACTCAATTATGTTCTTTTTTTAGACTAACCAAACCAAACTAGACTGTCTAGTTTGATTGTGTTAAAAATAAGTTTCATGGTTAATGATTGATAAAACCATCACAAAAAGCATAATGCTTAGCGCAAACGAGACACCTATTGCTAAGTATCAATAGGCACTAAGCAAAGAGACAAGCTAGGTAACGCTCCAACACCAAGTAACGAGAAGCAAGCACGTGACAAAAATCATCAAGAGTGAACAGAAGAGATCGCAGATCTTAACCGCAGCAAGTAAACTTTTCTCTGAACATGGCTTCAAGATCAATATGGATCAGATAGCCAAAGCAGCGAACGTTTCCAAGCAAACGGTCTACTCTCACTTTAAAAACAAAGACGAGCTTTTCGAAACCTGCATGCAAACTAAGTGTGCCGAGCGCGAACTCAGCCCTTCTGCTTTTGATATGAATGCCACTTTGGAAGACGAGTTGGTGAAGTTTGGTGTGAAGTTTCAAGATTTGTTACTTGATGAGCAGTCCAGACAGACCTTTCAAAATGCGGTGAGCCAATCCAACACCCACCCAGAGATCGCTTCAATCTACTTAGAAACAGGGCCGCAAAAAACCACCCTTTTACTCGCCGATTATCTACAAAGCAAAGTGGAATCGGGTGATTTGATCTTATCGACATCAAGCTCGCCGATCATCGCAGCAAGACAACTGCTGCTTATGTTTCATGGTAAGTCGGCATATTGGGGATTCTTCGGACACGAAAGCGGTGAGTCTGAACAAGAGAGACTTCTCTACACCAAAGAGTGTGTCGCGCTGTTCTTAAACGGCAATCAGCCTCGTTAATTTTAAAATATTTACCCGTTAGCCAACCATAGAAGCTGACTCAAGAAGCAGTTCATAGAAACGTTTTGCGGCAGGGCCTGTCTTGGCCCCTTTTGGCAGAGTCAGATGCAGCGGAACGTGATAACCACTGCCATTTTCGACATTGAGCACCGTCAGCTTATCGCTACCTCGACTTTCCACAATGTGTTTTGGTAATCGGCAGTAACCCACACCCTGCTCTACCGCGCCAAATGCATGGTCGAAATTATCCACCGTAATACGCTGACTCGACTTCAACCACCCCACATCCTGTTTATTCCCTTGGTTTTTAGTGCCTTGACTGGATCGTGCACCTAAATCCCTCACCACAATTTGTGGCAAAGACGACAGTTGATTCAACGACACAGAAGCAGCACTTGCTAACGGATGTGAACTCGCAACAACAGGCTCCATCATAGTAAAACCAAAAGCCTCAGCAGAATGATTGGTGACAGGCAGATTGATGATGGCAACATCAGCGAGCTCTTGAGTGACCATTTCCGTCGTCTTAGACAACGATGTTTCCATCACTTGAATTGATGTTGTGCTGTTCTCAGCCATAAATTGCGCCATCGGTCTGTATAGACGTTCAAGACAACACAGATGATCCACGGCGACCACGATTTCAGATTCGACGCCTTTCGCCAGCTGTTCACTAATGAGTTCCAACTCTCTCGCCTGTTCCAACATGCTGCTTGCACGGCGCAACAGTGATTTGCCATCTTCCGACAGCACCGCTCTGCGACCTTCAACTTGCACCAAAGACACACCCAATTGATCCTCCAATTTTCTCAAAGCATAAATCAGCGTGGTATGGCTCTTATTCAATTGCACGGCCGCCGCCTGAATGCTGCCTGCGCGGTCAATTTCGTAAAGCGTTTGCCATTGGTCTAGGGTGGTCTTTAATCTCATTGGTCTAAAATCCTGACAGTTAATGGCAATATTATGAACTTTTCTGTCTGTTTTTTACAGGTAATATGAGTTTCAACAACAAACGAGAATGGCTTGTTTGTCTTGAACACCTATTTGTTAATGGAATTTTTTAAACGGAATTTGCTAAACAGAATTTATTAAACGGAGAAACACCATGAAACTACTACAAGTTGATTTTGAATTTTCAGGCCCTTTCGGTGAAGAGATGTCAAACGCACTCGTTGACCTAGCAAAGTCTATTAACAACGAACCGGGCATGATCTGGAAAATCTGGACAGAGAACGAAGCAGAAAAACTGGGGGGCGGCGTCTACTTATTTGAAGATCAGCTGAGTGCTGAAACCTATCTGGCGATGCATGCTGCTCGCTTAAAAGAGATGGGTGTACAGGAAGTGCGTGGTGTGATTTTTGACGTCAATCAGCCATTAACTACCATTAATAAAGGCCCAATCAACGCTTAACGCATCGCTCACTCCTGTATTGAGCAAAGAGACAGGTTAGCGATATCACCAAGTTGAAAAAGAGAGCGACACAATGAACAACAAAACATTCTTGAGCCTACACGGCATCATTTACGCAGGGTTTGCCTTCGCGCTGTTTTTCCTACCCACCCTTATGTGGCCAATGTACGGCGTAGAGATCAATGATAAGTACGCGTACTTTCTCTCTCAACACACCAGTATATTTTTGGGTGGTATCGCTGCAATAAGCTGGCTGCTTAGAGACATTGAACCTGGCGTGTCCGCTAAAAAGCTCATCCAAGGATTGGTGGTTACAAATATGCTTGGCGCCATCATCACATTGTATGCGGCGTTTACAGGAATATTTGTTGGCTTCGGCTGGAGTGATCCGGCGTTCTTCCTGTTTCTATCAATACTGAGCGTGTTGCAGGTTCGCAAGCAAGCTTAACCAACCAATGAATTCAGATAGCACAAACAAAAAAACACTCGGTATATGCCGAGTGTTTTCGTATTAAATCGTTAACTTTAACGTCAGGCTATGAGCGACCAAGCATACGACTTAGCGTGCCATCTTTATCGACAAACTGATGCTTCAATGCGCCTAATACATGCAGAGCAAGTGCCACCATGATCAAGTTCACTGAATTGACATGAACGAAAGAAGCCGCAGACTGTAACCATTCGGTTTTTTCACCAGCAGCGATAAGCTCGAACCCGAACACGTCTAATGCACGCCCACCAGCAACACTCATCACCGCACCAGAAATTGGCATCGCCAACGTCACCAACAACAAGAAATGGTGAATGCTTTTCGCTGCGATTTCTTGTGCTCTCGTCAATACGGCAACACTCTCAATTGCGCCCTCCTTAAAACGCCATACCAAGCGTGAAAGTGCGACAACTAAAACAATCAAACCCAACGATTTGTGCAGCCCCATTAACTCGCCTTTTTCGGGGCCTCGCGGCATTCCTTCAAATTGAAGTCCAATAACAAACACGACAAGGAACAAAATACCGGTAAGCCAATGGAAAACAACAGTCTTTTTCGATAACGATTTACTCATAATGACCACTTTATGTCTCTAAACTTGATGCTATTTTCGCCTAATATCATTACGTTTTATAGGGTAAATACGTAAAGTTAGGTAAAGACAAATAGAAGCCAGAAATCGTTATTTTGTGTGCTCGACAAAAATCAACTCGTCAGTGTTGAAGCCACGCTCTTTAGACATGCTTTTGAACTTCTCCATAACCTCTGGCGCAACTTCTGGTGTTCTTGAAAGCAGCCATAAGTAATCGGTGTCAGGGCCAGAAACAAACGCGTACTGGTATCCCTCTTTGTCCAATTCAAACACCACATAAGCGCCGTAGAAAGGGCCAAAGAAAGACACTTTCAGATAGCCTTGTTCAGAGCCTTCAACGAAGTACGCTTTTCCTTCCGCTTCGTTCCACTCACCTTCTTCCGCCGAATAACCACGGTTAATCACCTTCACGCCGCCATCATCACGAAGGCTGTATTCAGCGCTGATGTTGTCTAAGCCACGCTCAAACGAGTGATCCAAACGAGCCACTTCGTACCATTTCCCTAGGTATCGTTCCAACTCAAACTGTTGAACAGGCTTAACCGTTTCGGGCATGCCCACACAACCACCTAATAAGATCACGCTAAGCAGCAATAATATTTTTTTCATCCTAACCTCGACTTGTTTTTATTAGTAATGCGAGTAAGTCTCGTGAAAACATAAACTTACATCCTTGGTAATACGTTAAATCCATTTTTATAGTTCACTTAACTGTAATTTATTCAGAACCTTATGTGAATCGTTTAGTCTGCGAATGGATTCGCAATCCTTTATTGATGAGCTGTATTCCCACAACCACCTCAAAAGATATTGGAATTACATGCAAACAAGAGAGCAACCAAGGACACTTTATTATTAAAAATTCGCGATATGATTCTCGCCACTCGCTTTCTATACTTATTAAACAGTGGAACATGGAAGACATAATAATGAATAACAAGCTCACTCTGTCACGCACTGCATGGATAGCATTACTCACAAGCTTATCGGCCGTAGCGCCGGTGCTTGCACAAGCCAACACTATTGTTCAAACACAAACAGCAGTTCAAGCGCAAACAGCCGTTAAAAGCCAAAGTGCTGACCAGATTTTTATCAATGCAGATATTTACGGGCATCGCGAGTCAGACTCGATCGTTACCCACAACGGCAAGATCATCTTCATCGGTAACCAATCACAGGCGCAAACTTTTCAAGGACAAAGCACTGATGTCATTGATCTAGACAATGCCTTTGTCTTGCCGGGATTCATTGACAACCATAACCATGTGTTTGAAGCCGCCTCAGAGCTGGGTGGCAATTGTGAACTCGACTCTGAAGCGACGTTAGAAGAGCAAATCCCCTACTTAGAAGCGTGTAAGATCAATGCTGATACCGATGGCAGAGGTTGGCTAATGGGTTATGGGTTTTCTTTGGAAGCGACTATCGATAGCGACTCTGACTACACGCCACTAGAGATCATCGACAGTATCTTCCCGGATCGCCCAGTGGTGATCATGGAACAGACTTCGCACTCGATGTGGGTCAACTCAAAAGCACTAAAAATCGCTCGAATCAGCCAACAATCTCCAGACCCACAAGGCGGCGCTTATTTAAAAGACCAAGACAGCGGCAAACTCAATGGCATCTTATTAGACAATGCTGGCGATCAAGTGATGGAGATGGCTTGGAATAGCCAAAGCGACCTGTTTGAGCAAAGCTACCAAGGGTTAATGTTCGGACTTGAGGAAGCGGCAGTCCACGGCATCACCACCATTGGCGACGGTCGCATGTATTGGAAACGAGGTTGGTATGACGTTTGGCTAGAGGCCGAGCAAAATCAAGACTTAACGGCGCGCGTGTCGCTGCGTCCTTGGGTATACCCATCGATGGCAATACCTTCTCAATTAGAAGTCTTTGAGAAAATGCATTCCGACGATAAAAGCCGTCTGTTACTTGTCGATCAGGTGAAAATGTACAGTGATGGCATCTTTATCAATGGCACCGCCAAAACACTCGCGCCCTACTTAGATACTTATCTGCCCCAGTCGCCGAATGGGTTGAACTATATTCCGCCAGAACAAATGAAAGAGTGGCTAACTGCGCTCGAGAAAATCGGCTTTAGCGCCCATATTCATGCCATTGGTGACGGTGCGGTTCGTGAATCTCTTGATGCGATAGAAAGTATTCGCAAACAAGGTTCAACCAAACCCTACACCCTAACCCATGTCGAATTAATCAATGATGAAGATGTGCCACGCTTTCGCCAATTAGACGTGACCGCAGATTTCCAAGTCGGCTCTGATTACGTTGCAAGGCTCCAACACCAATGGGCCGAAGCTTTCCTTGGTGCTCGCCGTGCCAAAGCCATGATGAACCTCGACGCGATACTCAAGACCGATGCCAATATCACCTTAAGCAGTGATTGGAACGTACACGACATCAACCCTTTAGTCGGCATCGCGAACAGCTTAATCATGGGCCAAACCGGCCTAACCGATATCTATACCGCCATCGACGCTTACACGCTCAATGCCGCCAAAAGTCTTGGGATTGAAGACGTAACAGGCTCTATTGAGGTAGGGAAATCCGCTGACTTCGCCATTCTCGACCGCGACATCACCACAGTGTCAGCAAGACAAATCGCTAAGACTCAAGTGTTGATGACTGTGTTGCGCGGGAACGTGGTTTACGAAAAATAAAGCCAATTTGCGTATCGAATTGGTTATCGCAACTCACACGAAAACGAAAACGAAAACGAAAACGAAAACGAGCCAGCTTATTCAGCTGGCTCGTCTGTTATTCACATCTGTATTTTATGTTGTGTTACGCGCTGGTCTCTTTAAGCGCTTTCACATTTGAATCTTGTTTATCATCCAGAGCAAAGTAGATCTTCGATACAACCACTTCAGCAACCAAAATCGTAAATACCACCGCGAAGAACGCTACCACACCGCCCCAAGGGCCTGTGAAGCTCACCTTGTCACCGAACATGAGGTTTATCGCTTCTAGCATCACGAACTTTGAGCCCACCAAGATAATGTAAGTGGTGATTGCTCGGTAAACCTTAGGCGCGGTGCCCGGCTTGCTTTTGAAGTGCTCAGCAATCTTGTGCTCTAAACCAATAGAGAGCTTCAACAACAACTGCAACAACAACGCCGCAATCAAAGAGATAGTGAAAGACTCAATGTTGACGAAGCCCCAGTACTCATCGAAGAAGTTAAGTACGACCAAGTCCACCAGCACGGCTAATGTGTAACCTACGAATAGACGTTGTGGTGTGTTGAATCCGTAAACTTTGTCTGATTTAGTCATTCTGTCTCTCTCTAATTTGATAAGTCGCCTTGATTTGAAATACATCTTAGCGCTCGAAACGAAGCAAAACTTACCATTTCATGACACCGCCAACATTCATTCCTCAAATTAATAATTCGACAGAAATTTCCTTCCTTCTCTTATAGCAATCGCAAAAACACACCCAATTCATCACTGTCACCAAATGGCCATTCTTTAAATGCTGCGCCCCATAAGATGACTCCATCAGCGACACACACTCATTTCCAAAAGGTGCAGACTATGAAAAAGCTAATCACTAACGCGAACGTATTTAACGGTGTTGATAACAACTTAATCGAGAACGTATCAATCCTCATCGAAGATAACTTGATCACTCAGATTGGAGAGATTAACCCAACGATTGCCGATGAAACAATTGATGCTCAAGGCGGTACAGTCATGCCAGGTTTGATTGATGCGCACGTTCATATCACGCTATCTGCACCTTTCAATGTGATTGATACCATGACGCGTGAAGAAGTGGCGATTCGCTCAGCAAAGATTTCTGAAGAGATGTTAATGCGCGGCTTTACTACCATTCGCGATGTGGCGGGCAATACGCTTGGCCTTAAAAACAGTATCGACAACGGCTATGCCACTGGCCCACGTATTCTTCCTTCAATGGCGGCTATCTCGCAAACCTGTGGTCACTCTGATTACCGTCAAAACCAAGCTCAAGAGCGTTTAGCTAACGGGCATGAAGATTCACCAATGATGAAGCTTGGTGCAATGAAAGTGGCAGATGGTCGTTCAGAAGTCTTAAAAGCGGTTCGCGAACAGTTATTTATGGGCGCTTCTCAAATCAAGATCATGGCGGGTGGTGGCGCATCTTCAACGTTTGATCCGCTAGACACATTGCAATTCACATCTGAAGAGATGAAGGCCGCGGTTGATGCCGCTTCCGATTACGGCACTTATGTTGCCGCGCACATCCACACCTCTGATGCGATGCGCCGAGCGGCAAAAGCGGGCGTGATGTCTTTCGAACACGCCACCATCATGGACGACGACATTGCCGAGATCATTAAAGAGAAAGGCATTTGGGTGATTCCTTCTTACTTTACCTCTTCATTGATTGCAGAGCGCAAGATCCCGCTGCCGAATGAGGAGACATACCGCAAGACAGAACGCGTAGGCAAAGCCATGTTCAAGTCAGCAGAACTGATTAAGAAATACGACATTCAGAACATTGCTTTTGGTACTGACTGTGTGGGTGAAACCAACGTTCATGCGACACAATTGAATGAACTTGGTGCGATTGAGCAAGTATTCGATACCATCACCGCACTTCGCATGGCGACATCAAACTGTGGTCGCTTGTTCGAAATGTCGACTTACCAACACCCATACCAAGAAGGCAAGTTAGGTCAGATCGTTGAAGGCGCGTATGCCGACCTATTGATCATCGATGGCAACCCACTGGAAAGTGTTGCTTGTGTGGCAAACACAGAGACACAAAAATTGATCATGAAAGACGGTAAGGTGTACAAAAACACGCTTTAACCTCGAAAAGCGCTCTTCCCCTAGCCACAAAACAACAAACCTAAAGCAAATAACCGAGATGATTGACTTGGTTGTTTGCTTTTTTTGGATCGCCTAAAGCTGATCTCACCTTCCATTGAAAATCTTAGATATCCAATTCACTCAATAAAAAATATAAATTCACTGCCATGCTACGAGTTATTTTCCACTCGATGAATTAATTTACATTTACGTATTAACAACCATATGAAAATTAAAAACAGAATGTCAAACTGTAAAAATGCAGTATAAAAATCCTCTGATTATTTCTAAAAAAACACAGAGAAAATGGAATTATTTCAGCATAGGTAGCTCTAACTAAATGTTAAGTGATAATTTATCTGGAGGTGCTATTTTAATATAACTTCGTCAACCCCACGCCCTTAAATTGCACATAAGACAATTTAGAAAAGTAAATACTATTAATCATTTTTTTGTAATCAGGAATTAACAATGAGACTGTTGTTGTACTCGACATGTGGTGTTCTCAGTTTTCTGGGAATATTTGGACTAGCTGCGTTATACATTGTTTATTAATTTGAAAACTACTTCTGCAAATTAATAAACAAATAAGAAAAAGCCCTAATCAATAGGGCTTTTTATCCATCAGGAATAATAATTAAGTTATCGTAAATTTATTCTATTTACTTTTCTCTTCTAGCTTAGCCTTTACTATTGGATATAGTTTTTCGTATGGCAAGTAACCGGGGAGCAATGTTCCATCAATGAGCATCGCTGGTGTACCTCGAACACCCAGTCTCGTAAACAAGTTATAGTTTTCAGCAACTTCAATCGCTATTTCACTGTCTGAAGAAACATAATCGGTGGCTTTGTTCTTCTTCGCTACTTTCATTATCGAACGAACGTTGTGAATGCCAGGCTTACTGATCAACATCTCTTCAACTGCTTTATATTTTTCTTTGTCATTGTTCCAGACATTGAGTCCAAAGGTTGCTGAGTTCAGTGGTGAATCTCTCTCCTTTAGAGGGATATAAATATTTATCACCTTGATGTCATTAGGAAACTCATCCGCTATTTTCCGAAGAACAGGATCTAACTTTTTACACCACGGGCAACTAAAATCAGTCATGTTTACGATCGTCAGCTTTGGATGTTCGGAACCATACCAAGGGTGGTGTGGGTTGTTATAAATAAAGTCATGGCTCTCGGCCAACGTTTTATCGAAACTACTTTGTTGATCTATGTAAGCAGCCAGACTGTCATGAACCGAATCGATAATACCTTCATTCGTTTCTAACATTTGCGTTATCTCGGCAATCTTTTCTTGTTTTGTCATTGCGTAAGTGACAGGAGAGAAAGCCAGTGTAACTAATAATGTGATGATGCTTTTTGTTATGAATTTCATATTTTCCCCATTAATACTTAGCTAACCAAAGTCGGGCTGCGATGCCTATTGGCGTAGTAATTCCTGAAGTAACACTAGTTACTTTTCCATCATTAATAACAATGAGTGTTGGCGTTAAGGAGATCCCCCAATCGCGTGCTATTTTTCCTTCAGTATCATTAATGTTGTCGTAGCTATACCCTTTAGCATTCATGTAACGTCGAACTCTTTCATCCTTACCCGAAGTCAGTGATACGCCAACGACGGGATAGCTTGATGAAAACCAATCAACCACTGGCGTCACAAATTTGCAGGCCACGCACCATGTCGTCCAAAAATAAACTAATACCGGCTCTTTCTTACTCATTTCAATTACATCTATCGGTTTACCGGATAACGACATTCCGACCATCGGCGGAACGTTCTGCATTGGAACGTCTTTTGTACGCCAATAATCAACACCAAAGACCACGACCACCGCGAACAAGGTATACAGTAATGCCGATCTCAACTTCTGCTTTTTAGTCTGAGGTTTTGCCTTAGATTTTGTTCTAATCATTCGTCATCACCTCCTGCCTTCTCAATGGCTTCCATCACCGCATCACTGGTTAAGATGACAGGAAGCTCAATACCTTCTGGAGCATTAGGGCCATAAACCATATTGAACGGAACACCGAACCGGTTGTGATCTTGTAGGTATGACGTGACGCTATCACTCGGTACAGTCCAATCCCCCTCCATCGGCACTACATCACCTTCAGTCAATACGCTGTAAACAGGATCTTGTAAGAGAACCCCGATCTTGTTTGCTTTACAAGTGACACACCAATCAGCAGTGACATCAACAAAAACCACTTGGCCATTAGCAACATGTTCATCAATGACTTCGGTAGACAACGCTTCCCACTCAGGTTCTGGTGGCAGCATTTTAGATGTTGCTTTCTCGACAAATAACGAGGCAGAGATAACACTCAACAGCAGCAAGGCAACAGCACCCGCAGTCTTGATTCCATGCACTTGAACCAACCTGACAAGCAATAGGCAAACACTGACCGCCAGTATTGCGTATAACCACAATTGAGGGACATGAGGTCGAAGCAAGCTAAAGAGCCAAACGCTAGTGATTAGCATCATTCCGCCGAACAGGTATTTAACACGGTTCATCCATGCCCCGGGTTTAGGCAACGCCAAAGCTATCGATGGGAATGCAGCAACGAGAATCCATGGAAGCGCCATACCAACGGCAAGTGCTGTGAAAATGCCAAACATCGTCGGGATAGTAGTGGCGAGAGCAAAGGCGACGGCTGTTCCAAGAAATGGAGCAGAGCATGGCGTAGCCAATAGCGTTGCGAACATACCTTGAGTAAAGTGTCCGACGTAGCTACTGTCGCCCTTGGTTGCCATCCATGTATTTGCATTCGATGAAAGACGGATTTCGAAAAGCCCTAACATATTGGCGCTGAACAGAGCGGTGACGATAAACATCCCACCGATAAACCAACCGTTTTGGAACTGAATTCCCCAACCGATAACGCTGCCTGAAACTTTTAACACAGCCAAGAAAGTGGCTATTAGCCAGAAGGATGCGAGGATGCCACTTGCAGATGCAAGGAATTGGAACCTAACTTGTTTTCTTGCCATGCCTTGAGCAGAAATAACCCCACTTAGTTTCATTCCAAGCACAGGGAATACACAGGGCATGATATTGAGAATCAACCCACCTAATAGCGCTAAAAGCACCATACTTATCATAGAGCTGTTGCCCACAATTCCGTTGGTAACAGTGGTTGGATATTCTGTGATGAAGTCTTTGTCTTTGATGCTTACACGGATGTGCTGGTTATTAAGATCGGGTGTGCCCATCCAGCTACTTACATCGTAAGTCGCAATAACTTGGTTACCTTCAATTTCAATGTGAGGAATACCAAAGTCAGCATCTTGCATTTCATCTGAATCACCATCCACGATTACATCGGGTGCAGTCCAGCCAATTTGATGTGTAGCAATAACTTGAAGTTGCGACTTGCGAGCATCCCAAATCGTAGATGTACCTTCTACAAGCGGTGAATCTTTCGGCACTTCACTCATTGCTTTGGCGTAGACAAGCATCGCGTCGTTATCCACGGTCATCTCACTTGGGTTAAACACCAAGTTGATATCAAAATCCGTGAGAATACATATGGTGGTGCATGAAGACATCGTCAGCACAGCATTAAGCTCAACAGGTTTGTTCATATCATCAATATGAAGATTCATCGGGAAGATGATGTTGTGCTTGTAACCTAGCGTATCTATGCCGAGCAAATTGAAGCGTTGAGGAAACTTCCAAAACCATTGCAGTTGCGAAACGTTCTTAGAGTCGGCCCATTTAATTTTGGGCGCAATGCCTCCTTCACCAGGACTTCTCCAGTAAGTTTTCCATTCATCAGAAAGGTTCACTTCCAGATAACCCGCCGCGGTTTTATCTTCTTTATTAATTTGTCCTGTCATGACAAAACGCGTTTCTACATACGGATGTAACTTGTCTTGCATCCAACCCGTTGTAACAGGAGTCATCGATTCGCTCGCACTTGCGTTCACAGTGAATGTTGAACACAACGCAACGAATAGCCAAAGCACAACAAAGTGCAATGACATTTTGCTTTTAGGCATGTCTAATTTTTCCTTAAAAAATGAATAATATGAGTGTTAGTTAAACGCTCTTATTCTCATTCTTTAAAGACACAGACCTTGAGATGGATGCGCCTACCCTTGTGAAGGATTGGCTCAGTGAATGGAGGGAAATACGGGACAGTACTTAGCAGCCACAATACGACTACAACGAGTATGAAGTACGTGAATATAGCTTGATCATTGACTTGGTGGTGATCAAAATTTATCAGGTGTTCTGATAACTCACATTTGTGGACGGATTGGTCGTCTTGAGATTGAGATGCACCCTTGATAAAACCGCCACCATCATCAATCTTGTTTACCTGCAGGACATTAGAAATCGCAGAATCACTATTTTCATAGTTTACTTTGCAACCTTGGATAAAAATCATATTACTGGCGAGACAGAAACAGATAACCCAACCCACTAATAATAGTGCGCTACGAGTTAGCTGGTGTGTGTTTCGACTTGAGATCATATCTAAACTGCAGATGTCTTGTGATGGTAAACGTAGCAATACGACTTAACTAAAATAATAAAGTTCAATTTTTTTCGCATGGTCGATAATTTTCATGAATCAAAGCGATTGAGAATGGCAAAAATCGTATACCAACAATCGATAATGCTTCTCAGTTTTTACTTCTTGCTGTTTCGTTTAAAGAAACAAAAAAGTGTTTTGTTGTTGCTTAGCAATCACCGAATGTAGTGACCTCACCACTCATATCCCCTACCTTTCTTCAGCCAGTTAAAAATAATGCCTGACTGCCTAGTCATGACTTCAACTACACACCAAAAAAAGTAATCAATTGATTTTTAAAGATTAATAAGAAATCAACTCCACATTCCTGATAAAAAACGCAAGCCATAATTACACAAGACATTTCCAAATTCTCACCAACTCAAATGTGTACACTTGCACAATCGTGCATGTGTGTATATTATCCTAATCTCTTTTTACTTGCTAGAGATTCCAATTGTGGATGCTAAATTAGTTATTGCGTTAAATGAGTTCTTTTATGTGGCCAAAGGGCTGGTCGTTATCATCGCTATTGTGTCGGTACTGACTGGCATCATGCGTGAGTATATCCCTCAAGATAAACTCCAAGCGACGCTGACCAAACACGATAAATGGGGAACATTATTAGGCGCATTGTTCGGGATGCTGACCCCATTTTGTAGCGCAGCCGTGGTTCCGGTGACCATGGCAATGGCGTCTATGGGCGCATCATTAGGTACTGTGATGAGTTTCATCATATCGGCGCCACTGTGTAACTTCATCGTATTAGCGATGGTGTACGCAGCATTCGGATTGAAGATCACCGTGGTGTACTTCTTGGTGACCTTTACCGCAGCGGTTCTTGGTGGTTACTTGATTTCTAAGTCACCTTGGAGAAACGAGATCAAACGCGGCGCTGAACTTGAAGACACCAAAAGAAAAAGCTGTTCAGATAGCTCAACCAATGCGAGTAACACGTGCAGCGCAGCCCCTTCTTCCGCATCAAGAATGCGTAATGCTATGGGTGGAGCTTGGTCTTTGTTCAAACGAATCATCCCGTATGTACTTTTAGGTGCAGCGATCAGTGGTTTCTCGGCGGCTTACCTACCAGCAGACTTAGTAGAGAAATACGTGGGTGGCGACAGCTTCCAATCTATCGTGGTCGCTTCATTGATTGGTATCCCACTTTACCTACGTATCGAGATGGCAATTCCATTACTTAACGTATTAATTGCTAAGGGAATGGGCTTAGGTGCTGCATTGGCATTAATTATTGGCGGTACAGGTGCCAGTTTGCCCGAAATCGCGCTAGTATCTGCAGTTCTTAAAAGAAAAGCCGTAATCGCGTTTGTGGGAATAGTCTTAACGACCGCCATCATTGGTGGCGCTATCTTCCAATACGTTGTGTAAAATCGGACACACTGAAAAATATAAAGCTTCGCGCCGCTCATAGAGAGTGGCGCGACTAAGTTGGAAGGGTAAAACCATGATGGATGAAAAATACATTGATTCGCTAAAAGCCTTATCAGAACCAAATCGACTGCGATTGTTCTGGTTGTTCCTGCATGTTGACGAATGCATGGCTGTCGCTGAAGCAATCGACATCATAGGTGAAACCCAATACAACGTATCTCGCAACCTAAAAATGCTCTACAAAGCTGGGCTACTTAACCACGATAAGAAAGGGAAATGGGTGTTTTACACCTTGAAAGAACAAACTGCGCCTCACTGCAAAGCGTTGGTCGACTCTGTTCGTTACTTGCCAGAAGATGATTTCCAAGAAGTAGTTAAACGTTGTCAGATTCGCTTATCAATGAGAGTTGATGGTGACTGTGTTATCGGTCCAGACAGCGAAATATGGCAGAGCAAGATTAGCTAAATCGCGATAACAAGAGACACGAGAAAGAGATGCTCAATAATGGTATCTCTTATGAAATTGGTGGTGTGAAGTATGAATAAATACACTCAACAACAACTCGATTCTATTTTAGAACGGCATAAACTGTGGTTGGAAAACCAAGGCGGCGAACGAGCACAATTAGGTAATACTGATCTAAGTAATCTAGCGCTTCAAGATGTTGATCTTCGTTGCGCCAACCTGATACGTACTGATTTTAGTGGCGCCGATTTATCGGGTGCGAACATGAATGAGGCTGACATCACCTACGCCAATTTCAGCCACGCAAACCTCAACAATACAAGCTTCCGCGATGCTGACCTACGTAACGCCAACATGAGTCACGCCCAAATGCTCAGCGTCGATTTACTGCGCGCCGATTTATTTCGTACCAATTTCAGCAATGCCCAAGTCAGTGACTCTGCTTTCAAACGCATCGACACAGGCAATACCATTATTGAGTTGCGCGATCCTACCCGACAGTGTCTCTCTGCCAAATAGGTTCAAACAGCGATGATCTCCAATGCGCTGATATAAGAGCAGCGCATACCCAAGCAACATATCCCCAAACAAATCGAATAAGCATGGCCTATACATAACCCGACAAACCCGTTGGCGTGAATGGTATGAACATTGGCGGTATTTGCACTGCACGCCAACACGCCAATCTTTATTCTACTCCCATAAATCAGCACACGGAGTGACGCTAAGCCTAGCGAGCTAGGTTTCGAAACAAGGATAGTGACTTTCTAACTTGGGATAGAAACGATGACTATCAATGAATTAAAACGCAGAGATTTTTTCAAAGTTATGGGGAAAGGTGCAGTTTCTGCTGCGGCTATCTCTCTGCCTACCTTAGCGAATGCAACACCAACTTCACCAACAAATTTGCCTTCAGATCACCAAACCGTTGACTCGCCACTGGATGCGACTGAGATGGCGAATCTGATAAGAGACAAAAAAGCCTCGCCAAAAGAATTCGTGCAAGAAGCCATCTATAAAATTCGCCAGACAAACGATCAGGTTAATGCGGTTGTTTCTGAGTGCTTTGACTTAGCGCTAGAGCGTGCAAACTCTTTTAACCCGAACTCACCCTTTGCCGGCGTGCCTTTCTTGGTGAAAGACTGCGTTGATGTTGTTGGGCTGGAATGCACCCTGGGTTCGAAGCTGAACCAAGGCAGAAAACCCAACGCGACCTCTTGGTTTATTCGTGCGACTCAAAATGCAGGGCTGAACACCATTGGCATGACGAACATCCCTGAGATGATGACACTAGGCTGCACCCAGAACTCCCTTTATGGCGCGACGCGCAACCCATGGGATCTAGGCCGAGGAGTTCACTCATCGACTGGCGGTGGCGCAGCAGCGATTGCAGCTGGCTATGTACCCTTAGTGCATTCTACTGATGGTGGTGGTTCTTCTCGTATGCCCGCTTCGGCAACTGGAATCTTTGGTTTTAAGCCAAGTCGAGAGTCTTTGATCTCAGGGCTAACTGACGGTTCAACCAACGAAGGTTTTACTCATCAATCGTTTATGTCGAGAACCGTTCGTGACGCTGCTTTGGCAGTTTCAGTCACAGAGCAACATACAAAGAATGATTTTGAGACGCCTTTTCCTCGAACCCCAATAGGGATGGTTAATGCTTCTCTTAACCGTCAGATAAAGATTGGCGTCACCCTTAAAGATATCCACGGCAGGCTTCCTGATGAAGATACGCTCGCAGCCATTCGCTCTACGGTCTCTTTGCTCGAAAGCCTTGGGCATATCGTTATCGAAGTTGAACAACCAATCCAAGATGGCGATGTGTTCATGCGTAACTACATGGGCGTATTTGGCAACAAGATGGCAAGCTTTGCTGAGCAATTCGACCGCTTAGGTATGCCGCTAGAATCAATGCCAGACAAAGTAAGCGACAACGTCGTCTATTTAGCTCGTACGATGCAAGCGCGCTTAAAAGCCACTCCTAGCTTGTATATCGACTCTCAAGAGCGATGCCGAAACTTCGCGATCAATCACAACCAAGAGTTCTTTAAAAACATCGACATTTGGCTCACCCCTTGTGCAAACCATGTTCCTTTGGACATCGAACATTTCGACCAGAAAGCGCATTCCGGCAAAGAGATATGGGCACGTTCAGAGAAATTAATGTCCTACACGCCAATCGAAAACGTGGCTGGCAATCCGGCGATGTCGGTTCCCTTGTATTGGAACAAGCAGAACCTTCCTGTTGGTAGCCACTTTTCCGCAGCAAGAGGCAACGACCGCCTGTTATTTGAATTGGCCTATCAACTAGAACACGCCAAGCCTTGGGCAAACAGAAAAGCCCCGATTGCGCTTTAAAAAGCGATTCAATTCAGAAAATTATTTAAGTACGAGTCTATTGATGAAACATATTATTTTCCTATTTTTGGCAAGCCTGACGCTTGCGCCACATTCATTCGCAGCTCTAGCACCAAGCGAAGGCTTCAGTGGCAATATGACCTTCCTAACAGGCTTCACCGCAAACTCAAGTAACCTCGATGTTGGTCAAAGCAACCATCAATCTCAAGCCGATTTAATGTCGTCGGGTAACACGGAAGCCGAGGGAATGGTCGCGGTTTTGGGTTCGGTGCAATACACCTTTGGCGCTTTGAATCACAAACAGTTTTTCTTAGGTACCTCAAGAGACGACATCATCACTGGTACTCTTGCATTTGAAATTGGATATAGACAGCAAGTGGAAAGCGGCATGGTGGTCGATTTTTCTATCTTGCCGACTCTGATATCAGGCGAAGTATGGGATGACCCTTATGCTGTTGACTCAAATAGGAAAGAAACCGACCTCACTGGCACTGTGGTTCGAATGCAGCTTTCAAGAATAATGGGTTCAAACTTCAATCTCGATGTTGCTTCTGGTGAGTCAGACGTTAAAAAAGAAAACACCGGCCTTAAAGGGCTTGGTTTAACCGAAGAAGAGCGCGCATTGATGATTCGAGAACGAAAGTACTTTTATCTCAAGTCTGGTTACCAGTACTTCTTGAAAGACGGGTCAGGCATTCTCACCCCTTCAATGAATATTTTCTCTTCAGACTCTGAGGGTGATGCACTATCGTTCTTGAGCCTTGGCGCGGAAATCAACCTAGCGAAAAGATACGGAAATCATGGCCTTGCTTTAACACTCAATGCAGCAACACGCAGCTATGACAAAGAGAACCCAATCTTTAATAAGACACGCGAAGACAAAGACTTTGGCGCCTTCGTTGCTTATGAATACGCCAATATCTTTGATGCTAGAAACTGGTCTTTGGTGTCACTACTCGGCGCGAAGACAACGAATTCAAATATTGAGTATTACCAATCATCACAATATGTGGTTTCAGTCGGTGTTGATTACAAATTCTAAGGTTGAACTGAGATTTTCATTGCTTGTAACCCGCAAACAAATCCTTTAATTTGGATATATTACCGAGAAGAACACTCTTCAATCGCCAGCAATAACAGGGAGTTATGGTGGAAAGTTTTAGTACTCAATTGCCCATATTTTGGTTTAAAACTTTAGATTCTGCTATTCAGGCTAGAATTGGAGACAGCAGTGATATCTGGTCGGGAGCAGAGGTCTACAAACAACTTTGCTCCGCCGAATCGATCTCGGCTTATCAGCTTCAAACCGCCATCACCAATATCTACCAACGCTTTGATCATGAACTGATCGACCTATTTGATGAGTCCGCTCGCTACTTCGATGAGCTTGAAATGGGCGCGCCGGTAATGGCCATGCTCACCGCGCCAGATCTCGCCAGCTTTTGCCAACTACTGAGTCGATACTCTATTCATATACATCCGTTACTGAAAATATTCAGCCGTGAAACAGAGAGTGGTGAAGTTGAGCTTTGGGGCGTCACACCCGAGTACATTGACGAAACCACACTGATGACACACATCAGCTTGGGGCTCTATTTCAGTATTATGATCAAGCTCGTTCGCAGATACCTTAATGCACCGAATCAAAAGCTCGCCATTCACATCCACAAGAACACCATCGGTGATGAGTTCTTGAGCATCTATGAGCGTGTCTTTAATGTTGAAATGAAGGAGGGCTTCCCCGCCCGATACATGCTGTTTCCCAACGATCTTGTCCAGGCGAAACCTCGCCAATTCCAAGCTGACTTTCATGCAGAGTTAGTACGAATCGCCGACCAACAGATGGAAAAAACGTTAAAAACTAACCTGATCTACAAAGTGAATGAAACGTTCAAGGTGCTCGCGGTGAAAGACACCAACCTAGATAGCGTGGCGAATAATCTTCACATCAGCCCTCGAACCCTGAATCGTAAACTTAAACAACAAGGTGTGAGTTTTCGTCGTTTATTCGATAAATACCGACTTGAACTGAGCATGACGCTACTGAATCAAAACGACGGTAATATTACCTATGTGGCTCATGAGCTTGGCTTCTCCGACTCGAGCGCATTCAGTCGAGCATTCAAGAATTGGACTGGGCACTCTCCTACTGAACTCAGATCGTAACAACAGATCTCGCCCCCCATATCACTAAGCATCGAACGACATTGTTCTTACTTGGTTTTTGTTCTTACATATTTTCGATTCTCATGTATTATGTGCGCCCATAATTGTATGACAAATATGTAGCGCCGTTTCTGTATGACCAAAGCCACCAACCACGCGATTTTGCTCTTAGTATTCGCCAACCTGCTCGCCTCCTTTTCAGACGTCTCACTCAAAGTGCTGAACGGTGAAGTGCCCACGTTCCAATATGTGTTTATCCGCCAACTATTGAGCGTGATGTTGTTGCTTCCTTTTTGGCTAAAGCTACCCAAAGAGACGCGCATGCAAGGTGGTTGTCGAATCAACTTCTTGCGGGCTCAATTCATCCTAGTGGGAAGTGGCTGCGCAATGATTGCCATCACACACCTCACCTTGGCGACCGCAAATGCGATGTTCTATGTTGGGCCTATTCTTATGCTCCCGCTTTCTATTGTTTTATTGAAAGAGAAGCCGACATCATCAAAAGTAGTCGCGACATTGATTGGCTTCGTGGGTGTGTTAATCGTGTTGCGTCCAGAGCAATTTCACTGGGCCGCTATTGCAGGCTTAGGCAGTGCGCTCGCGATGGGCGTCGGCAACATTTTGATTAAACGTCTTCACGCAGAACAACACATTATCTCGACACTATTTTGGACCAGTGTGATGACTCTGCCGCTGGCGTTGGCTCTTGCTCTGCCTGCATGGGCGGCGATTGAATGGCGTCATGTTGGATGGATTATGGCAATAAACCTATTCGTTCTTGGGTACCATGCCCTTGTGGTGGTGGCTTATAAAAAAGCGCCAGCAAACCAAATTGCTCTAGCGGAATACTCGGGGTTAGTGTTTGTGACCCTATTTGGCGTGATGTGGTTTGACGAGATTCCAGACATGTTGACCCTTGTCGGCATCAGCCTGATCGTCATTCCTATGATGCCAATAAAATGGAAGAAGTACTTCAGTAGGCCAAATCAAACGGCCCTTGATATAGAAGCTAATCAGCCTAAGCCTTAATCGTCGGCAGCATCATTAAAGCGCATCGAGCTAACCCACTTTCGACTTATTCAAACTAGAAAAGGGACCGGTATTTCTACCCGTCCCTTTTTGTTTTCGTTTATGTCAGGCGTTACTTAACTCAGAGTCTTCGCCCCTTTATCAATTTTCCGGCAGACTATTTCTATCAAAACATAAAATAGAGTTTCTAAGTTTCAAGACGAGTAAATGTGTCAATGCGAATTGCGATAGTGCCTAGGGCTTAACCCTGTTAAGCGTTTAAACATACGACTGAAATGGTTTGGGTGGTCGTATCCAAGACTAATGCTTATGTCAGTAATGTTCTGGTCTGAATGTAATAATGCATCTTTGGCTAAGCTTATTATAATCTCATCCAATAACGCCGTATAAGTAACCCCTTCTTTACGTAGACGTCTCTTTAATGTCCGACTATGTAACCCACAAATCTCAGCCGAAAAATCCAAACTTGGCCTTCCTCCTGATAAGTAATGAGGTAAAACGTAACGTAATGCCGCCGAAATAGTTCGCATATTCTTACCTAGATCAGCTTCTGTTTGTGTGAATGCGTATCGAGGGTGATAGACGTTGATATTGGTTTTTAGAGTATCCTCTGGTAATTCAATGCCAGTCACGCCACGTTCACTTATTAGTTGCAATCCATTGTTATTAAAAAGTTTCTTACAACGTTTATGTGTCTTCTCTTGATTATGGGGAGATTGCAGAAATATTCGTTTGGGTTGCCAAACTACTTGCGTCGTTGCGCTTATAAGTTCCTGAAACAGCTTCAAGAGGTAACATTCAATGATTGATAAGTTTTCATTGTGAGGGAGCGTATGACGCACTAACCATTTGTTTCCCAATGTATCTAACAATGAAAATTGGCTATCAGGTGCACTGCGGAAAGTCTCATTGATGAAACAGGTTACAAACCCCTCAACGTTGGAAATATCGTCAAGTGGCAAGGCTTGCAGGATTTTTTCCGCATTTTTTTGCGCTACAACACTGAGAAACTGAACCAGTTTTGCCTCAGTCAACTGTTCTTCTAGTAAGTTAAAGACAGAGTAGACCCTCTCTGTAAGTATCACTCCATCGCCTTCATGTAAATTAAAGCTTTTTGGAAACAGTGCTTTATCTAACATGGCGTAAATATCCCAATGTGTCATTTCTAACGCTTCGAGAAAGGTATTAAATTGTGAATACTCCACTAAAGATAGATATTGTTTATTGTTACTCATAGTTTTCAATCTAATCTCACTGTCCCAAAATGGTATATTTTTGAGTGTAAGACAGCATATTCTTATTCACAACGAAGTAAGCATATAAACTTTCACAATGACAGAGTCATCATCGAATTGTGAAATCACACCCTAGGGGGCAAAATGAAGCATAAAAACTTAGTCATTTTAATTACTGCACTTCTTTCATCATCAGCGTTAGCTCATGATATTGGTCATTCTCACGAGCATGTTGAAGGTGGATGGAATACGGATGCAGGTTTTGTCTCTGACGTTGATGTGAAGTCGAAACTGTGGAGCCCTCGCGGTAAATCTCAAGCTGAGATAGACAAACGTGCTGCATATATTGCCGCATTTTTTGACGCAGGAAGAACTGATGAAGAACGCAAGCAAGATGCCGCGATAAAAGCAAAATATAAAGATGCGATTGTGATTAACTCTTTGATGCCATCTGGCGTCGGTATTCAAGGCATTAAAGAAGAGAAATTTGCACAAGCCGTAGCAAAAAATAGAGATAACCAAATTGATGTCATGTCTACCAGCGTATGGGCATTTGAAGGTGTTAATGATGAATCCTTCCAAACGACACTTGATAAAACAGACGCAGAGTCAAAAAAATTAGGTTTGGTTAAGGCTGACAGTGTAGAAGCAATCCGCAAAGCCAAACAGGATGGCAAAATGTCCATCATCTATAACACACAAGGCGCCGATTATATTATCGATGACATGAGTAAAGTCGAATGGTCACGTGATAATGGAATTATGGTCATGAACTTTACTTACAATAATGACAACGCACTCGCTGGTGGCGGTCAAAGTGATAAAAATCTTGGTGTTTCTGATTTAGGCTCTAAGTTTGTTAAGTATGCAAACGAACAAGGCGTCGTTATCGATTGTTCTCATTCATCAGATCAAGCATGTATCGACGCTGCAAAAATTTCAACAAAGCCTGTTATTGCCTCACATTCAAATGCCAAAGGCTTATATGACACAGGCCGTAACTTATCGGATGACGCAATTAGAGCCATTGCAGCCAGCGATGGTGTGGCCTGTACTAATGGCGTAGGACTATTCCTAAATGCTGAAGGTACAGCCAGCATGAATGACATTGCGGAACATGTACAGTATGTGGGTGAGTTAGTCGGACGAGAACATACTTGTTATGGCTCTGACTATTCACACATGTATGGTGACTTCTTAAAAGCCTTCATTGGTGTTGTAGACACATACCCGCCAGAAAAAGGTTTTGGCGCACCAACCCAGAATGCAGGTGGAGGCGATATTTGGGGAGTCGCTCGAGTACTGGAAGATAAATACGATTGGTCTGAAGATGATATCAAAGGTTTCTTAGGTGAAAACCTAATGCGTGTTTATCAAGCCAATTGGTAAGTCGCCACTTGTTAGTTCAGTTTTGAAAGCTGATTTGATGCCAATAAAATGGAAGAAGTATTTCGGCAGGCCAAATCAAACGGCCCTAGATATAGAAGCCAATCAGCCTAAGCCTTAATCGTCGGCAGCATCATTACAGCGCATAGAGCTAACCCACTTTCGACATGTTCAAATGAGAAAAGGGACCGGTATTTATACCCGTCCCTTTTTGTTTTCGTTTGTGTAAAGCGTTACTTGAGCTTGAACACCAACACTTTGTTGTATGCCGTCACCATCAGTAACTCTTGCTGTTTCCCGCCAATTTCTAGGTTGCTGATATGGCCCGCATCAATAGCAATGAAGTCTATCTGCTTACCGTCTTTATCGAACACACCCACGCCACCGTGCGCTGCAACAAATAGGTTGTCATCGGCATCAACAGCAACGCCATCAACCATAGGTTCAGAGCCAGACTCTGCCTTCACTTGAGCAAACTGAGTCTTATTGCTGAGTGACTGTCCATCAACATCAAATCGGTATACCCAGCCATCAGATGTGTCGGCAACGTATAACGAAGATTCATCAGAAGAAAAAGCGATGCCGTTTGGTAGCTTGAACTCTCCAGTGATCAACTTTAGATCACCATCTAAATAACGATAAACGCCATTAACCGGTTGCTCTGGTTCTGCCTTTGCTGGGCCGTAACCTTGGATACCAAACGGAGGATCGGTAAACCACACACTGCCATCACTGTTAACAGTTAAATCGTTCGGACTATTGAGCAGCTTGCCATTATACGTTGCAGCGACAATCACTTTCTCTCCGTTGCCATCACGGTACGACAGCTTTCTATCATGACGAGCAGCCCACAGGTTGCCTTTCGCATCGATATCGAGACCATTAGCATAGCCAGAATTGTCATCAAACACGCTCAACTTGCCGTTAAGATCGTAAGAATAGGTTGTGTTATTTGGGATATCGCTAAACAAGAAACGTTGATGTTCCACATCCCATGTTGGGCCTTCAACAAAGCCGAATGAGTCTCCAACCAATGTTGGGTTGCTTTCTACAACAGAGGCAGCTGAAACATTCATAGAGGCAGCCATTGCAGCGGTAATAAGTAGTAATTTGTTCATTGTTCTTCTCCTTTCTGTTTACGTTTTGAATCTTAGTTTCTTGAAGGAGTGAGAAAAACAGTACAAAATGACTTCACTGTTTACTAAATGGTGTTAATGATGAATTTGATTTATATGCAGACCTTCTTGACTGTCGCCGAAGAGCAAAGCTTCACCAAGGCCGCTGAAGTATTGGATGTGTCAAAAGGTTTGGTGTCTCGGCATGTACAACGACTCGAAGAAACATTGAATTCTAAGCTGTTTCACAGAACGACTCGTTCTATCAGCCTCACGGAAGTGGGTGAAGAGTTGTATGCGAAAGCGAAGCAAATTCAACTATTAGCAACCGAAGCGGAAATGCGTGTCTTAGACATGACGCAGGAAGTGGCAGGCGATTTGAAAATTACCGCCCCGATAGAGTTTGGGCGTGCGCTTTGTCGTCATATCATCCCTACTTTCAAGCAAGAGTATCCAAAAGTGGATTTGATTCTCGACTTTGGGCCGATGAAAAAGAAGATAGAATCTGGCGACTTTGACATTGCTTTTAGAGCCTACGATGAACTGCCTAATGATGTGATTGCCAACGATCTCGGGCACATCCGCAATGTTCTCGTTTGCAGTGCGGATTACGCATCGACTAACCCACTCGCCACCACCAAAGACATCCATAAATGCAGCTTCATTCTTAACAGTCAAAATGAACGCTGGAATCAGCTGGAGCTGATCAATGGTGAGCAAACCTACCATGTTGAAGTCACCGGAAGCGTTAGCTCGAATACCTACAGTTCAATTTTAGAGTTAGCGATGCAAGGGATAGGCGTCGCCAGCTTGCCGTTCTATCAAGTTGAAGAACAGCTCAAACAAGGTGAGCTTATTCACGTGTTCCCAGAATGGTCGATAAAAGCCCAAAAGCTAAGCCTTATCTATGCTCAAAGAAGAGTAACACCGCAGAAGTTGGTCACTTTTAACCGAGCGGTAAAAGAGTGGTTGGAATCGAATAACGCTTATACGTTGTGAGTTTTAGAGCATTAAATCTTTCAATTGGAACGTATATGCGTTCCCTTCATATCAGGCGCAATTACACTGCTTTCAATAGCTGATAGGCTGCCGTGTTTTCGTCGATTTTGAAACACCCTCCCCCTCTAACTCCCCCTCAAGTTGAATTCATCACCCCCTCTAGATTGACGATCGAGGGGGAGAACCTTCTTTACCGCTGAACGTGTAAATGCACATGCCGCCATCGGTATTCAGTTCCTCCCCTTTCCATAAACCACGATGGATCGAAGATGCGGATTAAGGGGAGGTTAGGAGGGGATTTGAGGTTGGGCTAACACGAATTTGCCCCAAAGTGAGCCAGATAGACCTTTCCTAACCATCAGTATTCTTAATGTTTATTGTTCTCGGTCTAGGCTGTTAATGGCGGGTATTTTGTAATCGATACTCTGAAGGGGTCACCCCAACTTTATTTTTGAATAATCTGGAAAAATATTGTGGGTAATCAAAGCCTAAACTATAGGCAATGGTCGCCACGGAATCTTTACTAGAGAGTAAGCGATCTTTTGACTTATCTATCAGAGCATATTGAATCCAATCCTTCGTTGTTTTACCTGTTTCAGCTTTCAGCGCATCGCTTAGGTATCGACTGGTCATATTCATGCTTTGCGCCAGTTCTTCTACTTCAGGGATCGCAGCAGATTCTTGAATGATAGCGTCTAGGCGAGCATCTAAAAGCTTTGAAAACCGATCGTATACTGAGGTGTTAGCCTCTTTGCGCATCATAAATTGACGGTGGTAATAGCGATTGGCGTACATCAATAAGGTGCTGATTTGCAATAAAATAAGCTCTTTACTAAAGGCATCTAGGCTCATGTTGTTTTCTGCCTCAAGCGCATCAAACATCGCGACCATATGTTGCTCTTCTTTTGGTGAAAGGTGTAAAGCCTCGTTAACCGAATAATTGAAAAATTGATATTGCTTAAGTTCGTCTTGCAGCTTGTGACCACGGATATAATCGGGGTGAAAGCAGATGGTGCGAGCAACGGAGTCAATGATTATACCGCTGGCGGTGAGCTCTTGGCCGGGAGCAATAAACAGCATTGTTCCACTTGAACAGTCGTATTGGGTACGACCGTACATGACCTCGCCTGATGTGATGTGTTTGAACGATATCGCGTAGAAACTAGTGGCGAGTGAAATGCTCTCACCGCTGAGTAATTGATTGTCATCACTGTTGGGGTTTAGTTTCATTACATCAACTAAAGGGTGTTCTGGTGGGCGTATACCGAGAACAGCATTGAGTTGTTTAATGGTATCAAAATGGAAGTTTTTCATTGTTTAACCTTATCGCACAACCTTTAGTGGCATCTACCTTGCTCTGATTCATATTATGGTTTAGTTGAACAGAAAGTTCAGTGCACAAATTGACGTGAAGTGTATACAAAAATTCGTGGAGGTTCGATTCGTTATTTCGTATACAACTCTTGCAGTTTTGTGTACTGCTATTTTTGGCCATGTCTCTTAAGATTGCTCTATCGATTACGAAGCCTTCGAACTTAACTGCATTGTGTTAAAGGCATTGTTTCGAAATAGCTAAACCATCATAAAATATGAGGAATAAAGTTCATGGCAAATAAACCTTGGAGTGCTGACGACATACCTACTCAAAAAGGCAGGATTTCAGTTGTGACTGGATCTACCAGCGGGATCGGCAAGGAAACTGCGAGGGTGCTAGCGCAAAAACAATCAACTGTGATACTTGCCGTAAGAAATGTATCAAAAGGTGAGAAGGTAGCAGAGGAAATTCGAGCGGACTATCCAGATGCCGATGTTTCGGTTATGCAATTGGACCTTTCCAGTCTTCACTCAATTCAAGCGTTTAGTTCACAGTTTTTAGCAACTTTCGATAGGCTTGATTTACTGATCAACAACGCAGGAGTAGCGTGCCCGTATGCCAAGACTGATGATGGATTTGAAATTCTAATGGGAACGAATCATCTAGGTCACTTTGCATTGGTCGGCCATCTACTCGAGACTCTCAAGAAAACACCAAACTCCCGTGTGGTGGTCGTTTCTGCTGGAGCACATAAGTCCTCGAAGATCGATTTGGATGACTTGAACTGGGAGATGCGAAAATACAGTAATTTTACGGCGTACGCAGATAGCAAACTGGCGAATCTCTACTTTGCCTATGAGCTGAAAAGGCGTCTTAAATCAGAAGGTGACAACCCGATGGTTACAGCAGCTCATCCGGGATGGACGACATCGGAACTTCAGCGTGGCGTGGTGAAATTCTTAAATATCTTTTTCGGCCAGAGTAAAGAAATGGGAGCACTACCAACACTACGAGCTGCAATAGACGAAAGTGCATCTTCGGGTGATTTCTTCGGCCCGCAGGATTTCTTTGAACTACATGGCGCACCCATTAAGGTCGAATCAAGCAAGCAGTCACATGATGTCGATGCTGCGCGAAAGCTTTGGACGCTATCTGAAGAATTAACAGGAATAAAATACTAAACGACGATATAGGAGTATTGCGCTAAGTACGTTTAAGGATATTTATGGACAGTAAAATAGTTTTACAAGTGATGGGTGTTATCATTTTATTATTAGGGACGATACTTAGCTATAACCCTGAGTTAGTGAGTAATAAACCCATCCCTGAGGATGCCTTTCAAGCTGTTGAAAGAAGAGTCCGGTGGGGCTTTCTAATGGGGGCAGGCATTCTGCTCATCTTTCATCATCAAATTACCCCATATTTGTTTACTGTTGCTGCACTCGGTATGACATTAACATTAGGGGCGTTAATTTCGCGCGTAATGGGTATTTTCCTTGATGGTTCCGTACCAAGGCATTGGATGTGGGTTGCTGTTGAGCTAGTCATGCTCATTGGCTTCGGCATTTGGTATGCGAAGCAACACACATAATCAGTTGGTTTTCGATATTTAAACTAATTCATTGATTGCTAAATTAGCAATATCACTGACACAGAAATGTCCAGAAGCTTCGTAGGATGAATTTTTACCTTTGGCACTTCCTATCTCGAAAGTGCCCCAAACGTTTCATTAGGTACGATACGAGTAATACAACTAGCTAATGTGACAAACAGGCTCATTGCTCACCAAACAGCTATAAACGAAAATTCGTTTCCAAATTTTGAAATAGACCCAGTAAAGCGCAGTGTTATTTTTTGTTATTGTGGATCTACATGCCCAGAACAAGTATAGGACTGACCATCAACACCACGAATAGCGATCTGGTAGTTCAGCGCCAATCCATTGCCGACGATGTCTGACAGGCCCTCAGTTTCTGGATTGTTCATGCGATCATGGTACATCTGACAAACCTGATCTTTACCATGCCATTTTGATTGCACCTCTTCGATTCCATCAGCCTCGATGTCTACGCGAGCAACTCCATTTGTGCGCTTGGCTGCTTTGGTCGTGATGATCGTCGTCGTCATTGATGTATAACGGATACCATCGATTTTCGAACTGGCTTCGGTAAGTTGGTCGTGGTCTGCGTGTGTGATAATTGGGTCAGACACGAAGGCGTTCGCAGCCTTTACCTTCAAGCTGGTACAGCCAGTAATTGTCATAAGTGCAAGTGCGATAGCTGTTAAACCAATGGTTTTGATTGAGGTCATTTCATTGTCCTGTTAGTCATTCTGTCTAGGGTTCACTATAAACAATAAAACACTGTATTATTAGTTCAAACTATGAATACTAACTTGCCGATAATGGAAGGCCGCGACTAGGATTGGTTACTTGTTTAAGGCTGCTCTAAGTCTAACTCTTCACGTGGTTGGTCGTGAATGTCCTTTGGGATTCGTATCATAAGGTCTATGTTAGATCTGGGTTATCCATAAACTTTGTCAAATTAGAAAAAACGTAACTCAACTTTATCCAAACCCAATTCAACACACCCAAAACAAAAAGGGATTAGTATCTCTACCAATCCCTTCACTACTTATTTATAAAGTAACAGGTCTTGCTCTCTACAAGCTCTCAATTGCCTTTTGTACCGCAGGGCCAATCTGACGCTTGCGTGAAGTGACGCCTTCTAATGTCAGCATGTCGCTTGTTGGTTCGGCATTGAAAGCCGACTTGATGACTTGATAGTCGCTTTCATCTACCCACAACAGGTTAGCTTCTTTGTTCTTAGTGTCGGTGATGGAGAAGAACAGATGATCTAAGCCGTTCTCTTCTTTGTAAGTCTTCATTGCTGCTAGAAGATCGTCTTTACGGTCAATCAATTGTTGAGCCGTTAGCGTTTCAGCAACACCGATACCCACCTGTTTGCCACCGTACTTAAAGTTCTTGTAGTCCAGAGTCAGAATGGTTTCAGAAGAAAGATGACTAAGGTCTGATTTAGCAATCAGCATCTGTTGACCGAAGTCTTCGATGTCTGAAATGCCTGCAACTTTTGCCAGTTTCTCTGCGTACTCACGGTCATGCTCAGTTGTGGTTGATGATTGGAATACCACAGTATCAGAAAGGATTGCGCCTAAACCGACACAAGCAAAGTGCTCAGGTAGGGTCACATCCAACTTTTCAGCGTTGTCAGCAAGAATAGTGGCAGCCGATCCCCAGCCTCGAATATCCATCTCGACAATTTGTGGTGTATTAATCGGTGAGCCACCAATTGCATGATGATCAACCACAGCAACAATAGATGCTTGGTCGATAGTTGGCGCTAGCTGAGTGACCTGATTGAAATCCACCAGCCCCACGCGGTATGAAGAGTAATCTGTCTCTACGCGTGGCGATTCAGCATTGCAGTAGTTCAAGATGAAGGTGGATTCTGGATTAATCGGCTCTGGTACTGTCGCTGTACCGCCATAGATATGAGCCGCGAGCATCGCAGACATTACCGTGTCGCTGTCTGGGCTTAGGTGCCCTGTCCATACGAGATCTTCACTGTTTTCATTGGCAGATTGTTGCAAGCTAAAAGCAAAACTTGCTGAACTGAAAGACATAATTACGGCTGCAAGGACAGGGGTTAGCTTCACGGGTATTTCCTTATTTGAATGCGATATAGAAGCCCATAAGCTAAACACCAAAAATTTCAGAACCGTGTCACCAATATTTCAGTTTTACTTCAGTCAGTAACGAAATGTAATTTCCTCTGTTTAAGCATCTTCCTCTCACATCAATTTGGAGTACCTCCCCCTTTCTATTACACGCCCGCCACAACCAATTTGGGATTAGTTCAGCTTTTCATTATTTCACAATGAATTTCAATGAACTCTAATGATAAGAAAGCTAAGACACTGATTTATTGACCACATAACATCATCAACCCGCATACTAGAAATGAGATAATCTTATTAAAATGAATTATCGAAAGGCACAAAAAAGGCTACTAATCAGCCTTATTGAGTAAGCATAAATGTGATATTCAATCATCGATACCGAGGTACTGTTCCTCCCCTTTCCCTTTGCTAGTAAGGGAGCGGAGATGTACACAAAGGGAAGATTAGGAGGGGATTCTAGTGTTTGTATCGAAAGGTGTTGCTGTCATCAATAATCTCAATTTTGACTTTTACTACGCCTTTCTTAACGTCACCAATTTGAGAAAATGCTTTGTGGGAAAGGTCAATCACTCGGCCTTTTACGTAAGGGCCTCTATCGTTAATTTTGACATCGACTGACTTGTTATTGGCTGTATTGGTCACTCTCACGACAGTCCCAAATGGCAAGGTTTTGTGAGCGGCTGTATAGGCGTTTTTATTATACGTTTCACCACTTGCCGTCAGTTTTCCATGGAATTTATCGCCATACCAAGAAGCCACTCCCACAAGCGCATGTGAATTGGCATAGCCCTTTGTTTTTGAAGTATCGACGGCTGCATGTGACGAGCATCCGGCAAGCAAAGTAATAAGAAAAGCGGCAAAGATAAGGTTTAGTTTTTTCATGCTATTTGAGTAGATCTTCTTCATGTAATGTTTATCTATTTTCATTGTAGTGCGGTTCAGCCGTATTGAACTGAGTATTATGAGTTCTCAGCGAAGGCTATCACCAGTGTGATTCCGCAATGTTTTCATGAAGCACGCTCGCTTCAGTCATATTCATGAAAGGTTTTATCTTCAAAACGTCAAATTTAACAACGTCTTAAATCTGCTGGTTTATCAACTACCCCATATGATGAAGCACTTAAAAGTACACAAACAAAAAAAGGATTGGTATCTCTACCAATCCTCTTTAGGGGGTGTTTCGGTTTTTCTACCTTATGCCAGGTAGATAACGCAATTACTCGTAGTCAGTCGCGTACGTGTCTTCGTATGTGTGCGAGTAGAATTCGAACAGGTTGCCAAACGGGTCTTCTAGGTAAACCATTTGTGCTTGTTTTAGTTCGTCTTCTGGGTGGTAACGCATGATGTCCATACGAACCTTACCGCCAAACTCTTCAACACGCTTAATCGCTGAATGAAACTGCTCTTTTGGAAGCTGCAGACAGAAGTGAAAGATACCTAAGCGAGAGAAATCTACTTCATGACGCTCTTGGCGCTCTTTCATTTCGAACAGCTCAACACCGATACCATCAGAAGTGACTAGGTGAGCAATGTTGAAACCTTTGAAGCCTTCACCGAACACAGCGATACACATGCGGCCGATTGCTGATTCGCGCTCTTCCATCACTTTGGTGTTGTTCATTACGACTCTTAGACCTAAAGCTTTCGTGTAAAACTCGACTGCTTTGTCCATGTCGCCAACCATGATGCCTACGTGATTCATTTTCATAACTTTCTCCAAATTCTCTTTAATTCTGTATTTTTCGAAGACTGCTTCGGTCTTTCGTTTCGATGGAGAGAGTATATGGAGATACGTTGATTAACTGAAATTATCATAATTTATATTGATGATAATTTTATGTTATTTATCAAGTTAAGTGAGATGCCAACTCGTCACACAATAAGTTAAAGTTCAGAGCCACATATGTCACGTGGCTCTAGTTAAACATCCTTAGTTCAGCACGATGAAGCCCACTACGCTTTACTGGTTTGTACTGAACTTGCCACAGGCTTGGCTTTTGTTTCAGGCACCAAAGACATCAACCCGGTAATCACAAGCGCGGCAATACCAGACATGGTTACAGGTGAGCCAAATATGCTTTGCGCTAGCTTGGGCGCTTCTTTCAATAAATCTGGTACCAGCATTACACCAAGCCCTAAGCCTAGTGAGATGGCAATCGTCATGATTCTGCGGCGATCCAGTTTCTCATTAGCGATGATTTTGATGCCCGCCGCAGCAACCGTGCCGAACATCACCAATGTCGCCCCGCCCAAGACTGGCTTTGGAATCGTCATTAATACCGCGC
>NZ_JADDYK010000033.1:203589-221754 GCF_015163615.1 Vibrio sp. OPT18
CTAAGATAGGAAATAACCCTAACAGAAAAAGAATCGCGGCAATGAAATAGCCGATATAGCGACTCGCGATCCCCGTAAAATGGATCACACCGTTGTTCTGGCTGAAAGTCGTGTTCGGAAAAGTATTGAATACCGCGGCGATAAGTGAGTTCACGCCGTCACCCAGCACGCCAGCCTTGAGTCGATTGAGATATTTAGGCCCTTTAACCGGCTGCCCTGAAAACATACTGTTGGCAGTAAGGTCACCCGTGGTTTCTATAACAGTAATCAAGTAAATAAAAGCGATCGGCAGGAAGGCTTGCCAATCAAAAGCAAAGCCATATTTAAATGGGACAGGAATACTCAATAGCGGTTGAGAAGCAAAAGAAACCATAGACGCTTTACCCATCAAAATGGCAACGCCCCAGCCAACTACCAACCCAACTAAAATTGACGACAACCTAACCATATTATTGTTGCTCAGGTTAAGCGCAACTATGGTTCCAAGAACGATGGCACCCAACATCAGATTGCTTCCAGAGCCAAAATCTTCGGCACCAACGCCACCAGCAATATCTGTAACGCCAACTTTAATCAAAGAGATACCAATCGTGGTGATAACGATTCCGGTCACAACCGGGGTGATCACCACTTTCAGCTTTTCGATAAAACGCGAGAGGACGATTTCGACAAACGCACCGAAGAAGCAAACACCAAAAATGGTCGCCAGCATTTCATCGGGACCACCACCATTCGCTTTAACAAGGAAGCCCGCACCTAATACAGATCCTAAGAATGCAAAGCTGGTTCCTTGGACACAAATCATCCCTGCACCAACTGGCCCTATTTTTCTGGCTTGGATAAAGGTACCTACCCCAGACACCATTAATGCCATGCTGATCAAATAAGGAATGTGGTCACCCAAACCTAAAACGCCACCGATAATAAGCGTGGGGGTGATAATGCCAACAAAACTGGCTAATACATGCTGCAGTGCCGCGTAACTGGCTGCTTTGACTGAAGGTCGATCGTCTAATCCGTAGATCAATTCACTGTTCTGTTCCATGTGACTTCCTTAATGTATTTTTCATTGTATACAATTTACATAAAGGCAATAGAGCAACATATATGCCAATGGTTTAACATTATATTTATCAATCAGTTAAGTTTTCCATCAAGGATATGCTGCACTAAAGAGCAACATTGTCGGTTTGTTTTAGTGCAGTCGATGGTTTATCCGATGTTCCTAAATTAAGCCCCACAAACACAAAAAAGGATTGGTATCTCTACCAATCCTTTCTAAACGTTTAAATCTCAGTTAACCAGAGTTTGAGCCAAACAGTGTTTCAGCAATATCTCCGCCGCTAGATGGAGAGCATCGCCTTTATCTCAGGCATCGCCTCTTTTGCAGCTAGATAACCCGCTTGTATCGCTTGTTCTTTTTCATTAAAAGCCGCACTTCCATTCGGTTCATAGTCCAGTCTAATGACCACATCGGCACTGTTTAGCTCTTGCTCAGACAGACGACAGCTTTGCATGCGAAAAGCCGCAAGCGTAATCTTGCTCGCCGAGACTTCTGGCGTGATTTGATTGTGACAATAGATATCAACGGCTATCACCTTTTTAGCACCGAGATCTTTAGCCGCGTAAACAGGCACAACACTAAAAATACCGCCATCAACTAAGATATCACCTTGGTTTTCAACGGGTACAAATGCGCCGGGAATGGTTGATGAGGTTTGAACAGCATGCCCCGGGTTACCCGAACGAATAATAACGGTCTCTCTCGATGTCAGATTGGTCGCGGTAAGCGCGACAGGCATTGGCATATCAGACAGGTCATCATACGTCACTTGGCTGTTTATCCATTCTGACAAGTTCTTGCCATTCACCAAGCCTTTTGAAGAAAAGACAAAATCGGCGATGTCAGACATGCCAACTTTCTCTATCGCGAGTTCCATCTCTTCATAACTCAGCCCTGAAGCATATAGAGTCGCAGCAATCGAACCCGCAGAGGTGCCGCTCACCACATCAGGGGCAATGCCCTCCTCTGCCAAGGCTTTGATCACGCCTAGGTGCATAAACCCACGAACGCCACCACCGCCAAACGCAATACCGAGTTCATGCTCACCCGTTTCCGTAGAAGGTATTGCATTGAGATCGTTATAAACATTAGGTGTTGAGCAGGCCATCAAAGACAGCGTAACCAATATGAGAATGAAGCTTTTTAACATGTTCTTTTTCCAACTCTTTATTTTAAAACCACTTATCTCCACCAAGCCTTATCGTTATAACGACCAGACCCAGATTGAGCTTTTGATAAAGCACGAAAGCAGTTTGCATGCACCTATCAGCGGTAGTATTGTTGTCTGAAGTTACTATAACTCTCACAGAGATTCATAAATAGGCGAATTAATCTCAAAAACATGCCTATTTGTATCAAGTCGAATTTACGGTGTAGATTGATGAAGCAGAAAATTAAGCAGCTAGTAGAAAGTCGTATAACGGAAGATGGCATGATCGAAACGGGTATAAAGGGAGTTCGCCTATTTAAGGTAACTCAAGCTATTCCATGTGCTCCCGCCGTCTATGAACCAACGCTAATCGTGATTTTAAGCGGCAGTAAAGAAGCAATACTCGATGGCGATAAGTACATCTATGACAGCAGTCAGTACCTGTGCTGCTCAGTCTCCATGCCTGTTGAGGCGGGTACGCCAGCAGCGACACCTGAAAATCCATTGTTAGGGGTAGCTATCTCACTCGATACCAAAGTGATGACCGAATTAGCCATCGCAATGGAGAGTGTCAGCGGCGCAGTTAAGGTCCCTAAAGGTAGCCCACAACCTCAAGGGTTATCACTCGCCAATTGGGACGACACTTTTTCTGATGCTCTACTTCGACTCATTCAGCTAGGAGACGATAAAGCAGGAACGGCCATTCTCGGCGAGAGTCGTTTAAGAGAACTCTATTATGCTGTCTTACAAGGTGAGGCGGGTCTTTCAGTACGAGGCGCGTTTGGCATTGGTAACGAAATTGCGCGTTCAATTGAGTATTTATCGTTGAACCTGACAAAGAACGTCACGATTGATGAGCTCGCATCACATGTTGGAATGAGCCGAGCGGTATTCCACCGAAAATTCAAACAAGCGACCCGAATGTCACCGATCCAATTTATGAAGTCGATGCGCTTGAATAATGCGGCAATGAAAATAGCTGCGGGTAAGAATGTCAATGAAGCGGCGATGGCAGTTGGGTACGTCAGCTCTTCTCAATTTAGTCGTGAGTTTAAGCGTGTGTATGGCCAGTCACCTAAGCAGTGGAGCCAATCAAAACAGCTGATTGAAAACATCGCATAGCAATAAAACAAACTGACTATCAAATCTCTCCACCATACTAAATGAGATAAATAGGCATGTTTTAGAGAGCATATCGCCTATTTTCAGCTCAACATGAGAGTTAAAGTAACCCCATAAGATTACAACGGGTTATTCATCATGAAAAAGCTAATTTCATCTATAGGAGTCAGTATGGTTATTGCTGCCACATCATCGGCTAACGACATCAACAAAGAGTTATACCAACTGACGGATACGGTTCAAGACGCGGAAGGCAACACTTATCGCACCGTTACTATCGGGGAACAGGTTTGGTTAGCGGAAAGTCTGAGAAGCACTCAGTTCCAAGATGGTAGCCCGGTAAGATCTGGCGCGATCCCAAAAGATGATCAAGAAAACCTATTCAAATACGGACGTTTATACAATTGGCATGATGTTTCAGATCAACGAAACCTTTGCCCAGTCGGCTGGCGAGTGGCTACCGATGAGGATTGGAAAAAGTTAGAGCTGGCCATCGGTATGTATGAGGAAGAAGTACACCAAAACGGTTGGCGTGGGGGTGAGCAAAACTTAGGCTTGCAACTCAAAGAAGCTCAAGCAGACGGGCTATTTTCCAAAGTCGACCCATCTATTGTCAATAAACAGAACTTCTTTGCTAGACCTGCAGGCGTAAAATGGAATGGGTGGTATATCACTGAAGGTGCTTACACCGAGTTCTGGACCGCGAGCAGCGCATCCGACAAAAAAGGGATTATCCGAACACTTGCTTACGCTTGGTGGAATACGCATAAAGGTGAAATACGCAGAGCAACAAGTTCGAAAGACTATATGTTCTCAGTTCGATGCGTAAAAATTGAAGACCAATAAGCCGTCATTGTGACTGCAGTACTCCCTGCCAACACTACATATCCCCCTTCCTCAAAAGCACAAACAAAAAAGGATTGGTATCTCTACCAATCCTCTTTAGGGGGTGTTTCAGTTTTTCTACCTTATGAAAGGTAGTAACGCGATTACTCGTAGTCAGTCGCGTACGTATCTTCGTATGTGTGCGAGTAGAATTCGAACAGGTTGCCAAACGGGTCTTCTAGGTAAACCATTTGTGCTTGTTTTAGTTCGTCTTCTGGGTGGTAGCGCATGATGTCCATACGAACCTTACCGCCAAACTCTTCAACACGCTTAATCGCTGAGTGAAACTGCTCTTTTGGAAGCTGTAGGCAGAAATGGAAGATACCTAGACGAGAGAAATCAACTTCGTGACGCTCTTGGCGCTCTTTCATTTCAAACAGCTCAACACCGATACCATCAGATGTGACTAGGTGTGCAATGTTGAAGCCTTTAAAGCCTTCACCGAACACAGCGATACACATACGGCCGATTGCTGATTCGCGCTCTTCCATCACTTTAGTGTTGTTCATTACGATTCTTAGACCTAGCGCTTTCGTGTAAAACTCGACTGCTTTGTCCATGTCGCCAACCATGATGCCTACGTGATTCATTTTCATAACTTGCTCCAAATTCGTTTTAAATTCTGTGCTTTTCGAAGTCTAGCTTCGATGTTTCGTTTCGATGAAGAGAGTATATGGAGATACGACGATTAAATGAAATTATCATAATTTATATTAATGATAATATTTTGTTATTTACAGTTTGGTATAACAACTCAACTCACGTAAAGACACCATATCTACCCTTACCTACATAGACACATAGATACGCACGCCAATAGAGATAAGCCCAATAGAGAGAACAACCTAAAGAGCATAGCTACTCAAATTGAGGGTTGCTGATGTTTGATGGCTTTTGTTAATCGTTTTTGTTGATAGCTTTTACCGATAGCCTTTTCCTTTCGAAGATAGGATTCGCCTATTGAATCTATAGAAATGTCCGATTTCACTAATTTTCGGTGGCAATGCAATATATCTACATCGACGCGGGATAGCGTTAAACACTACAAATTAGAAAGAGAGTCCAACATGATCAACACAGAAATCAAACCATTCAACGCAACAGCATTCAAAAACGGCGAATTCGTAGAAATCACTGAGCAAGACGTTAAAGGCAAATGGGCTGTATTCTTCTTCTACCCAGCAGACTTCACGTTTGTATGTCCAACTGAGCTAGTTGACCTACAAGACAAATACGTAGAACTTCAATCTCGTGGCGTAGAAGTTTACTCAGTATCAACTGACACTCACTTCTCTCACAAAGCATGGCACGATACTTCTGACAAAATCGGCACTATTGAATACTTCATGGTAGGCGACCAAACAGGCAACATCACAAATAACTTCAACGTTATGCGTGAAGGTCAAGGCCTTGCAGACCGTGCAACGTTCCTAATCGACCCTGAAGGCGTTATCCAAGCGATGGAAATCACAGCTGAAGGCATCGGCCGTGACGCAGAAGACCTACTACGCAAGGTTAAAGCAGCACAATACGTAGCCGCTAACCCAGGTGAAGTTTGCCCAGCTAAATGGAAAGAAGGCGAAGAGACTCTAGCTCCATCTCTAGACCTAGTAGGCAAGATTTAATCTAAGCCTAGCTAACAAGAATAGCTAAACGGTTCTACAGGCGCGCTTCGGCCCCCCTCCTAAAGGGCAGTCGCGCGCCACCCTTTCAAAACATCAACACCACAATATTTGCCGACTTGCGCCCCCTTTTTATTTTCCTTTTTCAGCAAGAAGGTATTGGTCAATACCAAGACACAGAATTTAAGAGCAGGCACGATTATGTTAGATCAAGCAATGAAGCAGCAGCTAAAAGCATACCTAGAAAACCTAAAAACCAATGTTCAGTTAGTCCTTAGCCTGGATGGCAGCGACACCGCAAACAAACTTCAAGATCTGGCGAATGACATCGCGTCTTTAACCGACAAAATTGAAGTGACTCGCGATGATAGCGCAAGCACTCGCAGTCCTATCATGCAGGTCGTGAACCAAGAGAAAGGCACAGCGATCGGTTTTGCCGGTTTGCCAATGGGTCACGAATTTACGTCACTGGTTCTAGCACTGCTTCATAGTGGTGGTCACCCTATCAAGCTTGAAGCGGACGTAATCGAGCAAATTAAAGAACTCGATCAAGAGCTTAATGTAGAGATTTTCATCTCGCTCTCATGCCAAAACTGTCCAGAAGTGGTTCAAGCCTTCAACATGATGTCGGCGATTAACCCTCTAGTTAAGACAACGATGATCGACGGCGCAGCATTCCAAGATGAAGTGAAGTCTCGCGACATCATGGCAGTTCCAAGCGTGTTTATTAACGGTGAGCTATTTGGTCAAGGTCGTATGTCACTGGCAGAGATCCTCAACAAGGTTGATTCAGGCGCAGCAGAAAAGAAAGCAGCAAACCTAAACCAACAAGCACCGTTTGATGTATTGGTTGTCGGCGGCGGCCCTGCAGGTTCTTCAGCGGCAATTTATGCTGCACGTAAAGGCATTCGCACTGGTGTGGTTGCTGACCGATTCGGTGGTCAAGTAATGGATACTATGGCGATTGAGAACTTTATCTCAGTGAAAGCGACCACCGGCCCTAAGTTAGTGGCAAGCCTTGAAGAGCACGTAAAAGAGTACGGTGTTGAAGTGATGACTGAGCAGCGTGCTGCAAACATCATTGCGGCAGAAGACACAGAAGACGGTTACATCCACGTTGAGCTAGAAAGCGGCGCAACATTACGAGCTCGCACGGTTATCACAAGTACCGGTGCTCGCTGGCGTGAAATGAACGTTCCGGGTGAGCAAGATTACCGCAACAAAGGCGTCGCTTACTGCCCACACTGTGACGGTCCTTTATTCAAAGGTAAGAAAACAGCGGTTATTGGTGGTGGTAACTCAGGCATTGAAGCGGCGATTGATTTAGCGGGTATTGTTGAACACGTAACCGTACTTGAATTTGCAGACACACTGCGTGCAGACCAAGTGCTTATAGACAAAGCGAACGCAACACCAAACATCGAAATCATCAAGATGGCGCAAACCACACAAGTGATTGGTGATGGCAACCGTGTAACCGGTCTGGAATACAAAGACCGCAACACCGATGAACTTAAACAGATTGAACTTGCGGGTATCTTTGTTCAAATCGGCCTGATGCCAAACAGCGAATGGTTGAAGGGTTCAAAGGTAGAACTTTCACCACGCGGTGAAATTGAAATTAACGCTCATGGCGCAACATCAATGAAAGGTGTGTTTGCCGCGGGTGACGTAACAACCGTACCTTACAAACAGATCATCATTGCGATGGGTGAAGGTGCAAAAGCAAGCTTAGGTGCATTTGACCACCTAATCCGTAACTCAGCTCCAGTTAAAGAGGCTGAAACCGCTTAATCTTTACACTGAAAAGCTTAAAGCTTTTAACTCAAGTTCCTTAAATATTTGTTAACTTAATTCTTTACTGTTAACGACTTAGTCGACATTTAGACGCCACTCCTATGGATTTAGGAGTGGTTTTTTTTCTTTGAGATTTATGCAGGTTGATAAAGCATGAAGGCAACCACCATCGCTAAGCTTCCACCCAAGCAACGGTTCACAAACATCATCTGTTTTGGTGATTGCAGTAATTTTTTCAGCATGGTGCCGCAATACGCCCACACCAACATGCACGGCACACCGGTAATAACCATACCCGCTATAATGGTCACGACTTGAATCAAGTAATCTGCGTTCGGAGTAATGAACTGTGAAAACACGGTTAATGACGCTATCCAACCTTTAGGGTTTAACACCTGCACCAACACACCAGACATGAAACCTGAACGATTGTCGGTAGTGCTTTCTTCGATTTGCATATTCGCAATCGACCATGCCATGAACAGCAAGTAAGCCGCACCCGCGTATTTCAAAATGCTGTATAGCTCTGGATAAAGGGTAAATAGGCTCACCAAACCGACACTAGAACCTGCCAGTACGATGATGATGCCAACAGCGTTCCCAGAGATAAAAGGTAAAGTCGCAGCAAATCCATAACGACTTGAAATCCCAAGTAATGCGATATTGCCTGCCCCAGGGGTAATTGCAATTGATGTTGAAAATAGCAAGAACGCCAGCATTAATTGAGAGCTCATTTCCTTTCACTCCTAATAAGTAAAGTATTTATAGGGAGAGAGTTTACAGATTCGACTAGGAATTAAATTGCTATATAGGCTAATATTAATCCAAATTTGAGCAAGACTTTTCAAAAATAGTCATGAAACAGAAAGAATCCACCAAAGAAGTGTTAGATGACACAGATATCGCCATCTTAGAGCATATCCAGCAAGACGGACGCATGAGCAACAGTAAGCTCGCAGAGAAGGTCAACCTCAGCGAAACTCCATGCTGGCGCCGTTGGAAACGCATGGAAGAAACTGGCTATATCGATGGTTATGCCGCGAAGCTGAATCGTAAGAAATTAGGCTTTCATGTGGCTGGTTTTACTCTTGTGACCTTGGGTAACCATGAAGTTGAAAACACAGAACCGTTCGAAGAGTTTGTTGCGGTAACCGATTGGATTCCAATGTGTCACTGCATTGCAGGCGGCGCCGATTACATGGTGCAAGTGTTGGCGAAAGATTTGGAAGAATACTTTGAGCGTATTAGCTCGATCAGACGAGTGAAAGGCGTGAGTGCGATTCAGTCGAACATCTCAGTAAAAGAGTTGAAAAACAGCTATCGATTGCCGCTATCAGATTAGCTCCCTAAAACACATAAAACAAAAAGCCCAGCCGCGATAGATGTCTGAAGTCTAAAGCTTTGGGCTTAACGTTACTATTTACTGGGTTGACTGGCTTAGCTATTCACAAGGGTGAGCTAGATGGATCAAGGCTAAACCACCGAGTGATGTTTCACGATACTTCTTGTTCATGTCTTTACCCGTTTGATACATGGTCGCAATAACCTTATCTAACGAGATCAAAGATTTACTATTACGCTTTAAAGCCATGCGTGATGCGTTGATGGCTTTCATCGCGCCCATCGCATTTCGCTCAATACACGGCACTTGAACCAAGCCGCCAATTGGGTCACAAGTCATACCCAACGAGTGTTCCATCGCGATTTCCGCCGCAATACAAATCTGCTCATTGCTGCCACCACGAAGTGCCGTTAAGCCAGCCGCCGCCATAGAAGACGACACCCCTACTTCACCTTGGCACCCGACTTCTGCACCAGAAATTGAAGCGTTGGTTTTGTACAAAATGCCAATCGCGCCCGATACCGCTAAGAAGTCTTTTAACTGCTTGGTATCCAACTCTTTAATGAAGCGATGGTAGTACATCAACACGGCAGGAATAACGCCCGCTGCACCATTGGTTGGTGATGTTACTACTTGGCCACCAGCCGCATTTTCTTCGCTAACCGCAAACGCAAACAAGTTAATCCAATCCATGATTTCCATCGGATCGTTTTCGACCGCCGCATTCGCTTCTAACTTTTTCAGTAGATTAGGCGCACGACGTGTCACGTTCAAACCACCATCAAGAATGCCTTCGGTTTCAAAGCCACGTTCCATACAACGACTCATCACTCGCCAGATTTGATCCGCTTTCTCTGAAATAATCTCGGAACCTTCGAACTCCGCTTCATTTTTTAGAATCATACCACCCAAGCTCATTCCGCTATTATCGGCTTGTTGCAGCATTTCATCGGCATTTTTGAATGGGAAAGGGACTTCTACTGCTTGGGTTTGAGTACCATTTTGCAGTTCGTCAGCAGTTGCGATAAAACCGCCGCCAATCGAATAATAAGTTTCATCGACAATCACGTTGCCACTCTGGTCGAACGCAGTAATCATCATGCCATTTTCATGCAGAGGCAGGTTGTCTTTGTGGAACAACATGTCGGTTTGGTAGTTGAAGGCAATGTGCTTGGTGCCCGCTAAATCCATCTCACCACTATCTACGGCATGACGCATTGCTTGGTTTGCGCTGGTGATTTTGATGGTGTCTGGTTTATTGCCGAGTAGCCCCAATATTGTTGCTCTGTCGGTGTGGTGACCTATGCCAGTCAATGACAAAGAACCGTATAAATCCACCTGAACACGCGTCACTTCAGCGATTTTATCAGCGATTAATTGTGTGAAATGAAAACCCGCAATCATTGGGCCGTTGGTGTGAGAGCTCGATGGCCCCACACCAATTTTGTAGATATCAAAGATCGATAACATAGATATACCAGTAAAAAATCGGTCAATTAAGAAAGAGCGGCATAAAGCCAGTCAGGGATAACAGTACAAGCAGCAATCGTTACAACAGCGAACACCAACAAGCCGTAATGACTCGCGGTAGGCTTTGCAAACAAGTGCTTTTGCTTGGCTATAAATTCATTTTGTTGCTCGGTTACCTCTCCCCAGAAGCGGCTCACAACAACGCCTAACACCAAGAAAACCACGGTGCCAATCAAGGCGAACCAAGGCCAAGCTATTCCGCTGTATTTGGCGATGAATACGACGGCCACACTGCCAATACTGCCCGCAATCACCCCTTTCTCATTCGCTTGTTTGAAGAACAAACCCAAGATGAAAGAGCCAAGGCGAATCCCGACAAAAATAGAGGTTAGGCTCGCAATCGTTTTAAGCACTGATTCATTAGAAACAGCCAGTAATGCAGGCACAACAACCGACGCAGCAGCAACCAAGCTCATTTTTCTAGCCACTGATTCATAGTGTGCATCAGAGGCTTGCTTACGGAAGAAGCGCTTATAGAAATCGAACGTTGCGACCGTCGCCATAGAGTTATAAGTGGAATCCAATGTCGACATGGCCGCTGCCGAAAGTGCTGAGATCACCAAACCAACAATGATTGGGTTGGTATGGTTAAACACAAAATCGAGAATCACTTCATTGCTGTTTTCAAAACTGCTGTCTTGATAAAAGACACTTAACAGCACCCCCATCACAGCAAAGAACAGATAAACAAAGAATGCGCCGTAGCCACAAAGCAACATCGATTTTTGCGCTGTTTTAACACACTTAGTCGCCAACGTTCTTTGAATAATCAGTTGGTTAGTACCATACACACTCAGGTGCAAGAAGCTCACAGCCACTACGCCTGCCCACAATGTGGTATCGACGCCTAAGTCAAAATCGAGGTTGATGATATTCAAATGTTCAGGAGACAACACCTCGCCCGCATCGATTTTCATCAGCAATAAAACAAAGATCGCAATGCTGCCGATAATCAACACTGCTGACTGAAGCATGTCAGTCCAGATTACTGTCGAGATACCACCCGCATAGGTATACAACGCAGTAAATACGCTGATGTAGATGATCGCCTCAGAGATACTCACCGGCAGCACTTGCACTAAAATCAGGGCAACCGCATACAAAATAACCCCTGCCGAAATACACTGAACCACAATGAACACGATGGAATTGATCGTGCGAGCAACAACGCCAAAGCGGTGCTCTAGGTATTCGTAAATCGAGGTTAGGCCGAGCTTGTAAAACACCGGAACAAAGAAAAGCACAGTGAAAAAGATCACTATTGGATAGTTCAAATGTACGCTCATCGCTTCCATGCCTGAGCTATAAACCCAGCCCGGCATGCCAACGAACGTCATTGCGCTGATGTAGGTTGCAAGAATCGACACACCTGCCGTAAACCAACCAAACTGTTTTCCACCAGTCGAAAAGTCGCCACCGACGCTATAGCGCCTATTAACTAAGTAGCTGATAAACAAAGTAGTTAGCACATAAAGAGCAATAACCACAAAACTTGAGTACGTAACCATTTTTAGATTCCGTTTATTGTATGTCGCAAATCATTCGCCGCCAATAGTACTCAAAAATGGATATTTTCCCTCAAAAACCCACAGTAAGTGTGACTATTATCACTAAGATAGACGATTAAACACTCAAATCGCCCCACAAAGCACAAAAACGCGATCAAATGAGACCCAGATCACCAAAACACACAAAATGGGTACGCACTCATTTTAAAATTGACTTTGATCACGGATCTAATAACCACAAAAATTCTATTATCTCTCCCGAAATGAAGACGGTGTGATGAAGCTAAATAATCAACACACAATAATTAAAACCAAAACCACCCTATATAAAATAAAGGTTTATCGGTCATGACCATTAAAAAACACATGAGCGAAGTTCCTATGATTCAAAGGGTAGCCGCATATCTAGCAATTCTAGTAGGTTACTTTTTTTATTGTTATAACTTTGTAATTATTGACTACGTACGCCCATACATTGTGGAAGAATATGCTGGTATTAGCCTTTCTGATACCGCTCAGTTCTACACTTGGCAGTCTGTTGGTGCTCTGATTGGTGCACTGAGCTGTGCATGGTTCGCAACTAAGTTCGGCAAGAAGTCCACACTAGTAGCAATTACGGCATTAAACGGTGGTGCAACCATCATCAACATGATGTTTACCGACTACGCCACTTGGGCTGCAATGCGTTTCATCATTGGACTGTCTTTAGGTGGTTACTTCACTGTAGCTGTATCTTTGATGATTGGCCTATTTACACCAACGGTTCGCGGTAAGTTGACTGCTTTTGCTTCTTCAATGTTCTCTGTTGCTTTAGTGGCAATGGGCGCTTACGCAGCCTTCATTACAAGTGTTGATGCACCTTGGCAGAGCCTAATGTGGGTAGGTGGTATTCCACCGCTTGTAGCAGCAGCGTTAATGATCTTTGTATTACCAAGCGACAAAACAGTGATCGCCTACGGTGAAGAAGATCAACAAACAACAACCAATGCAGCTGGGGAAGTAACCGAAGCTAAAAAAGGTTCTTGGGGTGAGATGTTAAGCAAGCCTTACCGCAAAATTACGATTACTTGTTTACTTCTTTCTGGTCTTAACTTCTACGGATTCCAATTCTTCGGTGGCTTTGTAACTACCTACCTGAAAGATGTTCGTATGTTTGATGGTGCAACCATCGGTTTGATCTTCTCTATCTCAGCATTTGGTTCACTCTTCGGTGCTTGGTTCTGGGGATGGGCAGCAGATAAGTACGGTCGTAAGATCAACGCGTTCGGTTTCATCCTCGCAGGTATCATGGTTTCTATCTTCTTTGTCGCACCTGGCGACATGATGATTGGTGGCCTAAACATGCTGGCTCTTCTAGGTCTTATCTACAACTTCGGCCTGTCTGCTTCTGCAGTATGGGGCGGTTACTTCTCTGAATTGTTCCCAGCACGCTTGCGTAGCTATGGTGCTGCTTTATTCCATGGCGGTCGTATTATCGGCATGTGGGCACCAATGGTTCTTATCTTCATCCAAGAGCGTACCGACCTACAAACAGCAATGTGGGGCTCACCAATCGTATGGATTATCGCCGGCCTACTATGGCTAACACTGCCTGAAACTCTTAAAGGTGGCGTCTTCGATAAGAGCAAAAAAGCTGAAGCAGCAAAAGCTTAATTCGACACTCATACGCTGAAGTTCAAATACGAAAAATTTAAAACCGGCTGATAAGTCAGCCGGTAACAAAATCCAAATCGAGTCCTGTTCCGAATGTTGACTCGACAACACAAAGAGAAATTATTATGTCTAAATATCAAGAAGCGAAACGCATTGTTCGTGAATACTTCGATGCAATGGAAAACGCAACTCACGAGAACGTTGCTGAAGTTTTAAAAGCACACACTTCTGAAGATTACTTGTGGCGCGGTGTTTACCCATTCCGTGAGCAAGAAGGCGCACAAGCAGCAGCTGACGTATTCTGGGCGCCAATGATGAAGTCGATGACTCGCATGCAGCGTCGTCAAGACATCTTCATCGGTGGTAACAACGAAGTTAACCCAGATGAGATTTGGGTAATGAGCATGGGTCACTTCATGGGTCTATTCGACGCTGAATACCTAGGCATGCGCCCAACAGGCAAGATCATGAACGTTCGCTACGCAGAGTTTAACTGCGTTGTTGATGGCAAAATCACTAAGACAGGCCTGTTCCTAGACCTTCTAGGCATGATGGATCAAGCGGGTTGCTACCCACTTCCACCATCAACAGGTAAGCACTTCGTATACCCTGGCCCACGTAACCACGATGGTCTGCTATTCGAAGACGCGGCTCCAGAAGAAGGTGTTGCGACACTTGCTCTAGTAAACAAAATGGTTGATGACCTGTCTGCTCTTAACGACAGCGGTGCGATGGGTTGCCCACCAGAAGTACTAGCGAAGAGCTGGTCAAAAGACATGATTTGGTACGGCCCATGTGGTATCGGCGCGTCTTACACAATTCCTCGCTACCAACAACAGCACCAACTTCCTTTCCGTAACAACCTGAAAGACAAGAAGTTCAACGGCCACGTTTGTCGTTTCGCTGAAGGTAACTTCTCTTGTTTCTTCGGTTGGCCAAACCTATCAAACACACCAACAGGTGGCTTCCTAGGTATGACTGGCGGTGAAGTACGTGCAAACATGCAAGTAGTTGACGTTTACTACCGTGACGGTGACAAGCTGTCTGAGAACTGGGTTCTTATCGACCTTCCTTACTGGCTACAACAGCAAGGTCTAGATGTGTTCGAACGCACTTCAACCATCATGAACCCAACGCTGTAATCGATACGCTTTAATCCAAAAGATTGAAACGAAATAGTGGCAACCTAAATAGACATCTGATTTAGGTTGCCACGCTTACTGGGAGACCCTTCTCGCTCCTAGTAAGTGCTCCAACCAATTCATTATTGCTCCACTAATAACTGAATCTACTCGTGCCTCATGGATGGGGTACACCCTGCCAAACCATTACCAATATAACGGGCTTGAAAGCACGGTGGCTTTCTACGGCCTGAATAAAGAGAATTACAATGAACAAGTCGATTCTTTCAGCAGTGATCCTGACAGCACTTACCTCGGGTTCTGCTTTTGCTGCACACACTTTTACCAATGACGCGGGCGATAGCCTTACTTTAGACGGTCGTTTCGACGTTCGTTACCAAGACAAAGGTGAAGTCTTTAACTCAGATACTAATGCTTGGGAAAAAGATAACGGAGAATGGAACAGCGGTAGCTCTCGTTTCGGCCTTAAAGGTCAAATGGGACTCGATAACGGCTGGACTGGCTTTGGCCATGCTGAATGGGGTTACAACTCAGGTGCTAACGGCGACAATATTTACGACCGACTTCTATACGCAGGCGTAGAGCACGACAAATACGGCAAGATCGCAGCAGGTACTAAGCAATGGTCCACCTTCTACGATGTGGCTTGGTTTACCGATATGGGTCGAGTGTTCGGTTCGCGTGGTTCTGGTTACTACAACCTATCTGACTGGGGTATTGCGTCAGGTACAGGTCGTGCCGAGAACTCGATTACTTACCGCAACAGCATTAGCGACAACTGGAAATACGGCTTCACTTACCAAACCACTCGCGAAGATGTTGGCCTAGCAGACGGCTTAACAGCAACGCTGAAAAACGGTATGGGCGCGTCAACGCTGTACACTGTTATGGATGGCCTAACGATTGGTTTAGCTTACCACCAGAATGAGTTTGATGATGTCGATGCGGGCGTTAAAAACATCAAAGATGGAGATACACAACGCATTGGTCTATTAGGTGTTAACTATACCAATGACGGTCTATTCGTTGGTTTCACCTACAGCCAAGGTTCAAACTGGGAAACCACCAGCCAAGCTGAATTATACGACCACCGCGGTGCGGAATTCTTCACTTACTACCACTTTGAAAACGGTCTGCGTCCAACCTTTAACGTGAACTACTTAACGGATACCGACGACAACGCAAACGGCTACGAGCGCCAGCTTATTATTCCTGGCCTTGAGTACCACTTTAAGAAGAACAAATTCCTAGTTTGGACTGAGTACCAATTCGACCTAGGTAAAGATCAGTTCGCTGGCGGTAAATTCGAAAACAGAGACGACCAGTTCGCTGCAGGTATTCGTTACTACTTCTAACGCCCAGTTAGTCGATTCATAAATTCTTTAAACAAAGCTCTGCTCTTACGCAGAGCTTTTTTGGGTCATACCCAGAATAATATTCAACACTCTCTATTAACCCTTATTTTTCATCCAATCATGGCATATTGTATTTTTGAGTACGTACCTAATTATGTTACTCTATGCACAATCAATTTGGTTCAAAAGTATGGTCTATGAGCTCTCCAAAACACTCCACGGCGTCAAAGCCAACCGTCACCTCTAAAGATGTCGCTAAACTTGCTGGCGTTTCTCAATCAACTGTATCTCGTGTATTTGTCCCGGGCAGTTCAGTGTCTGAAAAGACCAAGCAGAAAGTGTTCGATGCAGCAAAATCGTTGAATTATCGTCCCAATGCCTTTGCCCGCAGTCTGACGACAAATGAGTCCAAATTGATTGGCTTAGTTTTCCCAGATGCCGACTACCCTATCCACATGAAAACTCTGCAGCTTATCTCTACTGAGCTACAAAAGCAGGGTTACTCTGCGGTATTGATTCCTTGGCAAGTTGATGGAAACGACAACCACTCGATTCCTAATATCTTCCAATACCGAGTTGATGGCGTAATTGCTGCTTCCGCGACCTTTAATAAGTCGCTTTATGAAGAGTGTGAAGAGTTCGACATCCCTATCGTCCAGTTCGCACGTGTTGTTGAAGGGACTAAGAGTAGCCATGTGGTGAGTGACAACTACGCCGCAGGCCAAGTCGCCGCTCAGCATTTACATAGCGTAGGAACAAAGTCAGCGGTTTACCTGACAGGTAACGTACCAACCTACACCAACGGCGAGCGTGAATCGGGCTTTTGCTCTGAATTCGAAGATCTCACGGGCAAGCAAGCTCGTGTTATTGAAGCTGACTATGACTACCTTGATGCACTAGATACCATTCGGACTCTGTTTTCAGAACCCACACATCCTCAAGCGATTTTCTGTGCGACAGATAACCTCGCGATGGCGGTAATGGATGTGGCGCGCTTAGAGTTCAACCTGCGTATTCCAGAAGATCTTCAAGTGATTGGCTTTGATGATATCCCGCAGACTCAATGGCTGAACTACCAACTCACTACCTTCAAGCAAGATTTCAGACGCCTTGCACGTGAATCAGTGAAAATTGTCGTTAGCCAGATTCAAGAGCAAGACACCAGCTTAGTTAAACTGATGGTGCCAGTAAAGTTCATTGAACGAAACACGACGCTAAAATAGAACCAACGTTAAGACGCATTCAAATAAAAATCCCGCTCAGTGTGAGCGGGATTTTTATGATATTTAACTAGTTACCTACACCACCGGTCTTCTCTGCCGGAGAATCAGGCGTCACTGGAGGCCACTCTTGGAAGGTTGCTAGATGTTGTTGGACTGCAGCTTGTGCAGGACCAAATGCCCACATTTTTTGCCCCATCCACTTCAAGTACATGCCCGACTCTTCCGCCGCTCGCTCGTATGGGTCACGACGTAAGTTAAACAGTAATGGTGCGTTTAGCGCTTCTTTAGGACCACTCCAACCGTGATTTTGCACGATGAAGTGCGCCTTCCAATCACCAACACGAACTGCTTGCAGCTGATCTCGTTCGTAGTAGTAGATCTCTTTACGGTTTGACTCGCCTTTCTCAGTCAGCATATCCACTTGGTTGTAACCATCAAGGTGCGCTTTAAAGCCATCGTGACCTTTCAGCAGTTTTTCTTTTAGATCCGTTGGACCACCAGCCGCAGCGACCAGAGTGGGTAACCAATCCATACCATCAAAGATGCCATTGCCCACTGTACCCGCTGGGATTTTACCCGGCCAGCTAACCAGTGCAGGGGCTCTTACGCCACCTTCCCAAGTTGTGCCTTTCTCACCGTGATAAGGTGTCATACCGCCATCAGGCCAAGTCATGATCTCTGGGCCGTTATCGGCAGTGAAAATGATGATAGTGTTGTCGGCAATACCGAGCTCTTCCATCTTCGCCATCATCTCACCGACATGATCATCAAGA
>NZ_JADDYK010000033.1:221806-272804 GCF_015163615.1 Vibrio sp. OPT18
TCTTTCATGACCACTTCTTGAAGCCCCCAACCATTTTGGCCGAGCATCGCTTCGTATTCAGGTGAAAGATGCGTCCAAACGTGACCACGTGATGGACAGTACCAAGTGAAGAAGGGTTTATCCGCTTCAACCGCCCTTTCGATGAAGTTGATCGCGTGTTTATTCACTTCGTCATCGAGTGTACGCATACGCTCGATCGACAATGCACCATCGTCTTCGATCGTTTGACCACCTTTACCATCTGATCTTGCGTAAATCACATTACGAGGTGCAAAGGCATCCAAAGAGCCATCTTTTGGCCAATCTGGATCTTCTGTGTATTCCATTGCATTCAAGTGATACAACCAACCCCAATACTCATCAAAACCGTGCATCGTTGGTAGGAATTCATCTCGGTCACCAAGGTGGTTTTTACCAAACTGTCCCGTAACATAACCCATGGTTTTAAGGATTTCAGGAAGCGTTGGCGTGTCAGCACTTAAACCAACAGGACCACCCGGTAACCCGACTGAGTGCATGCCGGTTCGCACAGGAAGTTGACCCGTTAAGAATGCAGAACGACCCGCCGTACAAGAAGGTTGAGCGTAATAATCTGTCAGTAGCATGCCCTTTTCAGCAATACTATCGATGTTCGGTGTTTCACTACTCATCACACCATTATGATAAGCACTCAGGTTTGATATCCCAATATCATCCGTGAAGATAACAAAAATATTCGGTTGCTCTTGCGCTGACCATGCTGATAGCGAAAAGCTACTCAACAAACTCAGAACAACAAGGTGGAAGATCCTTTTCATAGAATGTCCTTATACTGTTTCAGATTGCTCTTTGTGAACCATTTTTATTCCTACCAAACCAAAGCCAAGCTCCAATAGTAGATAGACGACAAGTAGCCAGTGAGGCATGCCATCTATCAACAAGCTAATGACTCGACCGGCAGCCAAACCCAACATGAAGACCACCAAACTGTAGAGTGCTGGCAGTCGGTATTTCTTTAGTAACGCCCCTGCTATCCAAAACAGAGCCAACGCTAAGTACAACCCCATCACGGCACGAAAGATATGAGTGACATTGATGGGGCTAGCATCAATTCCGAAAAGATAATCAAGGGAGACAACGGGGGCATAACCGTACGACAACGCAATCGGTGTTAAACCCAAAACAGCGACGAACAAAAAAACGCTTTGTGGCTTCATATCCTTACTCTTTTAATTTGGCTCTTTTCAAAAAACATAGTCTACAATCAGCAATATACAAGTTGCATATGTGAAAAATGGATAGTTAAAACACACATTCATATTCGTGCTATTTCACATCAAAGATAAGGATATCAATATGACTAAATGGCGTTACCTACTCGCATCAGCATTGGCTGCAAGTTCAACCGTAAATGCTCAGGAAGCAAGTGCACAAGCGGATACAAAAAAGTGGCAACATAGCTTCGAAATTTACGCGCTTGCACTCAACATCCGCGGAGACAGCACCATTAGTGATTTATCTGCTGATGTCGATGTTGATCCTGCATTCATCATGGATCATCTTGATATGACCGCAATGGTGCGCTTAGAGGGTATCTATGACAATCAATGGGGCTATTACATTGACTACAGCTTCATGAAGTTAAGCGGAAAAACAAACTCAGTGTTAGGTAGCAACCTAGAGGTATTAAAAGGCAATCTTGATATCCGACAAGGTGTTTTAGATGTGAAGGGGTTTAAGCGCTACCAATACGATTTTGGCACGATTGATTATCTGTTTGGGCTTCGTTGGTGGGATAACGACATTGATGCCAAGCTTTACGGTTCAGGTGGCAAGCTAAGTACAGACCGATCACTCGATGAAGATTGGATAGATTACCAAATAGGTGTGAGATGGATAACGCAGATCAATAAGGATTGGAAGTTTCACGCAACCATTGATGCAGGGCTTGGTAGTGACACCAACTTTACTTCATCTCTGTTAACTGGCGTGCGATACCAGATAAACAGTTGGTCTGACTTAAATGTTGCCTACAAATCCACTTGGGTTGATTACGAAAACAAGGGCACCTTTGAATACGATACCGCATCGCAAGGGTTCCTGATTGGTTGGGCTGCTCACTTTTAATCCGATTCTCGTAACGTGTTAGAACCTAGGCCAACCCAATATCGGTCATTTGGATTTAATTTCTATTAAAACGTAAGCCCCAAATGATTCTGTTCTCTGGCGATGACCTCCATTGCCAGAGGTTTTTCTTCGTGAGATATGCACTGCCCTCCCTTATAGAAAACCCATTAAATCATAGAGTAACTCTCGCACACCGCTCATTTCATCTATCTAAAAAATTGTAATTTTAGATCATTGAAATACAGGTTTATATCTTGAGATATTTAATCTTCATTTAATCCTTCCCGCCCCATTCGAACAGTGTTTTTTATTTTGAAAATATCGCTAGAATCCTCTCCCGAAATTTACAAACCAGAGTGGAAACAATGAAAAAATTAATCTTAGCGGCTCTTACGATTGCCTCAGTTACCGGCATCGCATCAACTTCAGCTTTTGCATCAAATGAAATGTACGCACTAGGTGGTTTCGGGATGGATGATGGCGATGTCGGTGGCCAGTTCACATTTGGTAGCCAAGTCATGCAAAGCAACTGGTATGTTGAATCAACGTTGCTTGTTATCAGCACTGATGAAAAAGATCTTAAAACAGAGCAAGAGTTCGATTCTTTAATGCTTTCATTAACACCTATGTATAAGCACAGCTTCAGCGAAAACTTCGCTGTTTATGGTAAGGCGGGCGCTTTTTACGCACACTCAGATACCAAATTGGTGTTCCTATCTAGCGATAATAATGAAGTCCACAAAGGGTCCCATGGTGATCTTGGCTTAACTTACGGTATCGGCGCAGAATATAAGTCACTAAAACCAGTTTTCGGCCACTCCAAGTTTGTGACTCGAGCTGGATTTGATTGGTATGAGTTCGGAGGAAGTACTGGTTGGTATACCACTGAGTCGGCACTAAGTATCCAAGCAGGCTTTACCTTTTAATTGAGTAGAAAAAATGAGTAAGCCTCTCGTTAGACGAGGCTTACTTCGTTACACATTTTGATTCAGACTACGCACTCTTTCTTCATGATAGTTAAGCCGGCTTCGAGCGTTTCTGTCCATGCTTGTTCAACGCTTTCATCATAGTGAGGATCGTATTTTTTAACCGTATTAAGTAACGAATTGAACCACTCGTTGAGCTCTTGCTCAGAGATATCCATTCCTAAATCTTTATGTCGCTTCCCAAGCTTTTTCACCGAGTTTCGTACGCTCGGTAGACCAGCAGAGTTATAGATAAGAATGATCGAGGCTTTAAGCATCTTGGTTTGTTGCTCTAACCCTATCTTTTCAAAACGTTCTGAAAACCTTGGATTATGCTCGCAAAAATCCGCCAAAAACGTTTCGAGAAATTCTTGGTCAATCCGGCAGCGCTCAAAGCTTTCATAAAACAGTTCATTCGGTTTCATCTAGCCAGTCCTTTGCAAAATTTTGAGTCTTCGGGAAGCTAACAAGTTCAGAGCCGCGACTTCGCCAACTCCGAACCATCAACATGATCTAAGTATACGCCACTGTGGCATAAAATGAACGATGGCATAAGGCGAACTGTGGCATAACGTCAACTATGACATAAAGCGAACTATGGCATAAAGTGAGTTGCGCAGATCTTGTTTCCATCAGGATCTCGCAAATAAGCCATGTACAAGCGACGCTCATCAGAACCTCTCGCTCCGGGGCCATTTTCAATGCTGGTACCGCCATTCTCGACGCCAACCCGATGCCACTCATCTACAACTTCAGGAGAAGACGCAAGAAAACCCACCGTCATGCCGTTGCCGTGAGTCGCAGGCTGACCATCAATCGGCTTCGTTAAACCCAACACACCCGTTTGGCTAACGTAAACACAGCGCCCTTTGGGATCAACAGAGCCTTCGCTATAACCCAGCACCTTCATGATTGGGTCATAAAAAGCCTTCGCGCGTTCAATATCTTCGGTACCGAGAAAAACATGGCTGAACATAACTAACCTCTTCTTTTATTGAAAGAACCACCTAAACTAGACCTATAATTCGTGTTTGTCTAGGCACGCTATTCTGTCACAACTGTTGCTTAACCCATTGAGCAAACACCTGAAACTTAGTTCGTTGCTCCATGCCTTTCGGGCACACTAAGTCATACCCTTTACCCGACTCAATACTCATAAGAGGCGCGACCAACAAGCCTTGTTCAATCTGCGGTGTCATAAATTCTAACCGCCCTAGTGCTAGCCCCATCGATAATATCGCCGCATCCATCGCCAAGCGGTTATCACTGTAATAGTCACACTGAAGTGCGCAGTTGGTATCACTTTGAGCTTCATACAACCAACGTTGCCACGCAGTGATATCACCACTATGAATGAAACGAACATCGTCTAAGTGTTGAATGCCTTGGTCTAGTTTGAAGCGTTTCGCGTATTCAGGGCTGCACACTGGGGTTCTTACTCCACTGAATAATCGCTCGCTGTAATGGTTGGGGTAATGGCCTTCGCTATAGAAAATTGCCACGTCATAAGGTTCAAATTGGAAATCTGACTGGCTCTGTTTGGTTTGCAGTTTGATGCTTAGATTCGGATACAAGCGTCTGAATTCTGGCAAACGCGGCATTAACCATGATGAAGCGAAATAAGGCGATGTCGCGATATACAACTCCCCACTTAGCTCACCCGTTTGAATATCCATGAGTTCGGAAAAGATAGACTCAAACGAGACGTTTAACATGGATAACACACGCTGACCTTCTGGCGTCAGTTCGAGCTTTCTTGTCTTGCGCACAAACAGATTGAACTTCAGTTGTTGCTCCAGTTTTTTGATGCGATGGCTGACCCCTCCCTGAGTTAAGAAGAGCTCATCGGCGGCAAGTGTAAAGCTTAAGTGTTTAGCCGCAACACTAAAGGTGTGCAGCAATGACAGCGTTTGTTGGCGATTTTCGAACAGTCCCATGCATTAACCTCACTAATTCATAAGTCGTCATAACTGGTTTGTCGGTGTATGTAACCATCATATAAATTAAACCAAGTAATCTACAACATTAAATGGTGAACAGCATGCAACAGAATCAAAAACTCAAAGTAACCGTGATTGGTGGTGGCTCAAGTTACACCCCAGAGCTAGTTGAAGGACTGCTCAAGCGCCATCACGAATTACCTATCTCTGATCTGTGGTTGGTCGATATCGAAGAAGGCATGGAAAAAGCAGAGATAATCGCGGCGCTCACCAAGCGAATGATAAACAAAGCAGGCTGTGAGATTAATGTTCACCTCACCACGGATCGAAAATCAGCCCTGAAAGACGCCAATTTTGTCTGCTCACAATTTCGCGCAGGAAGAATGGAAGCAAGATTACGTGACGAGAGGATTGCTCTGAAATATCGCATGATCGGTCAAGAGACCAACGGCTTGGGTGGCTTCTCTAATGCTTGCCGAACCATTCCGATTGCGCTCGATATAGCGAAAGAGATGGAAGAACTGTGTCCAAATGCGTGGTTACTCAACTTCACCAACCCATCAGGCATGGTAACAGAAGCACTGATTAAGCACTCAACCATTAAAACCGTTGGTCTATGTAACGTTCCCGTCAACATGGAGCTAGGCGCGGCGAAAATGCTCGGCGCAGAACGTAAAGATATCACGATGCAAATCGCCGGATTAAACCACCTAGTGTGGGCTCGTAAGGTGCTTCATAAAGGTGAAGACAAGTTAGGAGAACTCATCGAACAACTCCTTGGTGGTAACGATCAAATGATGCCAAAGAACATCCCTCCCTTTGAATGGGACGCTGAATTGATTCGTTCTCTGAACATCGTTCCTTGTGCTTACCTACGTTACTACTACCAATCCAGAGATATCTTAGATAAAGAGTTTGAGGCATCGAAGAACAACGCTAATCGCGCCGACTTGGTGGCTCAAGTTGAGAAGCAACTGCTTGAGATCTATAAAGATCCGATGCTCGATACCAAACCTAAATTGTTAGAAGAACGAGGCGGTGCTTACTACTCTGAAGCGGCCTGTGAGCTGATGAGCAGTATTCACAACAACAAACGTTCTATCATGCACGTCAACACTCGCAATAATGGTGCGATTCAAGGATTACCCGATGACTGCGCGGTAGAAGTGAGTTCGGTGATCACCAGCAGTGCGATCCTGCCACTGAACGTTGAACCTTTTGATAGTGACACGCTGCGCTTGATTCAGCAGATGAAAGAGTTTGAAACTCTGACCGTTAAAGCGGCGATGACGGGTGACATCGCAACAGCAAAACGTGCTCTGATCTTAAACCCTATCGTCGATAGTGGTTCGCACATCGACGAGGCTTTGCAAGAAACCATTCGCGAGAACTTAGACTTCATGCCTGCGTTTGCTCATCGACTCGCTTGATGTGGCCTTTGTTAGCAGCTAATAAGCTCGGTTATAACAGCTAATAAGCTCAGTGATAACAGCAAATGAGCTCAGTGACAGCAGAGCTCATTCAAGATATTGAATCCAAATCTTTTAATAAGAGGTCATGATGAAATTGATACTCAACGCCGATGATTTCGGCCTCACTGAAAGCGTGAACCACGGCATCGTTGAATGCTTCAAGGCGGGTTTGGTTAAGTCGACCACCATCATGATGAATCAACCGGGTACACAGCACGCGATTGAGCTCTATCATCAAGGTTTAATCCCTGAAGTTGGATTGCACTTTACGGTCACCGCAGGCAAACCACTGACGCCACCAGAGTTAATTCCGAGCTTAGTCGACGAACACGGCCACTTCTTTAGCAATGTTATTCTGTTCGATAAATCAGATGTAAATGAAGATGAGGTGATGCTCGAACTCAACGCGCAATATCAAGCCGCTGTCGATGCCGGTTTGAAGATCAACCATATCGACAGCCATCACTTTGGTGGTGTATTCAAACCTCTAAAAGCAGCGTTTACCCGCACAGTGAATCGCATTGGTCTGCCAGTTAGGCGAATCGATAACATCTTGAGTGGCCAAGATGCACTGCGAGTGCCAACGCCAGATGCTTTCGACATGCGTTTCTTTGACGAAGGCATATCACTGAATGGCCTGCAAGATTTATTACTGAGCTACCAAGCTATGATGCCTGACGGTGTGCTTGAGTTAATGTGCCACCCTTCATCAGTGGCAAGTGAACAGCTTAAGTCCCTATCAAGCTACAGTGATAAACGCGTCGAAGAGCATCAACTTCTCACTAGCCCAGAGCTAAAACAGTGGCTAGCTGACCATCAGATTGAGTGCATTGGATTCAACGATCTCAGATAAGATACATTAATTCAGGGCTACTCAACGATCCGTTGTGCGCCCTGCCCTTGGTCATGCAGAATATCTTCAGGGTTCAACAAGTGGCACTTCTGCATACTCAAACACCCGCAACCGATACAGCCGGTTAAGTTCTCTTGTAGCGATTTAATCTGCGCCATTTTACTGTCGAGTTGCCCCTGCCACTTCTTAGCAACGCGCTCCCAATCTCGCTTAGTCGCGGTATGGTTCATCGGCAGTGTCGATAATTCTTCGGTGATCTCTTCCAGCGTGAAGCCTATCGACTGCGCGACTTGGATCAACGCAATTCGTCTCAACATCGCCGACTGATAACGGCGCTGATTTCCATTAGTACGAATCGAAGCAATCAATCCCTTGGTTTCGTAAAAACGTAGGGCCGAAGGAGCCACGCCACTGCGCTCTGCCAACTGGCCTATGCTGAGGTATACGATGTTTCTCATGATCTTTCACTTCCTGTTTGAATAGCCGTTTCATCCTGATAATGATCAGTATAATAGAGTTCACTTTAACTTGAAGTTTGGGTTCAAATTAAGGTTTGGGCTAGGTTACAAAATACGCGCAACAAAGCAACCTAACGTATTGATTCTATGAACTATGATTTTGTTCGCTGATTACCATACATGTCGTCAAATCCGGGAATGCCTTGCTCCCACACGGGTTTATCTTCACCGACAATGGTTTTCAATGTATCAATGAAGAGCTTGGTTTTTATGGGTGCATCTCGATGTGGGTACACCGCATAAAAAGTGCCAAAGTCATCCAAGTTTAAGTGAGTCATAATAGGCACCAACTCACCACTGAGCACTTCATCTTCAATCATCTGCGCCGTGACGACCGCGAGAGTACTGCCGGTTAGCGCGCTCTTGGAAATCATCTCAACGTCATTCACTTTATAAGCGGCATTAAGCTGAAAATGCTGCGCTTGCCCCTCTTGATCGACATAAGAAAACTTATCGATTAACAAACCCGGAGCAGCGTAAATAGTCGCAGGTAATGACTCCAGCTTTTCGATGGTGTTGATCTCGCCATGCTGAGCAATGAACTCAGGTGAAGCAACAATCAACAATCGACTTCTGGCTATCTTGCGGCTGATTAGGCTAGAGTTTTTGGGCTTACCAATACGGAAGCCAATATCAAACCCTTCCTTAACCATATCGACGATTCGATCTTCGAGTCTCAATTCAAAATCAACATCTGGATACTGCTTCTGGAAAACCGCTATCGCCTGCTGAACATATTGTCGACCAAACATAGTAGAGCTGGTGATTCTTAATAACCCTCGAGGCTCTGCATGATAATTTTGCGCCAAGCGTCGAGTATCGTTCAACAGTGCACGAAGCTGATGCGCTTGATTGACCATCTCATTACCTGCGGCTGTCAGAGATAACGAACGAGTGGTGCGATTGAGTAACCGAACATCCAGCTCTTCTTCAAGACGGCTGATCTGTTTAGAGATAACGGAACGGTCGACGTTTCTTTGCTCCGCCACTTTGACAAACGAACCCAGCTCAACCACTTCAAGTAACAATAATAAACGACTCGATATATCCATAACGCCCTTTGTTGCATTTTAAGCACCAATCAAGTGCCAATATGACTATTTTTCTCATCTTATTACAAATCTATAGTAGCTAAACATAACGGAGACAACATTCAGTCCCGACCTAATAGAGGAACACCCCATGACACTACTATCTGTGACTAACCAAAATGGCATCGCAACGGTATCAATCAATAACCCACCAGTGAACGTGCTGACTTTCGACTTGATCAACGAGATCAATGCCTTTGTGCTTTCATTGAAAGATGATCGTGATACTAAGGTTGTGGTCTTTAAATCATTACATGAGAGCTTCTTTCTGGCTCACTTAGACCTCAATGTGATCAACGGTACGCAAGGTGGACAAGCCGGTTCGATAGAATTCAACCACATGATTGAGAACATTAAAGCGATGAAACAAGTCTCTGTCGCGGTAGTTGATGGCGTAGCTCGTGGGGGCGGTAATGAATTTGTGATGGCGTGTGACCTTGCTTATGGCACTGAAAACTCGGCGTTCGCACAACCAGAAATTCATGTAAACATCCCAACGGGTGGCCAAGGCGCTGTGCAATTTGCAAGACGCATGGGCAAAAACAAAGCGCTGCAAGCTTTGCTGCTTGGCAACGATTTTACGGCTCAGCAAGCAGAAGACCGTAACATCATTACGCAGTTCGTACCGAAGGCTGAGCTAGAGGATTTCTTAGCAGCGACACTCGGTGTGATCAGTCAATTAGAAGTACGTGATATCGTGATGTACAAAGAGATCATCGCAGCCTCAATCAAAGATGAGCAAGCGGGCGCTGAGCTAGAACTGCGTTACTTCTTAGAGCGCGCAAAAGAGCAAAAAACCGCAGCAATTATCGGTGCGTTTCTAAAACATGGCGGACAAACTGAGCGTGAAGCGAAAGACATTCAAGGTATCTTCGTTGACACCGCAGCAGAGTTATCACAATAGACAATGACGCAATTAAATGGCCATCGCTTGATGGCCATTTATGTATCTAACTATTTATTTATCTATTTATCTGCGCACCGATGTTGTAATTATCTCACTCACTAAAGCAGCTAAATCTGACTCATGATCGATTTCAGGCTCTCGGCCATTTCAGCATTGATGATCTCACCCGTTTCTACATTAAAGTTGTCGTAGAAACTTGGCACCGACATCGACCCCTTCACATCAGCATCGAAGTAAGGTGCCGAATTTACCGCAGACGACAACACAGAGCTTGCGCCGCCTGGGCCTGGTGATGTGGAGAGCATCACAACAGGTTTGCCTTGATACACTTTCATGTCGATTCGTGATGTCCAATCAAACACATTCTTAAAGGCTGCGGTGTATGAACCGTTGTACTCTGCAAAAGAGATGACAACAGCATCTGCTTCGCCAATCTTGCTGAAAAAGCGCTGCGCGTGTTGATGAACGCCGGACTCTTTTTCTCTGTCTTCACTGTAAATGGGCATCTCGAAATCATTAAGATCGAGCACCTCTACTTGCGCGCCCTCAACTAAGCTTGCGGTGTACGCTGCCAATTGTTGGTTAATCGATGCTTTACTGTTGGTCGCGCCAATCGCTAATACTTTCATTGTTGATCCTCGAATTTGGTTAGAAACATTTCTCTAAAGTTTGAAAAGGCACATTTGGCGCTAAACCAAAGTACGTTTGTAATGCAGCAAGGTACGCTGGCTCATCTTCAAGTAGCCATTCCTCTGTTGAGCCATTTTTGCTAATTTTAATTTTCTGGTTAAGCAGCGTGACAATCCCACCTTCAATCGGCAGTGCCGCAATACAGTTTGATGTAAAAATGGATTTCGGACTGTTTGAAGTGAAGAAGTTGCTCGACTCTAAGTCGTTGGCACCCACATACGTCATGTCTAGGCTGTAGACGTTCATCCACTCTTCACCCTGCTTTATCTGCAGTAAGAAGCCATATCGTTCATCTTCGATAAAACGAAAAGTTTGTAAGTCATTAGACTGCTCAATATTGGTTTCAATCAGCAATGGAGCACGAGGGGTAAAGGTGCCAAAGCCCGCATCCACCAGCCACTGTTTACCTTCAATCGTCACCAATGTCACTCGATGGCTACGCCCTGTAGGCTCTCCTGCTAGGTGTACTCGACCAAGCAAGGCTCTCGCTTCAAAGCCCATATGAATTAACACATTCAGCAACAACCCATTAAGTTCTTGGCAATAACCACCTCGCTGATTAACCACCAGCTTTTCATGCAATGCCTCTTGAGACAGTTGAATAGGCAGCCCCTGAACCACATCAAAATTCTCGAACGGAATGGTTCGGTGTTGATGCCTATGGATCGCTGTTAGGCTTTCGATTGTGGTATCGCTTGGTTTGGATAAACCAATTCTTGAAAAATATTCGGTGATTTGACGCTGTTCCATACCTAACCCCTGATTTGTTTTCATCACCTAATGACTGACGTCTTCCAAGCTAACAACGCTCAAAAATGACAAGGTGATTGTTTATGTTTTTAGATTGGGGATGATAATAAAACCTCAAGTTAACTTGAGGTAAAGCGATATTTTCAAAATATAGGAAATAATTTAAAAATACTTATAAAGCAGTTAATTACGAAAGGTTAAACATAGATTGGCATTGCACAGGCAAAAATAAGCACACCCAAAATACAGTGAATGTGCTTTATCGAAATACTATTTACTTAAGTTGGTTTAATGGACTGACACCAGAGTATGCGACTCCGGATAGCTCGGCCATTTCGCGATTCCACGTTGCCAAATCGTGAGGATTAAACTGATTCAAATGATCATGACCACACGCTCTCGCCATCACTTGCATCAATTCAGTCGAGGCTTCGAAGAAGTTCTTCAATTGGTTCGATGCCTTCTCGACATTTAACCGTTGGCGTAAATCGGCTTTTTGAGTCGCGATGCCCGCCGGACAATTATTGGTGTTACACATTCGGGCAGCAACACAACCTATCGACTGCATGGCACTGTTCGAGATGGCGACACCATCAGCACCAAGCGCCATCGCTTTTACGAAGTCCATTGGAACACGAAGCCCACCGGTAATGATTAAGGTGACTCTGTCACTTACGCCTTGCTTGTCTAGATAGGCTCTGGCACGAGCAAGCGCTGGAATAGTTGGCACGCTAATATGGTCACGGAACATTTCTGGCGCCGCCCCAGTACCACCGCCTCGACCATCCAAAATGATGTAATCGGCACTGGCATCAAGCGCAAACTGAATATCCTCTTCAATATGATTGGCACTCAACTTGAAGCCAATCGGGATTCCACCTGTCACTTCTCGAACTCGGTCGGCGAACTTTTTGAAATCCTCGACCGTTTTTAGATCGACAAAGGTTGGTGGAGAAATCGCAGCCGTACCCGCTTCAATGCCGCGCACCTCAGCTATCTTGCCAATGTTCTTCGCACCCGGTAGGTGACCACCTGTTCCGGTTTTAGCCCCCTGCCCACCTTTAAAATGAAAGGCTTGGACATTTTTGAGCTTAGATTCATCGTAGCCAAATTGTGCGCTGGCTAGTTCGTAAAAGTAACGCGAGTTTGCCGCTTGCTCTTCGGGTAACATTCCGCCCTCGCCCGAGCAAATTCCCGTTCCGGCCAGCTCCGCGCCTGTCGCTAAAGAAATTTTCGCTTCTTCAGATAACGACCCAAAACTCATATCAGACACAAACAAGGAGATGTTCAATTTAAGCGGCTTTTTCGCTTTTGGCCCAATAATAAGCTCAGTACCGACGGGCACATTTTCCAATAACGGTTTGGTCGCCATTTGTGCGACCATCACTTGAATATCATCCCAGTGAGGTAATAGATATCTTGGGACGCCCATTGAAGTCATTGGTCCATGGTGGCCCACTTTGGATAAACCATCTCGTGCTAATTGATGAATGAACTCGACCGTGGGCTCTTCTTTGGTTGCAGAAGCCGCTGGTGAGAGATCGGGCGTTGCTGCTTGGATATGAACATCGGGGCCTTCTTGACCCACTTGCTCAGCCGTAAACTGTTTATGAGTGCCATCACAAAAAGGGAGATTATTCGAATACTTACAGCGGCACAGGTAAGCGTCGCCGGTTTCCTCGGCCACGAAACTCTTTGGTTTGTAGCCCGTTCCGGCATGAGAACCATCACAGAACGGTTGGTTTTTCGATTTGCCACAGGTACAGAAGTAATACTCCTCGCCTTCGGTTAGCTCGACCTTAACGGGTTTGTTATCCGCTATTACTGGATTCTTCATAGTTCGTTCACCTTTTCTTTCTTATGATTTGATGACTGAAGCGATGACTTGCTCACAAGAGTAAAGTAAAGGTGAGATACGCGGCTAATTCAATAAATGAGCCATAGAAAACAAGCTTAACAGACAGCCTAAAAACAGAAGTATTGCTTGTTCAACACAAACAAAAATGGCCACCAAATCGGCAGCCATTGTGTTTTAAATCTGAGTCCAAGTAAACGGGAAGGGTTAATCAAATAACTCGATGACCAGCTTGTTGTCTTTAATCACTAGATTAGGTTCCGATGACTTGATCAATGACTCTTGAACCTTATTGCTGTCCAATTTGTAAACCGGTGACTGGGACAAAGCAAAGCCAATCATAGAAACGGCAGGCTTTAGTAACTTCTCTATTTCAGGAGAAAGCTGCTTTCCCTTCTCCTCAAAGCGCTCAAGACGCAGAGATTTTAAGTAGACCTCACCACTCTCTTTGTCGTACTCGGGAATCGCGCTGAATTCGATATCCAGATCTAGCCCCATGTTTGGCATGTTAAACACTTGAACCTTTGCATTGGTATTCGCCAGAACAGACACTCGCTCGGCATCAGCTCGACCAATTTGCACCGCTAAGTCATCAACCGCCACTTGCGCATACATAACGTTTTGCACACCGACTTCTTGTTCTAACATCACCGAATCTTGAAGGTAGTTTGTCATTTCTTGTTCAGTCACGCTGTAGCTAACACAACCACCTAGCACCAGCGCAGAAGCTGCCAAAATGAACTTTTTTGCTACGTTAATTATCATCAATATCAGCTCTTTATCGTTAGTGATTAGCGCGGAGTTTACTGTGTGATCATCAATAAACAAAACAGTAAAAACACGATATTCGTGAATACCTTTAATTAATAAGCATAAATATCAGTAAGTAAAGCACCAGATTAGCTTTCCCGCTTGAGATAATGACACTTGTCAGCCAAACGCCATCAGATTTGTGTGCTCGAATTAATTGAATTTTGCTTCTAAGCTTATGGATATTTAGGGGGCTTACTGAAGGTTTCATCATGGAGTCGAAACATGAAGAGTGAGCACAATGCCATCAAAAAGAGTATCACCTGAGCCAACAACTCGTTCCGTGATTCTATTATGCAACACCGCATGCCTGCATCATAAACAGTGGGTAGAAGAACTGCGTCTCCATAATTGGGCAGCTCAAATTGCAGAAACCACCGAACAGGCCATTCACTTTCTCAATTCCCGCAGTCACTGCTGCGCACCAATTGTCGTTTCCTGTCTAACATCATCCTCAATCGACAAACAATGTGAGCAAATATCAGCGTTAAAGGTTCACTCTCCAAATTTAAAAGCAATCGCTATCTGCAACCAACCACCAAGCCGCAACTTATCGCTCATTAAGCAAACCTTTTGGGATTATTACCACCTCCCTATTGATACAGAATGGCTTTGTCGAAATTTAGGCCATGCGTATGGCATGGTCGACACCAAGCAAACTAAACCTAAGTCTGCCTCGTGCCATGAATGTCAATTGGTAGGGCAATCCAGAACCATCCAACAACTTAAAAAGAAGATAGCCAAGATCGCTAACAACGATTTTCCAGTGCTGATTCAAGGGGAAACCGGAACAGGAAAAAGCCTATGTGCGCGTTTAATACATGAGGCCTCAGCCCGCAGTCAAAAACCTTTCATCGCTGTAAATTGTGGCGCAATTCCACAATCCCTGATTCACTCAGAGTTATTTGGCTTTGAAAAAGGCTCGTTCACGGGTGCAAACAAACGCTACGTCGGACACGTGGAAAGAGCGAATGGTGGCACACTATTTTTGGATGAGATCGGCGACCTTGAACTTTCGCTGCAAACTTACCTGCTCCACTTTCTTGAAAATAGCTCGATAGAACGATTAGGCAGTAACAACCAATTGCCCGTAGATTGCCGTGTAATTTTCGCCACCAACGTCAATATCGAACAAGCCGTTGCTGCGGGTAAATTTCGAAAGGATCTCTTTCATCGCATCAATGTACTTCCATTAGACCTAGTACCACTCAATGATCACAAAGAAGACATTGAAGATTTGGTTCGATTTGAACTGAAGCACAATTACGCATCCAAAACCAAACTGCCTAGTGACACCCTTGAGCAAATGAAACAGTACCATTGGCCGGGCAATGTTAGAGAGTTATTCAACTGCATAAAAAGGGCGATTGTTCTTTCTAACTCGAGCGCCCTCTCTACTCGTCATATGGGGATTCAATTAAAAGACGCTTCGCCCGATACTGAGAGTGACACTCGACTTTCTTCAAAAAATGTTCGTCGAGTGATTCTGCAACACCACTACAATATTTCCCAATCTGCTAAAGCGTTGTCTATTTCTCGGACAACCTTATACAAGCTGATCAAAAAACATCAGATAGTAATTTAAGTCGCCTAACTAGCTAGCTAACTAAATAACTAAATAACTAAATAACTAAATAACTAAATAACTAAATAACTAAATAACTAAATAACTAAATAACTAATAAAGCAGCCTAACGAACTAGGCTGCTTTAGAGTTTAGTCGTACTCAATTAATGAAAGTACTTATGGCTCAGGAACAGTAAATGGACAAACATCACAGGTTGCAATGTTGGATGTTTCCATAAATGCTTCTTGTAAGAACAGCGAGTCAAACGTTGCTGTCACTTGATTAGATAGCATCCCTGCAGTTCCGGTTGGTAACACATTTGGTGCATAAGTTTTACTTACTTGTGTACACACTTGACCAATCGCATCACCAAAGTTCGGTATCCACTCTCCTTCACCCGTTTTACAAGCAAACAGCTCAGGGTCGGCACTTAATGCACTACACATATTGCCAGCACCACATGTGGTCACATCCTCAAGATCATCACAAGGTAAAGCAAAGTCGAGGTAATAACTGCTGTTGACTACTTCAGTAGGTAAATCAGAACGGCTCAAAGAGTCATCCTTAGAATCCACCAACGATTCAATGGCCAATGGGATATCACCGGTATTACATATTTCAACATCATAGGTTTTCTTAAGCACAACTTGACCGCCATCAACCTCTAAGAAGCTATTACACACCTTAGAAATCTCAACCATCGGGCTCAAGTCTATTGGTGGACAATTGTAGGCCACTGGCGCTTGAGCATTCACGATAAGCCCATCAAGATCCACCGAACCATCTATGACACCGACAGCACCATTATTTACAGACAAGTAATTGCCCATGAATGAGAATGACTCACCGACACTCCACACTTCATCACCATTACCAACCACTGGAAGCGCGCCTAAGATTGGTGACTCCGATAAAAAGGCCACTTCGTAATCACCATTGGTGCCTAACGAACCTGGACCAGTATTGGTTACCATCACGGTGTAATCGATGTTAAACATGCCATCAACCGTAAAGCTGGTTGTGTTACAAGTCGCCGCTATGCTGATGCTACATAAACTGAATGAACCGACAACGAAGTCAGCCAAAGATGCATCAATCGAACGAGAAGCTCGTGACTCAACTAAGAAGCTACTGAAACAAGGGATGTCGCTGATACCAAACTCATCGTTCAACAACGCAGATAAATTCAGACGTCCTTCAACAAAGCTCTCTGTCGGAATAGAGGTTGTTTCACCCGTTTTCGCGAGGTAGTCCCAACCTTGTACATTAGGTAGCGGTATTGCCCCGATAGAGTCATCATTTGCAATCGCACATATCTTATCGACACCAACAGCACCACTGCCACATCTAGCTCCCACAAAATCATTCGATTTAGGATCACCGTCTGTTTGGAAAATTCTCGTCATGTTGTCGGTGACATCGCCATTATTCAAATCCCACTGCAACACTTCTATATACGGATTACCGCCACTCGCTTGTGGGAATGAAATCAGCACAAGGATGTCTCCATTGACATGTTGCCCAACAAAGTCGCCTTTGGTTTGTCCATCCGGTAACCCTACTTGGTCTTGTAGGAACCAGAAGCCAATGTACATATCACCATTGTTCGCATATCGGTCTGCACCAAAGTAAATTAGCAAATCGCCTTCGCTTTCAAAGGCAGCGGCATACGCATTGGTAAAGTCATCTTTTGGTTGTGGTGACGCCGTACGGAACGCCCAATCCGTAATGTCGGAATCATCTTTTGATCCACCCTTCCAAAAGATTTGGTCGATACCATTACGGTCTTTTTGGAAAAATTCTGCAATCCCAACCATGCTGTTGGGATCATTTACATCGTCCCAATCAATACCACTATTATCACTGGTCGCATTACCATCAAGTTCCATCACATCAACAGTAGCCCACGCCAACTGGGGGCTACTAAACAACAAAAGCACACTAAGTAAATAATTTATAACCTTCATGTTCTCTCTCCATTTGTTCATACTTATGCTTTTAGGGTTTTCTGCCTTGCCCAAATTGGAGAAAATCCTTTAGCAATTCGTAGGTTCGATAGAGCATATTCCAAGCCAAGTTCAACTAATTGATTTGATTGATGTTTATATATTGACGGAACACCTTTATTGGACGCTTTGTTATCATTTGTCCATAGACCAGAGATTTGACCAAACAATCAAGGACTTGGAAGGATGAACAAAGTGTCTAAGTCAGACATCTTTAGAGCTTTGATACGAGGAGAGTGATCTTTAAAAGGTACAATCACGTAGCCATTGCTAGATTATTGAATAACAAGCGGTTGAATTGACGGGTAACGGGAGGTTCAGATCGTGAAATGATAGGTGAACAGACGATGACACAACTTACGATATTCTACGATGGGACGTGTCCATTGTGCGCAAAAGAGATGGCGGCACTTGCCAAGCATGATACCGAGAATAAGATTCAAACCATCGATATCCACAGTGAAGCCTTTTCAGACTACCCACAGATTGATGCCGACGCAGCCAACACCATTTTGCATGCACTGGATGAGAAGGGAAAACTGCTGCTAGGTTTAGACGTGACCTACCAAGCGTGGCGCTTAGTAGGAAAAGGTTGGCTATACGCCCCTTTACGTTGGGCGATATTCAAGCCAGTGGCCGACTGGTGTTATCTTCGGTTTGCCAAGAACCGATACAAAGTCTCTTTCTGGCTAACTGGAAAGTCACGCTGCGATGGTAACAGCTGCACAAAATAGTACTTGGTTAAGACATACCACTTGCGACTTTGTAATACACCACACCAAACAGCGCAGCAAAAACTAAAACGGTAACCGCGACTTTTAACCAAATAAACTTCATGTTTTGTCCTTTAAATTCTGTTTACTGTTTCGCGAGACAAGTTACCACAACAAAACATTCGGTTGGGTAATGATTTATAGAACTTTGTAGTGAGTCTTGATAACTAAGTGAGAACCTTTATGTCGGCAAAAGAGAGAAACCTTCCCACTCATCGAATTTCTAGATTCAGTAAGTTTGCCTCGCTGGCAACAAGGGTCGCGGGTAATGTACTAACGGAAGGTACCAAGCAAATAGCACAAGGCAACAGGCCTAAAGCAAAAGACTTACTGCTAACGCCACAAAACATTGCTCGTCTAACCGATCAACTTGCACACCTGCGCGGTGCAGCAATGAAACTGGGGCAGATGCTATCAATGGATGCAGGCGATGTCTTAGAACCTGAATTAGCCGACATTCTTTCTCGCCTGCGCTCAGACGCAGATCCTCTGCCAACAAAGCAGCTCAACCAAGTGTTAGAAAGCGCGCTCGGGAGCCATTGGAAAGCCGAATTCCTTTCCTTCAACTTTAAACCTATTGCCAGCGCATCTATAGGCCAGGTTCACAAAGCCTATAGCGATGCGGGAGACAAACTCGCCGTCAAAGTCCAATACCCTGGCATTCGAAAAAGCATCGACAGTGATGTGGATAACGTTGGTACATTGCTCAATATCGTAGGGTTGATACCAAAGTCAGTCGATTACAAAGGCTTGCTAGAAGAGGCAAAAAAACAACTACATGATGAAGCCGACTATGCTCGCGAGGCTGACTATGCGACTCGTTATCACAATGCATTAAAAGAGCACTCTCACTTCGTCGTACCTAAGATTCATACGCAAATCTCATCAGAATCGGTGCTCGCCATGGACTTCATTGAGGGCATCTCGATAGAGCAAATTGAAGGTTATGATCAAAGTACTCGAGATTTTGTGATGCACAGCTTGCTCGAACTCATGTTCAGGGAATTGTTCGATTTTAAGATGGTGCAGACCGACCCCAACTTCGCCAATTACTTGTATGTGGAACAAACAAGACAGATTGGCTTATTGGATTTCGGTGCCACCCGTGAATACAGCGACCGATTCAGTGATGGTTATCGCATGGCTTTCACATCTGTAGTTAATCATGACGAACAGGGGTTAAACAAAGCCCTAGAGCAAATTGGATTTTTTAGCGAGACCATCCTCCCAGACCAACGCCAAGCGATTCTCAACTTAGTGAAAATGGCGTGTGAACCCATGCTTGTCGATGAAGATTACGACTTCAAAGCCAGTGGTTTGGCCCAAAGGCTTCGTGAAGCAGGAACCATACTCAGCATGGAGCAAGAGTATTGGCACACACCACCAGCCGATGCCCTATTCCTCCACCGAAAGATCGGAGGCATGTACCTGCTGGCATCTCGCCTTGGAGCCAAGGTAAACATCAGACGCTTGGTGGAGCCCTATTTGCTAAGCGACAGCTGATACTTAACTGATAGCTGATAGCTGATAGCTGATACTGATACTGATACTGATACTGATACTGAAGCGATTCTGGTCTTTAAAGTGATCATTTCTAGTCGCTGAACAGTAATAACAGTTACGCCAACTAAAATGAGTCAGACTTATGAACCATTCACTGCTGTGCTCCACCGCCCTAATCGCGAGCCTAACAAGTTCATTCGCTTTTTCAGCAAGCTGCCCTGAGATACTTAACGGCAAACAAAGGCTGTTAAATTCAAATGAAGAGATTGAGCTGTGTGAAGAGTTCAAAGGTAAGACTTTATTGATCGTGAATACGGCAAGCCAATGCGGTTTCACGCCTCAATTCGAACAACTTGAGCAGCTTCACCAAACGTATAAAGATGAAGGGTTCACGGTTGTTGGTTTCCCAAGCAATGATTTTCGCCAAGACAGAGGAAGTGAGGAGCAATCCGCTAAAATCTGCTACCTAGATTATGGTGTGACTTTTCCGATGATGGCGCGTGCTTCACTCTCAGGGCCAGACGCAAACCCTGTCTTTGCCGAAATCCAACAACAAGCCGGTATCAAACCGAAATGGAATTTCTACAAGTTCTTGGTCAGCAAAGAAGGCAAAGTGATAGCAACCTTCCCGAGTTCTACATCGCCAACCAGTAGTACCCTCAAAAATGCAATAGAGCAGCAGTTATGAGGTCAGATTACTTGGACACAACTCAAACACGCAACACCATGGCCAAGCTCGGTTATATGGGTTTAATCCCCTTTTTATTCGGCCTACTGTTATCACTCACCGACAGCCAATTCTTTAGCTTGAGCGGCGAAACACTCTTCATCACCTACAGCGTGGTTATCTTGAGCTTTTTGTCGGGCATCTTGTGGGGCAATGGGATAGAGAACTTCGAAAGCCAATCCAGCAACAAGGCTCTGATTCTAAGCAATGTTATTGTGTTGGCAGCCTGGTTAGCGGTGCTACTCGGTGAGCAACAAGAGTTCCTCACCACACTGATTCTGATCTTAGGCTACATTGCGGCTTGGCGAGCGGAAAGGTCCATGAGAGAAGAGAACCAAAGCGAAGGCCCCGACGGCTATTTTGATATGCGAACCCGACTGACCTCTAGCGTGGTGTTGATGCACGGTATCGTTATGCTGACCTAAGCGTGGGATGTCTGCACCTAAATAGACACAATGAAACGGGAACTAGACGATGAGCTGCATGACCAGACGAGGCTCATCGTCACCGAAATAATTGCTCTCTTCCTTGATGGTCACGAACCCCATCGACAAGTACAGCTCACAAGCCGAGTTGTTATTTGGATCAACAGTAAGCAACAGCTTGGAATCTTGGGGCAATGTTTCTATCGCCTGCTGCATCAATGAACGGCCAATCCCCATGCCTCGGTAAGCAGTATCTACAGCCAGTGACAAAACCCAATACTCTTGTTGTTTGTCGGTTGGCGTCATTAACACGTAGCCCGCAACCTGCGAATCCTGTTTCGCCACCAACAAGCCCTTCCCCCAGCAATCAAATGCCTGACGAAAGAAAAACAGCGGATAGGCGTGATCGCCAAACAAAGCATGTTCTAATTGGTAAATATTAGCGAGCTCTTGTTTTTCCGCACAAACAACATTCATACATCGACCTTAAAAAGATTAACTATAAACTAAAAAGCAAAATAAGAACTACTGACGACTTACCAACAAATTCGCACCAGATAAGGCAAGAAACACAGAACATGCTTTATTGAAGCGCTTGGCCATCTGAGGTTTTGAAAACCAATTTCGTAGATATAAACCAAATGCCGCATAGATAGAAATCGCAAGCATTTCTAATACTAAGAATGTGCTTCCTAAAACAAAGAATTGAGTATTTACGTTCGCTGAAACATCGACAAATTGAGGAAGGAATGCAGTGAAAATGAGTATCGCTTTTGGATTGCCAGCAGCGAGTGCAAATTCTTGTTTAAACAGACCAAACCAGTTCTTATTTCGCTCGATATCCGCGACCGGGCTGGCTTGTGAGCGCCATAGGTTGAACGCAATCCACAACAGGTACATCGCGCCAAATAACTTGATAAGGAAAAACAACGTTTCAGAGGTGTAAAGCACAACCGCTAAGCCAGATGCAGCCAAAGCAATCATGCCAGAAAAAGCGAGGATTCTTCCTAGGCCAGCGACAAAGGCGGCCTGAAATCCGTAACAACGGGCGTTGTTCATTGATAACAAATTGTTTGGACCCGGAGTCATGTTGAGCGCAAAACAAGCAGGGATGAATAGCATTAACTTCCAGATTTCCATTTTTCGTCCTTGTGAAAAACTTCGTAAATATTTAATCAATGAACGAATGCAGAAAGCTCTGTATTTACCGCTTCACATACCGCCATTTTAATTAATCATTACTCGACAATATAATGATCTTCGTCTGGTTCAATCAAATTCTCTGCAATACCGATTTCGCCCGCGATGAAAATCGCACTCGCTATCGTTTCTAATGTTTTATTCGGCTCTCTATCCGGTACTTCGCCCAATTCAGGAACTGCCTGCAATCGCGAGATTGAATTACAAACGACACTTTCACAAACGATATTGTGTTGTTCCTGTTGGGAAACTTCAGGTGGCTTAAAATCCGGTGAATTGAAGTCGGGAGCAGTCATACCCTCACTTGAAAACTCAGAGGCGCTGTATGAGGCAGCTGAAAACAGAGAAAGGAGCAGCATCCACTTATTCATATATCTTTCCATCGTTAATATTCACTGAATTTATAAATACTATCTAATCAGAAGTATTATGAACAGCGTTTTATTATCAGGAATTATGATATTTAAGAATGCCGATTAGAAAGCCCAGAGCTTGGATGGCATGAATTCAACTCACATGTGAATGTTTGCCTAACGTAAACTTATCAAGCAGCGCCTTTGGAACTGGGACAACAGAGTATCGAATGAAGGCCACTAACGTCACTACCGCCACAAAACTGCCTAAAACAAAATCATGAACATCAACCAGCGCCAAGCCAAGAACTCGGTCACAAATAATGGCAAGTATGGAGATACTCAACGCTGCCATCCATTTACGGTGATCATAAGGTAAGTACTCCATTTTTTGGCTCACGATATAGAGCAGCGACAGTCTCACGGCATAAGTGCCAAAAAGCACCACCACAACGCCCCACACTCCATAAATTGGTGTCACAACAAAATAACCAATCGCAGCTAAAATCGCACACCCGCCTTGTATCCACATTTGCGATTGGCTTGAGTGACCGCTGAAACAACCAAGGTTTAGGTAATCCCCAGCGTTCTTAATCACACCAATCGCCAAGAGTGCCACGACAATCGTGCCTGCATATTGATAACTGCTTGGCAGAATCAAAGTAATAAAACCAGGTACAGTGAGGATCATCAAACAACCCAATACAATGGCTAAATTAACGCCGACGAGCGCTCTGTCCGCACACTCTTTCTTACCATCAGGTTGTTGCAACATGGCCACTCGATTTGGAAACCACCACAGAGCATAAGGCTGCAGTAGCAAACCAAGAAGCAACGCAAATTTGCCACTGACCGCATAAATCGCAAGTTCTTCAACACCAACAAAGCTTGCCATCACCCAGCGGTCTAGCCCTGTAATCATATATATTGAAGCTCCACCAACTAACGTGGGCAATCCAAATTTTAAGATCTTAGCGGAGTATTTGAGGCTGCCAAATGAGCCCATCTCTTGCCATTGATAACGCAGTAAACACAGCATCAACAACACACTCGAAACAGCGGAAGATATGAGTACACCATCAATACCATAACCCGCTTCAAGCAGTACAAACGTCATAACAGCTTGCACACTCGCCTTCATTACATTGAGCATGCAAAAGCGCTTAGCCATCGCATTCATTCGCATCAATGTGAGCGGGATAGAAATCGCACCATCTAACATGGTCGGTATTAACAGAAGTAGGATCTGATAGTGTTGGAACTCGACGGGAAGCATCAGCAACAACAACGGCATACTAAGAGCAATTAAAGCCCCTCCAAGCACACAGACCAAGACACTCAACGTGAAACAGTTCGAGACCAGCTTTCTCTTTTCTTCACCCTCAGCAACGCCAACATATCGATACATGGCTTCAACAATGCCAAAGCTAAATAAGATCGTCCCGATGTCAGCCAACAAGACAATGGCTTCTAAAGAACCGTATTCAGCCAACGTCATCTTATGAGTAATATAGGGGATCATCACGAGCGAGATCCCTTTCATCATCACAATGCCAATGGCGTAATAGGCAGACTGTTTTAGTGACCCCATAGCAGACACCTATTCCTTACAATGCAGGCATTAGGAAACTCTTACAGTCTCCAAGAAGATGTCGTAACGTTCGTTTTTGCGGAGCCAAAACTAGCGAGCGGATACTGTATGAAATGGCCAATCGGTTTTGTTGTAAGCCTCGGTAATAGTCAGCGTAGCCTTCCAGTATTCTCGCCTTTGCGATTTTGAAGCTGGAAGTGGGTAGATTCCATCGTTGACTGTCATTTTGGTAATGTTGAAGAATAGTCTCTATAGACTGCAAATTTCTCAATTTAAGACTTTCAGTTTGGGTAACAGAGCTCGCTCTCATCAAGTAGCCAACCTGCACCGAGTTCAACACACCGATCTGATGGTTTTCACTCATTCGAAGCCACAGCTCCCAATCTTCCCCATACTTAATGTCAGCATTGAAACTGTCTGTTTGAGAAAACACATCCGCTTTCACCATGACCGTTGAAGTTCCAATCACGTTGTTTTCAATGATGAACTCCAGCGGGTTCTCGATGTTGATGAACAGCTCGTCTTGATCTTGAAATTGCGACCAGTAACTAAAGCAGTCGACTATTACTTGGTAATCTTCAGTAAGATGCTCGTAGTTAGTAAAGCTCATCGCGAGATCAGGGTAACGTTGATGAAATTCGAGTTGGCGCTCAATTTTTTCAGGAAACCAGAAATCGTCTGCGTCTAAAAAAGCGATGTATTCACCTGTCGCCTTTTCAATCCCTAGGTTTCTCGCTTGAGGCGCACCAACACCCAACGTAGATATGATTATAATGCGCTCGTCGTCTATCGAAGCGAGATACGTCGACGTTCCATCGTTACTGTTATCGTCAATGACAATCAGCTCAACATCTTGATGAGTCTGCTTTAGTACACTGCCAATCGCTTTCGGCAGGTAATCCAAACAATTGTAGGTAGGAATAACAACACTTACTTTAGCCATAATGACGCCCTCAGATTTATACGTTATATGGCTAACGTTGCACGTTCTATGCCGAGAGTGTCTTGCTACGAAATCAGCTCTATATCAGTCACCTACACGCCTATTCTCAAAATGACGACCAAACACAGATGTTCAAAAAAACTGCAACTCCAATTTGATTATCAATTTGAGAAAACGAGCCACCTCTTAAGGGGTAACCTTCGAAAAGCAATCAGAAAGCCCTCCAAAGCTACGATTCGATCTTGGTTCGTATCTTGCTTTATTGGTTATTACCTTGGCTTGATAGCTTTAGTCATATGGATTTGAGGAGTAAGGAATGAAGAAAGTAGCATTTGTGGCGCCAACCTACCCAGTACTCAGTGAGACCTTCATTCAAACAGAAGTCGACTCTGTGAAAGCGTGTGGGCACGATGTTTGTGTAATGACGTTCAAAATTGAAAACAGTGAAAAACAGTTCGACTACGACATTGTTGAAATAGGTAAAAATGTTCGGAAGGGTAAAGTCGCTAGCATTAACTGGATAGGGTTCATCAAGGCTGTCTCATTTATTTCTAAGCAAACCAGCATGCCCAAAAAGTCACTGTTCGCTTATGGCTTTAAATTAGCGCTGCAACTCGCGGAAAACGACGTCGAACACGTTCACGCGCACTTCTGTCAGCACACCACAGCTCACGCCATCGTCGCGGCAAAGCTGCTGAATATCACCTGTTCGTTCGTTGCTCACGGTCATGATGTTTACGAGTTCGCTTATGACATTGAACATAAGATTTCATCGAGTGATTTTGTGGTTGCAGTGTGTAAAGACATGCTCGCTGACTTCAACACCATGGCGAAAGGAAACATTAAACTCCTACACTGCGGAGTCAATACCAAGCAATTCCAACTCAACCCAAAAACCGAAACGAAGCAACTTCGCTTTATTTTCCTTGGCCGATTAGTGGAGCAAAAAGGCATTCACCATCTTATTGATGCATTAGCGCCGATTGCCGAACCTCTCGACATTCATCTCGATATCATCGGTACTGGCGATTTAGAGCAACAGTTAAAATTGCAGGTCAAAGAGCAAGGGCTAACTCGAAACGTGACCTTTCTTGGCGCGAAACCTCACGAATGGGTCAAAGAGAAACTATCGAACTATGACAGCCTAATCGCGCCCTTCTGTTTTTCCGAAACCGGGTGTGTGGATACAGGGCCACTGGTTTTAAAAGAAGCGATGGCCGTAGGAACGCCAGTTATTACCACCAACATCATGGGATGCAAAGAGATCGTCTCACCAGAGACAGGTTTTGTGGTTAGCGAAAAGAATGTGGAAGAATTAAGAGAAGCGATTGAGCGTTTCGCGCAGCTGAGCAGTAACGATAAAACATCGATGGGTTTAAAGGCACGTGAGAGAGTGAAAGACAGTTTTAATTCGATCAAACAAGCTCAGCAATTATCTCGTTGGATAGAGAACCCAGCTCAATAAGGATTAACTCAGGCGGTAAGCATCACAAGGACCGCTACGCCTTACAAGAACGACTAAGCACCATAAGAAAACGGAGCACTACAAAAACAAAAGAGCGCTACATCAATTTGAAATGTAACGCTCAACTTAGCACTGCCCAATGATCGCGACTTATGCTTTCAGTAGCTTTTCATTAAGAAGCCTAACTAGCCTGCTCGCAGTGCCAAAATAGACTCAATATCGTCGATGTCACGATATTGAGCGAGTTGTTGCTCTTTCGATGAAATAGCCACAATCGACATTCTATCGGCCAATTCGTTACCTTCAATACCAACGTGTCCGTTCACATGGTAGATGGTAATTTTTGAAGCCAGCTCTTGGTAGAGCGCATATGCCGGCTTAATAATATCGAGGTTTTTGATCTCGCCGCCCGACTTAGTCCAGCCCTTTTTCTCCCAACCCGTTGCCCACTTAGTAATACAATCAATTGAGTACTTAGAGTCACAATAAATCGCTACAGACAGACCCGCGTTTAGCTTCTCTTTTGCGAGCAAAAACGCCTGTTTAAGGCCATGTAACTCAGCGGTATTATTGGTTCCAACAGATTGATACAAGCCATACCACAATTCGGTTAATTGGTTGTTTTGGTATACCGCTAAACCCGTCCCCGCTTCACCAGGGTTTGGTTCACACGCACCATCGGTAAAGATCTTGATATCAAAAGGCATATCTGTGATTTGCTGCTCCGAAAGAGGCGGAACCTTTGCTTTCGTCGCCTTACCCGCAGAGCTTGGCTTTGTCGCTGTAGAACCTGACGCAGACGACGTTTTACCACCGAAAGCAGACTCAGCCTCGCCTAGTGTTGGAAACGATTTATATCTCGCGCCAGCGAAGCCATCAACTTGAGATTTACACTCGTTCCAAGTGGTAAAAATACCCGGTGTGCGACCTTTCCAAACCACATAATATTTCTTAGCCAAACTAACTCCTTACCAAAACCTAAACACACAAACAGTGAATCAGTACATTAGATGCCACCACGCTATACGTTGCAAGGTCTATCACTCTAAAACAGGTCTAAAAAAGCTGCGTTCATAACTCACGATGCAATCAACTTCGTCTGCAAATTCAAACGCTTTAATACACTCAGCATCGTTCAACGATTTAATCCGATACTCTTCATAGGCAGCCAAACTTTCAAAGGTAAACAGCGCCAAGGCAATATTGTTCGCCCCTTCCGACGGTAAGAAATAACCATTGTGTTGGCCTCCAAATTTAGCGACCAGAGGAATCCACATTTTTGCGTATGCCTCAAACTCATTTACCTTTTTAGGATCAATCACATATCGAACATAACAAGTAATCATATTTATACAGCCCTTAAATAATAGGAGAAACACAAAGCCTAAGTTGACATTGAAGTTGAAGCTCACGAGAAAAGGTAATCAACCGCGACAAGGTTATAGAACAAAAACACCGCCATGCTGACGCCGATCGTTAGCAGCACATTGCCTGTTTTCCAAATCAACAGACCTGTGACCACCGCGCCTATCAAGTATGGGTTCTCAAGGCTTGGCCAAAATGTTTGTTCAGGAGCAAATACAATCGGCCCCCAAATCGCAGTCAGCACCGCGGGGCTTGAATAGCGTAATAGGCGCCTTGCGGTTTGATTGAGTCGAAGCGGGATTGCAGGCTCAAGAAACAGATACCGACTAAAGAAAACAATCGCAGTCATGAGGAATATCGTTAACCAAATCATCTCTATTTCCCCTCCACGATTGTCTTGTTACCGTTGTTTCGCTCTTGGAACGATTCACTGAAAAAGCCCGCTAACATACCGGCAATCGCTGCAATCATTAGCCCGCCCTCAATATTGTTAACCGACATGGCAACCGAAGTGGCCAGTGAAACCACCACACACACCACGACGGGTAGAGTTCGGATTAATGGGAACACCAAAGCGATAAAGGTTGCTGCGACCGCGAAATCGAGCCCAATTTCATTGAGTGAAGGAATTTGGCTTCCCGCGACAATGCCAACGAAGCTCGCAATATTCCAAACGAGATAAAAACCGCCGCCTACACCCGCAGCATACCAGCGATTAAATTCATTCTGAGACTGCCCACTACAAATCGCGAACAGCTCGTCGGTGAGCCAAAAACCGAGTAATAGACGCCAACGCGCAGGAAGATGGCTGATTTTGTCACGCATCGATACGCTATACAGAAAGTGCCTTGAGGTGATGAACAGTGTGGTCAACAACATGGTGCCTAAACCAATACCCGCTTTGAACATGCCCGCAGCGACAAGTTGCGCTGAACCAGCAAACAAAATAGCCGACATCGCTTGCGCTTGAAGCTGACTCAATCCAGCATCTATCGCATATGAGCCCGCAAGAATTCCCCAAGGGATTACCGCAATACTCAAAGGCATTCCCGCTAAAACGCCTTTCCATAACTGTGTTCGTCTATCCATTGTTTCACTATCCATATCATTCTTTTGTCTCTTCACATTAGCTATTCAATGTAAGAAGAGTTGAGTCGGTTCGATTGTACAAACTTGCTCGATTTCGCGAACGAATTAAGGTGTCCGATTTAGAGCATTTTGATGTATTGCCCCGGCGTGTAGCCATTGGCCTTTTTGAAGTGTCGATGAAAATGGCTTTGATCATGAAAGCCACACTCTTGCGCGGTATCTGAAATGGTATGTCCTTGTTTCAATAACTTACGAGAAAGCCTTAATCGTGATTGGATTTGATACGCATGTGGCGGAAGACCAAACTCTTTTTGAAAAGAACGCACTAAGTGAAACGGGCTCAATGCCGCTAACTTAGATAGTTCGTCTAGGGAAACATCGGCTTGTGGAAAATCATCTAAGAACTCTTTAACCAGAACGAGCTGACGCTGAGTTTTCCCATCGAGTTGAGGGTTAAGCGGCGATTTTCCATGTCGGCTAATCAGCTTAACCAACATCCCATACATCAAGGTCTCTCTTAACAGGCGATTGTCGGACTCATCAATCGTGTTAAAGACTAATCTCAATTGATTGGCGAGTTCAGGGTCTTCAACAACCGCTCTTGGGAAATAAGGCGCGCCGTAATTCGGTAGGTTAAGCTCTTGAGTTATCTTGGCAAGTTGCTCTGGGAGTGGATACATGGCTCGATACGCCCAACCGCCTTCAGTAGCAGAGTGACCGCTATGAACTTCGTCGGCATTGACCAGAATAATCGCATTTTGTGGCGCAATATGATGTCCGCCCGTTCGATAGAAACGCTGAGCGCCCTGCTCGATGACTCCCAGCGTGTAGCCTTCGTGGCTGTGGCGCGAGAAGTTCTGCTTTTCATATTCAGCATTAAGAATTTCAAGGCCACCGAGCTCTTCGGTTATCTTATATTCGGCCTTTTCTTTAGATCGTTTCTTGTTCTCCATAACAATTCCCAAGCCTGTTGATTATCGAGCGACTTATCAGTCTACTCTATAGTCTCTTTCAGCTTTTGTACAAAATTGCGCTTTTGTTTGTTAATACTGTTTTTGTCGTTGGCTTAATAACGCTTTTTAACTGGGAGGAAAGTCTTGGTCTGTAACTAGTTGGCAAAAAATTGACAATAATTTAATCATACATGCCAATACTGTCTTCAAATCATCGGCAACAGACCTGATACACCATGAAAAATACACTGATCCTTTTCTTTTTCCTGAGCCTAACAGGATGCACTCATAACCAATCAAAAGCACTGAGCATGAACTCCTCATCGGTTAACACATACCCACAATCGATGTCGAACCTGCAACTTTGTGACACCTTGTATTACGGGCGCTCAAGTAACCAGACACTCGCAGCAATTGGCAGTGAATTCAATCGAAGAGGATTATCCAAGAGTTGGTGTGATACCGAAACCAACAAGCTTTATCTAACAAAGACAATTGACTGGGTTGCTGACCAAGTAGAAGACAAAGAAGATTCAGAGGAAGAAGCGTCTGCTGTAGTATTGCCTGCGAATTAGATTGAGTAATCAGGGCTAACCAGGCCATCTTATCTAGCATGCATTAGAAGAGTAATGACAATTGTCATTACTCTTCAATGATCACTTCACTTAGCCGATACCAACCATCAGGCTGTTTCCCTATATTTGCCAAATTCAAAGGTTTACTGTCACGACTTTCACTCACTGCTATTTCGATATAATAGTGACCGACATTTAGATCTGTCGGCAATGAGAAGTTCGCAATAGATTTATAATCCCCAGGGAGCCAAGCTTCGCTACTTGTACTATCTTTTGCAAACGAAACCACCTGACCGTTGCTGTTTACTAATCGATAATACGCATAATAAGGTTGGTATGTTGGTGCCACTCCATCGTTAAAAATATGAGCTTCCAGAGAGAGGTTTTTTCCCATCGACAGGTAAGCTGAATGACGAATCGTATCTACTCGAAAGCGATATCCAATTTTTAGCAACGCATTATCTAACAAATCGCGGTACTGTTCGGGAATTGGCTTCGATTTCAAGTTTAGGCTACTCGCATGTTGGCTAATCGCCCAGTCTAATGAGGCAGCCACTTGAGCTCTTGTGTAATGTTGTGTGGCTAGCCAACCATGCATGTCACCACAGACTTCAAAACTAACCGGCTGGTGCTGCCAAGCCGTATCAAATATTGGTGTTTGCGAGTTTGCTTGTTGAATTCGATACGGGTAGTCATCATTCATATGACTCCAAGTAGGGCCAAAATTATGCCAATCGCCCCAGCAATCGGCACGCCAGCCAGCACCTTTTTCTATTGCGTATGCGAAAGAATCCCCCCCGTTGATAAGCATTAATTTTGCAGTATTTGGGAATGCTGAAAAGTGCAGATCAACGAACTTATTTAACTGGTGTTCTGAATACCTACTAAATAGTGGTTCAAGCTCTGGAAAGTTGCTGTTATGCCACTCTCCCCAAGAACCCACCATACCTATGTCAATCTGAGCAAGCCGCGAGTCATTATCGTAACGTTGCCCATAAGCACTAAGTAATTTTTCTACATAGTATAAATAAGTTGGGTCATCGAGATCGGCTACGAAAGTTTTTCCATTTTCAACCCACTGCCCTTCGATACCTTTATCGATGAGCCATTGTGGAATTTTTGTTCCTGAGAATGGTTCATCAAGTGTCATAAAACGCAAAGCTACTCGCTTTGATTGCTTGGCATTCTGTTCAAGCAAGTCATCAATGAGAGAAAAGTTATATTCACCTTCGCTTGGCTCAAGTTCACTCCAATAATACCGGTAGTATCCCATTCCCGAGACAGGATATTGCTCAAGAGTTAGTACGGTACCCCACCCGTCGTGAAACGTTTCAACCCCCATACCTGGATTAGAGATAGGTGTATTGAGTGCCGTGATTGACGTCACTTTATCCTCTACTTCGTCAGCATAGGCGTATGAGGTAACAAAGAATACTAACGATAATAGGTATAGCCATGAGCACTGCCAGTTAGTGACTTTTTTCACTTGTTTATTTCCTATCATTTATCACTCGAGTTCAACCCTTATAGTGATTGAAACCAGTCCCATATACCTAGTGAAAAGCTCTCGAACAGATCGATACCCAGTGCAGACTTTAACAAATACAATGCCAGTAGAGCGAGCATCCCCCCCGCAAGGACAAAGGTAGTTAGCAATACCGTTGTAGCATAGACTATCCATTTAGACTCACCTTGACGCTCTGCCGTACGACGATCACGCCCACTCAGCAGCACCACATAGTAGCGCTTGCCGAACCAAGGAAAGCTTTTACGGATATCAACGGAGTGTTTTGCGACTAAGCCAACTTGATTAACTGCTTTTTCAATGGCCTGCCTTTGTTCTTCACTCAAGCTTTGTTGCGTTTCTTGCTGTAAAACTCGGTAAAATTGAGTCACTGCCCGGCTCTTATCAGGCTCATCCGTGTCATTATTTTTATTACGACGATTCGTCACATTTTCTTCCCAATATTTTATGGTAAACACTCACCGTTTGATTAGCGATTTTATGCCAGTCATATCGCTCTAAAAAGTGTTGATAGTCTTGTCGCGGCACCACACACCTTTTCTGTATTGCCTGTGATAATTCATCTATATTTTTGACTGGGAAATAGCAATCAGGTTCAAGTCCAACCGCACAGTTCGGCGCGATATCGCTAACCACCACGGGTAAGGAATATGACATCGCTTCTAGCAGTGCAATAGGTAGGCCTTCATGATAAGAAGACATTACGAATAACTTAGCTTGAGAAAATACAACTTGTAGTTCCTCCCCTTTGAGAAAACCGGTCAATATCACGCCTGGAGTGTCATTCGCTGCTTGTTTTAATGAGCGACTGTATTCACTTTCATGATCGGAATCTCCGATCAGTACGAGCGGCATATCAAGCTTGGATTTTGCGTAGGCTTGAAGAAGATCATGGAAGCCTTTTTCTTCAACAAAACGTCCTACCGCGACAATATATCCTCGCGCACTTAACTGGTAGCGCTCTAATATAGATGATACGACATCAACAGGCAGAGACTTAGCCGGGTTAACTCCATTATAAATAAGATGTGCATCATCTCTTTGATAAGATTGCTTAATAAGGTCATTAATCACCTCTGATATGACAATGACTTCATTGGCATATTTAACGGCAAAACGCTCACCGAGCTTCAAAACAATCTTTGCTAGCTTCCCCCATTTCTCACGCTGATAATCTGGACCATGATGGGTGAATACCACTTTCTTTCCAATCAAACGCAACAGTGGCACGACTAACCCAGGGCCGATCGCATGAACATGCACCACATTCGAGCCATCCGTTAAGGTAGAAAACGCCGCAATAGTCGAGTGAACGATAGCTTCTAACGATGTCTTTTTCGGAGCCCACAGTGCTTTGGCCGCGACCCCCTTATAACTCCTCGTTTTATAAGCGACATAAGGAGAACGAGCAATAACCTCTACCTCAAATCCTTGCTTAACAATAAGAGGGTAAAGGTGCTGACAGTGAGTTTCGACTCCTCCTAATACATCAGGAATACCACGCGTCCCTAGTACGGTTACTTTCATGATTGCTCACCCAATAAATTTTGATACAAATCGACCAACTGCTGATGATGTGCTCTCAATGAATAGCGCGACTCTAAGCGTTGTCTTGCTTGTTCACCATAGTACTTTGTAAGCTCTGGCCGTATCGCAAACTCATCCATCACATTGGCAAGATCATGGGCATTACCCGCTTCAAATAAACGCCCCTCTTTTCCATCTCGAACTTGCTCAGGGATACCTCCAATATTTGCGCCGATAATAGGCTTCCCGTACGACATAGCTTCAAGCACTGACATAGAACAGTTTTCATAGCATTCCGAAGGGACAATAACTGCACTAGCTTGTTTTATGAGTAAATGTAAATCCGGCCCCGTTTTAAAACCTAGCCACTCGACCTTACTCTGTTTCCCTGAAAGGGAGTCTGCAAGTGGTCCTGTACCGGCTATTTTTAATGGTATCGATTGGTTGGACAACTCGTAAGCCGCTACCATTGTCGCCACGCCTTTTTCCTGACTCAATCGCCCTAAATACAAAAAATATCGATGATCTGCCACATCTTGCTGGTCAACGTTCTCGTCAATGCCATTCACTATGACCTCAATTCTATTATTAGGAAGCTTACGACGAATGATATTGGCTAAAAACTGACTAGGTGAAACTATCACATCCAGTGATTGATAGTTCTGAGCGAGCGATTGATAAAGCGCCTCTATAACAAGCAAGCCACTTTTAAACCATGACCCTTGTTGGCAACGATACTTCAACGCATTGAAAACACTACCTTGTAAACAAGCTTCACAGGTTTGCCCATCACGATACATTGTATAACTAGGACAGGCTATTTTAGTATCATGAGCGGTTAGTACGGTTTTACATCCGGCTTGTTTAGCAACCTTGATAATTGAGGGAGTCAGTTGGTGATAAATGTTGTGAAAGTGAACGATATCGGGTTGCTCAGTAGCAATCAACTCAGACAGCTTTTCACACGCCTCTGTGTTATGTACAAACCGCATTGCCGTTTTCAATGTGCTGAATAAAGTAGCATTAGCGTAATAATCTACGTTATCGACGAAACTAGCACTGTAATCAGATACCAAGTTGTCATTGTGGACCATTGAAAAGTCGATAACCGAAAACCCTCGCTCCATTAACATTTCTCTTTCTTGAAAAAAGACCGTTTCAGCGCCTCCCTTTAAGAAAAAAAACTTATTCACCACCAATACTTTCATGACACATCTCGCTCTAACACTTTATGTGACGGTGGTTGATTTGGGTCTTTAATGGGCAACAACAAACCATTTACCAATCCGGCTGCAAATACGGTCAAATTAATAATGCTCTGCGCACCGTCCTTTATTGAGCTGTTTTTAAACGCTTTCGCAGCAAAAAAAAGCATCAATGGCAACAAGCTAATGGTCAACAACGAAATATTGCCCACCAACAAGGTCAATATTAACCAAACAAGATAGCAAGCAAAGATCAGCTCATTACGCACCACACTCACAGCTTTTCGAAAGTACGCTTTACCAAACGCGCTCTTTAGCAATTCGCCTGACGCAAACAAATAACCACGATTCCATCTGTAACGCAGTAACGTTAACGTCGGCATGTCATAAGAGGTATGATGAAAAAACGGGGTATCCAAGCGACGCAATTTGTGACCTGCATGTTGAAGCCTCATACCAAGCTCAGCTTCTTCATAGGCATGCAATGTGCGATGTGTAAGATAACCGATATCATTGACTGCACTCGCCCGATACAGTCCCCCCCCGGCTAAATGACTACAATCACCGATAGGGTATATTTTGTGATGCCTTTGTTGACGAGATTTAAATTCGTAGCTATTCGCTTCATCCATTTCAACCGTCCCCGCCACCGCGGCGTAAGTCGACTCTTTTTCCAAAAATGCTATCGCCGCATCAATAAATCCGTCTTGTAAACGCATATCACCATCCAATAACAGTAGATACTCACCAGTGCTATATAAATAGCCAAGTTGATGGCCTACGCCGCAGCAACGATCATTAGCGTTGATTAACGTCACGACTTTAGCGCCATTCTCTAACGCAATTCTTTGCGTATCATCATCAGATAAGCTATCGGCAACAATTATGTCATATTGATAATTGTTGAGCTGACTTTGGATGCTTTTAATCGTCGCAGCAATACCATCTTGTTCATTGAGTGTTTTTATAATGACGGTAATTCTAGGTAAAGAGCTCATAACCTTGCCCCCGATTGAATAACAGACTTGCGTATGATTAGACTTGCACCAAGTGAAAAATAGAAAAGGAACTGCAACATAGGCACCAACATTAAAATTTGGCTGTAAGGTAAGCTTAATAAACCTGCAAAAATAAATGCAATCAACGCAGGTTGCCAAGAGAGCAATTGAATGTCTTGCATCGATAACTGCTCACGTTTTAGCGCTTCCTTAGGCATCGACACCTTTAGCGTCAATAAAATTGGACATAAAAATAGGACTAATCCAACGACGCCAAATTCCCACAACATCATACTTAGTGACGTAGAATCTAGAAGGACATTAAATATTTGATTTAAGAAACCTGGAGCTACCGAACTACCGTGGTTGGTTGCATTTAACCCATAACCAAACCACACGTTAGACCATCCATAAAGCTGACTATTATCCAACCAGAAAAATAGCGTGGTCATCCGCCCTAACTCTCCCGTTGGTAAGATGTAATTTGAGTCATATATATACTCTAAAGAATCCCAAAACACCTTTAAAGCACTGTGGTCAGGGTCGGTATCGAAAGCGGTTGCGTAAGACGCAGCAAGGACAACTATTGCCAATAAAACTAACACCCCCATGGTGAAAACCATAAGAAGCACTTTCTTAATATCCTTTTGCCTAACGCCGTAAACATAGCTAGGGCACAGCCAAACAAATATTAAAAGTATAGGAGCAAGCAAAATGACGAACTTAACTTCACCAAGAACGCACAAAATAAACGCGGCAACAATATGCAGTATCATGTTAAGCCGACTAACTACACCATGCCTAAATTCAGACAATTTAAGGAGCATTACAAGTAAACAAAATAATCCTAATGCTGCCGTATTCCCCCCGCCCATAGGGTCACCACCGAAAGTCCCAACCACGGAATCCCACTTTTCAAATTCACCTTTCAAAGCGACACGTTGTGGAACAACAACTAAAATCTGATACAAGATAACTGGGAATTGTAGATAGAAAGTCCAATACAGCATCTGTACCACCCGGTAAAGCTGCGACTCTCGGATAAACCCCAATAGTAAACATAGAAAAATAAGCGACAATGCAAGTTCGTTCTTCCAACCTACAATGGTCACCGTCAGCCCATTTTGTAGAACTGTCGACGCTAAGATCAACGTATAGGCACCCACCAACAACAATGTGAGCACTGTTTCTATAGTATCTAATTTAACCGTTTCATAATTGGTTTGCATCAATAGCAACAAAACCATCGCAGAGGCAGCAACAAATGGTAGCCAAAGCACTGCACCAACACCAGTTAGGTACTGTACTAGCCCACAAGCAACTAACGCAACAAACGTGTATACCTGCAAAAACAGACCATTATTTACCTTCAAGTCGCCTCCATCGTTCGACGAAGTCGCAAAGCCGTTTTATTCACTTTGAAATAAATAAACAAGTACCGAATCGAAGACAGTACGGCGAAAGCAATAACCGAATATGCATAATCACTTATAAAAAATGGCAGCGTACCTAAAGCCAATACCACCACCATAAGTTGCTCAAGCTGAATGCGAAGGAAATACTTGGGAGATCCATAAACCAACTCAAGAACGGTCAATGGGCACACCGCTAGCGCCATAAACAAATACGGTAGCATATAGCGAGACGTTGGCACTGAAGCGACCCATTCAGCGCTAAACCCTAATTGCATCACTATAGGGTAGAAAATGAAGACTCCAATTACCGCCGCCATCCCCAAAGCAAAGAGTAATCGGCGCACTTTGGAGAATTCGGCGTAATTGAACTGATTATGCCGAAAGTCGACGGACCAACTGGAAAAAATAGAGTTTCTTACAGCGTTACCAACAATCACAATAGGCGCTAAGCAAAATCGGCTGACTACGGCGTAATAACCAGCCACGGTAGGGCTGAACCACACGTTAATAAGAATAACGGGTAAATTGTTATTCACCATTGCCAAAACCTCAGCGCTCCCAACTTTGACAATATGATGTTTGTGTTTACGGAAGAACAATGACAGAGACGAAAGCGAGAATTGATTCATGTTCATCACGTTCCTTGGTAGTGAGTAACCAATACATAGCAGCATGTACACTAACAACGCCCCCCCCCAAGCCCAATAAAATGCACTCAAATCTTCGCTGACAGAAACAAGTAACAACACCAATATAGAAATCGATGTTCTTTGTAAGGCGAGCGACTTCATTTTTCCATCTCTAAGCAGTAAATTCTCAGAGATCAAAACCCATGCATGCGCCAACGTTAACATCAGAATTTGAAGTATGGGACGGTCAAAAAAACATGCTATACCAATAGAGTAAATGAACGATGCACAAACACTGAACAGCAAGCAAAATGATACGTTTTGCCCTAATTCATTAGGTTGTTGTTTTGGCAGTAATAACTGTGATGCAAATGTACAAATTTGTGCGCCAATTAAGGCAATACTGTACGTTAACGCGTATGAGCCGACTTCCGACATCCCGTACCAATGCGAAATCAACCATATCGATCCTGCCCCAATTAACTGAGACAATATCGATGATGTTGCAATAGTGGAAATGCTTTTAAGCAAGCTCACTAAGAATCCTCAATATTGAGTAAATCCATACTACCTTGAGCAATAAAACGCAGAGATTCTTCACCTACAATCAGGTCATCACTCACTTGATTGAGAACTCCAAAAGCTGGCTGGTTCAACAACGGCGACAACTTATTCAGTTGATACTGTATTTCATTCGCCGTATGTTGCTCAGATTTGACCACGACAATCAGGCTGTCCAAAAGGCGCAATAGGAGCTGTGCATCCTTACTATCATTCAGAGGCGGAAGCTTAATGATGACAGATTCAAAACGCTGACAAAGTGCCAACAATGCAGATTCACATTCTGGACGAGCAAAAAAAGTTAATGGTGACTCTGCCAGAGTACCAGGGGCGATATAAGACAATCCCTGCGATATTGGCATAGTGACTTGCTCAATATCGAGTTGTAGTGCTTCTTGTAATGATGAAGATTTGTTTTCATCACTTATTTGTATCGAATTCAATTGGCTAAACACCAAATGACTAAACCCAGCAATTTCCTCCTGCTCGTTTAACTTAGCGGTACTGCAGTGACTGTCCGCAATAATATCTCTTGTAAATTCGCCTTCTCCACGATAATCCAAATCAAGCAGTAAGGTTGGTTTCACTTCACTGACCGCAGCAGCTAATAACAACGCCGTCGTCGTTGCCCCTTCTTGTCGGTATGACGATACGACACCAACGCATTGGCTGCTGGGGCGAGCTAAAGATAATGCGGTATAAGCGCCATTACCGATCTCGTTCGCATATAGGTTGGAAAGGATTTGCTTACCTAACGCCCATGCCGGCATCGGTTCACTAATGAATGTGGGCATATCCGTCAGTGGAATCAACCCAAGCTTTGCCTCCAACTGTGCGAGAGTTGTTATTGTTTGTTTGGTGGCAGCCCGAATAATGACAATCAGAACGCTAATTATCATTGTCATTATACTTACCATCACGACTAACAATGGTTTATTAGGTTTCGCTGGGCGCTCACTGACCACCGCAGGATCGTAAATTCGTGCGTCTTGCTCTCTATATGTTGTGTTAAGAGCATGCTCAGTTGTACGCAGATAAAGCTGTTCATATAGCGATTGTTTTTGAGTAAGGTCGGCCATCAAACTGTCATAATGCTCACGTTTATCAGCGAGTGTAAAAAAGTCCTTTTTATGTAAGGCTAATAGCGCTTTATAGTGGTTTTCTTTGATGAGTTCTGCTTGATATTTTTGCTGAAGCCCCAGCTTTAACTCATCAAGCAGCTGTACGGTTTGTTTATGAATAACCTCTATTTCAGCATTGGCTTCAAGAACTTTAATGTGTTTTGGCCCATATCGTCGATTAAGATCAGACAGTTTCCTTTTTGCTTGTATAAGTGCAATTCTAAGATCTTGAAGCTGAGGATGAGAAGAAAAGTCAGGCAACGAGGTGAGACTCGCCGTGTCACCTTTCATGTATTTGTTCACTAATTCATAATTGGCTTGCGCGGTCAGGCGCCGCTCTTTTGCATCAGCCAATTTATTGGTAATAATCCCGAGTTCTTCTGTTTCAAATCCATCAACACCGCGAAAAGTCAGTAACCCTTCTCTTTGTAAAAACGCGTCTATTTCTTGTTTTTGCTGGCGAATTTGCTTTTTGAGCACACCAAGTTGTTGCTGATTCCACAGCTTAGCTTGTTGGGTTTTCGCTATTTTTTGCTCCACCGTATAGTCAATAAAAGCTTGCGCTACTACATTTGCTATCCTTGAAGCTTGTTGTGCGTTCGCGGATTCATAAGACACATAAACTAATTGAGTTAAGCGCACTGAAGTAAACGTTAGATGCCGTTTCAACTCTTTAACAGCATGTTCAATACGTAACTCTCTAGACAATGTCCAGTCGCCATTATCAGTCAGCATTGCCCCGTTAAATTGTTCATTTTGTTGCAGCTCTAGCTCTTCAACGGCTTTGACCAACACCACTCTAGATTGCATAAGGTTAAATTGAGTTTCATAGTATTGTGAGCGAGCAGAGTCATAATCTTCTATCGGGTCAATCGGAGAAGCATTGTCCGGTTGCGCCTTAATCAATACTGTCGCCGTCGAGACGTATTTAGCCGTCATCGACCAAATCACCGGCAGACTTAACCCTGTTACTACCACTGTAATCAGCAATAACTTAAGCCCATGATTTTTCAGAGCGCCCAGAAGCGGTGCAAAGTTGACGTTACTTTCTAAAGGTTTACCACGTTCTACCATTAATTTTTTCACCTTAGAAAAAGCTCTTCTCAACAATAACAACATCGCCAGGATAGACTGAATGTGTCATGTCGACTTTCTTTATCAATACTTTTTGCCCTGATGGGCGAATGTTAATATCACTTCTATCGGCTCTATCGGTGAAGCCACCTGCCATAGCAATCGCTTGTTCAACCGTAAGTTGTGGTTCATATTCATAACCATTTGGGCTTTCAACTTCTCCAAGAAGAAAAAATTTCCGAAATTCTTCCATAGTGACAGTTACCATTGGCGAGCGAATAAACCCAGCTTTCAAACGAGTTTCAATGTCGTGCTCTATCGAATCTGTCGTTTGTCCCGAGAGCTGTACTCGACCTATATAGGGGAAATTAATATCACCACGCTTGCCTATCTTTAGCGACATCGACATTTCTTTCTCTCCATACACCCAGATTCGTATCGTGTCTCCTGGTCCCAAAAGGTACTCTCGGGTCTCACTGTTAGCTGACTGATGGCTATTTTCAAGAGTCTTAGAAGTAGTGCCTTTCACTTCTTTTTCAGGTGCTGTCTTGGTTGCGGTTGCGGTTGCGGCAAAACTAATACAGCTCATCAACACACAGTAACCTAATAGCAGTAGCTTTATTTTTTTCATCTCTAGATCTGTACCTTTAGTGTCAATCCAATTGTGTTTTTGTCATAGCCAAGTTGACGACTCACCGGGGATTGGGAGTTATCTCCGATGAAAAACACCACTTCATCCTCGTTCGAACGTTTACGGGCGAACTGATAGTTCAACTCAAGCCGAATCGACGGCCGAAAATCATACCCTAACGTGACCGACGCAACGTCTAGATCATCCTTTCTGTCATTCTGTTCTACCCGATAGTCATCGACTTCTCTTCCATAATCAACCGTAGTACTTAACCGCTCGACCCACCAATGATGTTTCCACGATATACCGACCTTAGTGTTAAGAATATAACCACCTTCTTCCGTTGGGTCTTTGACTCTGCGCCAACCATATAAAGACCACTTCGAATGCTTGAGTGGTTGCCAGTTAATATTAGCGTCCCAATTTAAACCACTGAACGATTGTGCCTCGCTGTTATTCGGAAAACGCTTGTACAACCATGCTAAATCAGTCTCTATTATCAGTTTGCCCGTTCGTTGGGACTTCAAACCGACGAGCGCATAATGTTCGCTCGAATCCTTAGCCGAATTTGCTTCATAGCTTCTTAGATTACTAATTAGACTGTATCGAAAGCGAGTCCGCGATGAATATTGGTCGAACAATTCAGCAGTTATAGTATTTTCTTTCCATTCCTGCTCTTTTATATAATGGTAGAAGTCACTGGATGCGCTTTGTATTTCGTCCAACTCATCAAACGTTATATCTTTAACCTGCCAAGCAAAGTCTAATTTCCCCCGCCCCTCAGGCGACCCATAGCTATATCGTATCTCACTATTTAGGAACCGGTTTTGTAACGGTGTATTCACCCCAAAAGATGCAAACTGAGTAGGATTGAAACCTTCCGTTAGCTCTGTACCCCTTTCCTCATGCCCCCAATCTTGCTGGATAAACCAATCAAGGCCGTGCTTAAGCCCAAACCTCAACGAAGATTGAAACATTAAAAAATGGTCGGTGTAATCATCATCACTTGCACTGTCATAGCGCGAATAATCACCAGAGTAAACCAGCACATATCGGTCCTCTCCACGCTCGCCTACTGCACGTAAATACGGTGTTAATTTGGTATAAGTTGAGTCTAGCTCATTCATCGATTCAACTTGGTATGTCACATTGGAATCCTGACCATACTCAACGCCGACATGTGACTGAACATCAATACCCGCGACTGAGATATGCGACTTGGGAGTAAGCTCGGCATGACAAACTTGGCTAACCAAACCAAGAGAAAACACAACATTGACACTTAATAGGCTAGTACGCCTTTTCACTAACAAACCCTTTGAAAACTGTTAGAAACACTATTTTAATGTCCAACCAAAGCGACCAATTCTGTAAATAAACGATGTCATACTGAACCCGCTTACTCATTTTATCGACGGTTTCGGTCTCTCCACGATAACCATTAATTTGCGCCCAACCTGTTATGCCGGGCTTTACTTTATGCCTAATCATGTAGTTAGATACGATCTTCCGGTACTGCTCATTATGCGCAACCGCATGAGGTCTTGGCCCTACGATAGACATTGAACCTTGTAACACATTAAAAAATTGAGGAAGCTCATCTAAGGATGTGCGGCGAATAAACGCACCAAACTTTGTCACTCTTGGGTCTGAATACGTTGCTTGTTTAAAATCGACCCCATTCTCCATCACATTCATAGAGCGAAATTTCCATACCTTTATCTTTTTCCCACCCAGACCATAACGATCTTGTTTAAACAAGATAGGACCTTTAGAACTGAGTTTGACTCCGATTGCCACAGCGCAAAGAACAGGCGTAATAAGTAACAAAATGAGGCTAGCTAAGACAATATCCTCGATACGCTTAGTCACCCCACCCATGCCATCAAAGGGAGTACCGAAAATACTTAACGTTTGTACATGACCAATTGACTTAAACTGGGACGCAGAAAGGTTATAGCTATATAGATCAGGAACCATAAAAGTATCAACGGTTGTATCAGATAAAAGAGTTAAACAGTCAATTATTCGCTCTTTCGCAACCATAGGTAACGCTATATAAACTTCATCAATCTCGTTGTTTTGTGCCTTTTCAATCAGCATATCCACTCTTCCTACGTAGCGAGACTTAATCATGTACCCAAATCGCTCTTCCCTTCGGTCATCATACAGCTCAATCTTGATATCCTGACTCCTATAAAAAGTCAGCAATTGTTTTTCCAAAACGAGCGCTGCTGGTGACAATCCGACAATCGCGATTCTCTTTACCTTTTTGTACTTTTTAAAGCACTGTCGGTAGATAGCAAAGGCAACCACTCGAACTAAAATGGTTGATAACATTGCGCTGGCGAACCAAATATAATACAAGCCATTACGAAAGTGACTTATTTGACTTCCCACCAAATCCGCCACGTTATATTTAACGATTTCCATCGCAATCAAGGTAAGGAAGGCTGTCGCCAAAATACGAAGAATAGAAGAGTCAAGGCGTCGGCGAATATGAGTTCGGTATAAATGGCAATACTCACCAAACAACAAAAAGAATGTCGCGACGAAGAAAGCCCCTGCAACATCGATTGCAGTCTCATCAACAAATGCCGTATTTACAATAATTGTTAAAGAAAGGTTTATTAGCAAAAAATCTGTAGCTTTAAACAAGGGTGCATAACCGTCTTCTGCAATTTTCAGGGCTTGTTTTATATTCATACGCGAAAATACACCTCGAGACATATGGTTAACTGTATTCAATTGATATTAGCCAATTTTTGTCCATTTTTTATTCTGTGGGCACAGAAAACTATAAGTTACCCACTAGGTGTTGTGTATGAACGTGTTTATCATCAATTTTACGATCGGCTTATCAATCAAACTAGCTGTTATCATATCCTCCCTTCTCGAAGGACACACTACACCCTTTGAAAATTTTACAGAATACTTTCAATGGATTAATAGCGCTGTTCGATACATCAGAAATGACTAAACCAATGTGTAAAGTCTTTTTTACTTTTCCGGAGACGATTGATTAGGTTGCCTACCAAGTAGAAAGCAAAGAAGATTCAGACGAAGTAGCGTCTGCTGTTGTGTTGCCTGCGAATTGAGAAAGGTACGTAATTTATCTTCATTGAATACACTAGCTGTGCTTCTAAAAATAAAACGCAAGCAAACTCATTGTTATGCATGTCTTTGCTTACATCAATATGCACCAGCATTGATAACCATTAACAAATAGTTAATCATCGGTACCCATTGTTACTATAAGGAAATAAAAATGAAGTGGATATTTGTTGTACTCGTCAGTGTTTTCTCTGTGTTCACATACGCAAAAGATTGGAAACAAATTCGCTTTACGGTGGAAGGGGCCTACCCACCGTTCAGTTGGACAACGCAAGATGGTGAATTAGAGGGGTTTGAAGTCGATTTAGCCAACTCCTTGTGTATCGAATTAGAAGTAAAATGTATCATCTCAAAAACTGATTGGGACGGTATTATCCCATCTCTTTTAAGCCGTAAAAACGACGCAATCATTGCTGCGATGACAATTACCGAAGAACGTGAAAAGAAAGTTAACTTCACGATGCCTTACGCTAAAGTTCCCACTCGTTTTGTCATGGAAAAGGGGCGTGAAATCAATATGGATGACGGCAGCTTAAATGAACTAACAATTGGAGTTCAGCGCGCTACCATTGGTGACAAATACCTTTCCGAGATCTACCCAAATGTAGATATCAAGCGTTATGGATCATTCGACGAAGCCTTTACCGATTTACTCAACGGGCGCCTAGATAGCGTGTTTGGTGGTTCTATGGGACTGAATGCGGGCTTTCTTGAAACGGAACAAGGTAAGGACTATCACTTTACGGGTCCTAAATTTACAGAAGAAAAATGGTTTGGGCGCGGTATTGGTGTAGCTGTTAGAAAACAAGATGACGAATTAAAAGATCTTATCGATAGCGGAATACAAAAGCTGATCGACAATGGCCAGCACCAAAAAATTGCGAGTAAATACTTTTCATACAGCATTTACGAATAGTTTGGTGGCTTTCAAACAGTGTAGACAATGACTGCTTGCACTTTTTGACAGGCTTTGGGGTGATAGGATTTTGAAAATATTGAACTGGACAATCTGAAAGATTTAGACAATATTTGAAGAAACGATTTAAAAAGCTCCAGATAGCAAAAAGCCGCTCATAAAGAGCGGCTTTTTTAAGGGGTGGGAACCCAGCCACATCCCGGCACACAAGTCACTCGCTGCGGCTGCTCCCTTCCAGGCCTGACCGAGTTCACGAGCTATTGTTGCGGGAGGACCAGGCCCCCATAGATTCGTTTTCTAAGAGGCTTGCCTCAAAGAGTGATTGGATTATTAAGCATCACAGCAACCATTGCAAGCCCTTCCACCCTATTTTTGAACAATTGCGGTCTAAGTGCTTATCCTTTATTCAAACCACTAGAAAATCGCAGGTAAATTCACCATTTACCTGCATTTGGAAGGTTTGGATTGCTGGAGTGCTAGATATCGATGTCTTCGTTATCTTCTGTGCGAATGATGTAGTCTGTCATCCACGCTGTACCTAATAGACACAACCACACCACAAAGACTGGGCTTGGTACTTCGATGCTTGGGGTAATCACCAGTGCCGCAAAACCAACCGTCGGCAATGTCCAACACAATAGTTTATTCCAGCGGAAGGTTTTCAAGCGCGTCAGCGTTTCCATCGATGCCATGATGCCCGTTACACACAAGGCAACCAAAGCGGCATAAGGTAAATCGGCTATCCATAATGGAAGTATTAAGCCTAATGACCACCAGCTGTGTCGGCTAGCGGGCTTAAGATGATTTGCCGCCCACCAAATCACGATGATTGATAAGGTTTGAAGTGTGGTAACCCACGGGACGCCTTCAAGCTTGCCTGCTGATTGTGTCACCATGATCCCGACCTGCAAAGTAGTCACAATCAAGCCGGAAATAATCACGACCGACAAACTACTGCGTCTTGAGAAGACCACCATCAATAGCGGGAATAGTACCCATGCACTGACAGACAGCGTGATAGGCTGTAAAGGAAGGGTTAGACCATAAGTGGTCATGGCAGCAAGCAAAGCTAATCCTGCTATGCCTCCCTGCGGTAAAATCCATAATGCAGGAATTACCATTGCAAGCACCGGGATATCTCCCTCACTTAAACTGATTGCTCTCGCGCAAACAACCGCTAATAATGTGGTGATCAAGAACTGAAACGTTGTAAATACCATAGCCCTCTCCTTCTACCGATCCGTGGTATTAATGAACTAGGAACATTTAGTATGGACCAATTTTTGAGCCAAATCTTTGCTGTGATTCACCAAATTCCATATGGAAAAGTAACAACTTATGGAGACATAGCACGTTTTTCAGGATTTCCGGGCTATGCGCGCCATGTTGGTAAAGCGCTGGGCAACCTGCCAGAAGGTAGCAAACTGCCTTGGTATCGAGTGATAAACAGCAAGGGTGAAATATCTTTAAAGGGTGATTCGTTCGACCGACAAAAGCAGCATTTGGTTAAAGAAGGGGTTGAGGTAAGTGATGCAGGAAAGATCAAACTCAGAATATACAAATGGCAGCCCTAGAGCTGCCACTAATCGTCAATTCAACTGGCTAAATTAAGCCAATCAAGATGCCTTAACAGTGGCATCGACTTCTGATTAACGAACACCAACCAAACGTAGGTCTGCTTGCTGTGTATTTTCTACATCAGTAATTACTGACTTAATAGTATCAGTAGTGAAACGCAGTTTGCCGTCAACATGAATCGATGCGCGCATGTTGTAACGGTGGTTAGCTTTAATTTTGTCGTTGTCGTAGTTTAGCTCGAACGCGAACGGTACTTGCTTACCGTCTGTGGTGAACTCTTGAGTTGCGATAACCGTCGATGGTGCGTCAGCCAGTGAGATATCTTCTAGCGTAACGGTAACTACTGCATTCTCTGGCAGTGCAATTCTTTCACGATAGCTTACTGTTCCTGAAATCACTTGAGTGTTCTCTGCAACCACTTCTTGAGAAGCGTTCGTTTCTGATGTTGCTTGGCAACCAACAAGTAGGCCAAACGATACTAAAGACGTAATAAGAATTAGAGCCTTTTTCATATTCAATTTCTCTCAACATGTTTGCCGGACTCGGCAAATCTACTGACCAATTATAAGAGAGCTTTCATATTCTGTCTTGAAACCCTATGATTTATTGACAGATATCTGACTAAGCTAAATGATTAACACCATAATCTGACACCCATTTTACGAAGAGGAATGCTGGCGATGAGTCAACCTTTACAAGAATTACTAAGTTTACTTCAGCTAGAAAAACTGGAAGAAGGTTTATTCCGTGGGCAAAGTGAGAACCTAGGCCTACCACAGGTATACGGCGGTCAGGTATTGGGACAAGCGCTTTCTGCTGCTCGTTATACCGTCCAAGACGACCGTAGTGTTCACTCGTTCCACAGTTATTTTCTGTTTCCCGGCGATCCTGAAAAGCCAATCATTTACGATGTTGAGAACCTACGAGATGGACGCAGCTTTAGCACACGCCGTGTAAAAGCGATTCAAAATGGCCGCCCTATTTTCTATCTCACGGCTTCTTATCATGGCGATGCGCCAGGGTTTGAGCACCAGATTTCAATGCCTGACATTCCTGGACCAGAGAACTTTGCCTCAGAAACTGAATTAGCGAGCCACATCGCGGAATTCTTACCAGAGAAACTGCGCAAAACCTTCTGTGGCGAAAAGCCGATTGAGATGCGCCCGGTGACGGTCGTGAATCCACTGAAACCTAAGAAGACGGAAGCGAAACAGTACCTCTGGGTAAGAGCGAATGGTGCAATGCCAGACAACCAATTGATCCACCAATACCTGCTTGCTTACGCATCGGACTGGGGATTCTTGGTGACGGCGCTTCACCCTCATGAAGTCTCTATCATGACGCCAAATTTCCAAGTAGCGACGATTGATCACTCAATCTGGTTCCACCGCCCATTCAAAATGGACGAATGGCTGCTTTATGCGATTGAAAGCCCAACGGCAGCTAATACTCGCGGCCTAGTTCGTGGCGAGATCTTTAATCAAAAAGGTGAGCTCGTAGCGACAGCAGTACAAGAAGGTGTGATGCGCTTTACTAAATAGCGATCAAGCGCTGTTTTAAAAGCCCCAAATATGTACGAGAAAACAAAAAGAGAGGCTAGGTTTAATACCTAGCCTCTCTTTTTTATAACACTAACGAAAAGCCGTCACTTAAGAGTGACTAAAGTTTATTCTGCTTCTAGCGTAGGCTCAAACTCGCTCTGTACTCGTGTTTTGATGCCATCACCTGCGTCACGCAGTAGGTTAAATGGCGATAACACTACACCTTTCACCGCGCCCTCTGCGGCTCCCTGAGCGAGCTCTTTACTCTTATCCGCTAACAAATTAGCTTGTGCCAAAATGCCAGGGACTTCCGCTCGTAGCATTTCAGATTCCGTGACGATGACAGGAATAGTCTGTTCGCGGTAAGACTTACTTTCAGCGAGCATTGGTGGCATTACATCTACGCGGTATCTCTTTAATTCCGTTAATGTTGGAGGAATAACATCGGTTCTTACCTGCTCGACTTCCGTTCGAACATTTTTGACTTCATCTAAAATCGCAGGGATTTTGTTGTCGACCGAGGCTACCGTTTGATTCACATCATCGATCGTCTTTCTAACTTCTTCGACAGTGTTTAACACCTGAGGAGCAAGATCGCTGACATGTTCAGCAAGCGCTAATAGCTCTTCTACTTTAAGGCCTTTGGTGAGGCCCGATATGTCTTCGATAACTTGCGGATAAGTATCAACGATTTCACCGACTTTATTGGTCAATGAGTAAATGGTGTAACCCAAGTAAAAAATGGCGACCGCCAATACTAGCTGGATAGCGGTAGATACTTTTGCAAACATGAATAATCCTTTTCTTTATCGCAGAGGCGAGATCTAAACTGAGAAGATAGTTAAACTAAAGCGATAGTTAATCTATTACTAGGCGCAGCTTAAAGCGGCAATGCTGTAGTGTACTTCAACGGTTCCATCGCAAACGTCGAGGTCACATTAGAGATACCATCAATGCTATTCACCAAGCGCTTATAGAAATCATCAAAGCACTTCATGTCTTTAACCTGAACCTTCATCATATAGTCATATTCGCCAGCCATACGATAAAACTCCATCACTTCTGGAAACTCCGACACAGTATTCACAAAACGACCATACCACTCGTGAGAATGATCACTGGTTTTCACTAAAACGAACGCAGTAAAGGAAAGATCCAGTTTTTCCGGGTTCAGCAGTGCGACTCTTTTCTCAATAATACCGTTCTCTTCGAGGCGCTTAAGCCTTTTCCAACAAGGCGTTGTAGTGAGATTGACCGCTTCAGAAATGTCATTCAATGACAGGGTGCTGTCTTCTTGCAGTAACCCTAATATTTTTTTATCTACGGCATCTATCACACTTTCACCAAATCGCATTTAAAGAGAATAATTTTCTACAATTTAAGCAAAACAAAGCAAATATGGCAAAGTTTTTCTCTCGAATTATGGATAAATTAGAACCATACCAATTACAAAGAATTCCTACACTCGATCAGGAGAACGCTTATGTGCACTGACCATCAATGGATTAACAACGCGATTCGTAAAATTGAAGCGGACTACCAACGCTCAGCGGATACGCACCTTATCAAGCTCGATCTACCAAGTATCGAAGGCATTGATGTTTACCTTAAAGATGAAAGCACACACCCTACAGGCTCTTTAAAACACCGTTTAGCGCGTTCTCTGTTCTTATACGCTATCTGTAACGGTTGGGTTGGTCCAGAAACAACAATCATTGAATCTTCATCGGGTAGCACTGCGGTATCTGAAGCGTACTTTGCTCGCCTACTTGGCCTGCCGTTTATTGCAGTAATGCCAAAATGCACAGCGAAGAAGAAGATTGAACAGATAGAATTCTACGGTGGTCAAGCGCATCTTGTTGACCGCTCAGATGAAATTTACGATGAGTCTCGCCGTTTAGCAGAAGAGTTGAATGGTCACTACATGGACCAATTTACTTACGCGGAGCGCGCAACCGACTGGCGTGGTAACAACAACATCGCGAACTCGATTTTCAATCAAATGCAGATGGAAGATCACCCAGTTCCGGCTTGGGTAGTAATGAGCCCAGGTACTGGCGGTACTTCAGCGACGATTGGCCGTTTCATTCGCTACCAACAACATGAAACTAAGCTTTGTGTTGTCGACCCTGAAAACTCTGTATTCCACGAATACTTCCAAACCGGCAATGCGAACGTGAAAGGCAGTACATTCAGCAAGATTGAAGGCATTGGTCGCCCACGAGCAGAACCAAGCTTCATTCCTGGTGTGGTCGACGAAATGCGCAAAATTCCAGATGCAGCAAGTATCGCAACGACACATTGGTTATCTGACATTCTTGGCCGCAAGGTTGGCGCATCAACCGGGACTAACATGTACGGTGTGCTTCAGCTAGCCAGTGAAATGAAAGCACGTGGAGAAAAAGGTTCTATCGTGACTTTACTGTGTGACAGTGGTGAGCGTTACCTAGACACTTACTTCAATGACGAGTGGGTAAATCTGAATATCGGAGACCTACAACCTTATGCAGCGAAGCTAGAAGCTTTCTCGCAAACGGGTGAACTGGCTTAAGTACATTAACTAACAAGTTTACAAGGCGTTGTTGCCTAAATCAGTTGAACCTTTTCCAAGTCCCGTGATCTGAACCTTTGTGATAGTTAGAACGGTGGTGACATGGGTAAAGCGAAAAAG